>JBKOZJ010000080.1:0-55323 GCA_046725875.1 Actinomycetota bacterium
GCGTTGAACGCGTCCGTTGTCGTCGCTGCCCGGGCCATAACGCAAATCATATGCCTATATGGGAATGTGTCAACCCTGGCCGGGAATGGACTGGGCGAAGCCAGTGGCCTTGCATCCGGGGACATGGGCCCGCTGCACCGCCACCCCCGGCGCCGATGCGGTTCTCGTCAAGTCACGGCCAGGAGACCGATGAGTCTTGACCGCGAGCGGGGTCAAACCAGGTGCGAGGTGTCCTCCGCCGCGGGTTTGTCGGTGCCCGCCGGCAGGCTGTGAGAGGACGTGGGCAGGGGCAGCGCCAAGCAGATTGGTCCTGGAAATCGGCCGTGAATTGGCTCGGGTATGCCGACCGCGGCGAGCCTAGGCTCTCAACCTGCACTGCTCGTACGAGAAAGACATGCGTGAAGTCACCATCAAGCAGGAAGGTCTTCGATCACGGATGGCTAGCACCGCCGCACTCTCCATATCGCAACTGCGCTCCGAATTCGACGGACGGGTCATCGCTCCGAGCGACGCGGAGTATGACAAGGCTCGGATGGTCTTCTCCGGCGTGGTCGACCGCCGTCCCGCGGTGATTGTCCGACCAGTCGACGTGGGTGAGGTCTCGCGACTGATCAGACTCGCCAGAGAGACCGGGCTGGAGCTGGCCGTGCGCAGTGGCGGCCATAGTGGCGCCGGTCATGGCACATCCGAGGGCGGCATCGTCCTCGATTTGTCGCAGATGCGTGCCATCGACATCGATGTTGGCGGGCGCACTGCTTGGGCCGAGACGGGATTGACCGCGGGGGAGTACTCAACGGCGGTCGCTGCGCACGGGCTCGCGACTGGATTTGGCGACACGGCCTCGGTCGGGATCGGCGGGATCACTCTTGGTGGCGGTGTCGGCTATCTCAGCCGCAAGCACGGCCTCACCGTCGATGCTCTCCTTGCGGCTGAGATCGTTACCGCCGATGGTGAGCTGGTTCATACCGACGAGAAGACGGAGCCCGATCTGTTCTGGGCGATCCGCGGTGGTGGCGGTAACTTCGGTGTCGCCACCCGCTTCAAGTACCGGCTGTTCGAAGTTCCGCAGATTGTCGGTGGCATGCTGATGCTTCCCGCGACGGCCGAGACGATCGCCGGCTTCATTGCCGCCGCGGAGGCGGCGGCCGAGGAGCTTTCTACGATCGCCAACGTGATGCCGGCGCCGCCGATGCCGTTCGTCCCAGAAGACCAACACGGCAAGCTCGTCATCATAGCCTTCCTGTGCTACGCGGGAGCTGTCGATGCCGGGCAGCAGGCCATGGCGCCTTTCCGGGCGCTCGGCCAGCCGATCGTCGACATGGTCAGGCCGATGTCCTACCCGGAGATTTATCCGCCCGTAGACGAGAGTTATCGACCGGTCTCGGCGGCGCGGACTATGTTCATCGACCAGGTCGACGGTGCCGTGGCCGAGACGATCCTCGACCACCTGCAGGCTTCGACGGGGATGATGAGCGCGGCCCAGCTCAGGGTGCTTGGCGGCGCGGTCGGGCGGGTGCCGGCTGACGCGACCGCGTATGCCCACCGGCAGAGCCGGATCATGGTGAACCTTGCCGCGCTCTACCAGAACCCGAACGAGGCGGCGGAGCACGAGAAGTGGGTCGCCGAGTTCGGGAGCGCATTGCAGCAGAGCGATGCCGGGGCCTACGTCAACTTCCTCGGCGACGAGAGCGAGGCGCGGGTCCGCGCGGCCTATCCGGGCGACACGTGGGAACGCCTGTCGGTCATCAAGCGCCGTTACGACCCATTCAATGTCTTTCGCGTCAACCAGAACATCCCACCTGCCGCTTCCGCCGGCTAATCCGGCGACCCCCGGCCGGGCCCGGTCGGCTAAGAGCTGGTAGGGCCCGGCTGGCGGCGACGTTCGAACTCTCGAGAGGGGCAGCTGATGGGTGACATCGCGGACCTCGTTCCGGATCTCGACGGTCAGGTGGTCCAGCCCGGGGATTCCACATATGAGATGGCCCGCCGGGTGTGGAACGCGATGGTCGACCGGCGGCCGGCAGCGATCGTCGAATGCGCGAGCACGGCCGACGTCGCCCGGACGATCCGCGCCGGGCATGACCAGGGCTTCGAGATCGGCGTGCGGTGCGGCGGGCACAGTGTGCTCGGGCTGCCGGTCGCCGACGGTGGACTAATGATCGACCTCTCGCCGATGGGTTCGGTGCGGGTCGACCCGGAACGGCGGCGAGCATGGGTGCAAGGTGGGGCGCTGCTTGGCGCGCTGGACCGGGCGAGCCAGGAGTACGGGCTGGCGACCACGGCCGGGAACGTGTCCCACACCGGTGTCGGCGGGCTGACGCTCGGCGGGGGTATGGGCTGGCTCGCCAGGCAGTTCGGCCTGTCTTGTGACAACGTTGCTTCCTTTGAGGTGGTCACGGCCGACGGTGATGTCGTTCGGGCCAGCGGATCCGAGAACGCCGACCTCTTCTGGGGTCTGCGCGGCGGTGGCGGCAACTTCGGCGTGGTGACTGAGTTTGAGTTCGTGCTGCACCCGGTTGGAACCCGTGCCCTCATTGCGGACATGTTCTTCCGCCCTGAGGGGGCCGCGCCGGCCTTCCGGCACTGGCGCGACCTGATCGCTCTGGCGGACCGCCGGGCCACATTGACCGCGTGGGTCGGTACTGTTGCCGACCCGCCGCACCTGCCGCCCGACCTCCACGGCCAGCCGCTGGCGAGCGTCGGCTATGTATGGATCGGCGATCCGGCGGAGGGGCGCCAACTGCTGCCCACTCTCCGTGACACATTTGCGCCGGCTGCCGAGCGAGTTGCCGAGGTGTCCTACCTCGACCTGCAGACGATGGATGACACCCCGGAAGGGCATGCCTATCGCCGCTACTGGAAGGGCCATTACCTCCGTCAGCTCAGCGACGAGGCGATCGCGGCCTTCCTGTCACAGGGCCTGGACCATGCGCCGGACGCAGATGAGGCCAGCATTCTGCCGGCCGCCAGCTTCCAGAGCTACGGCGGCGCGATTGCCGACATCAGAGACCACGAGACGGCCTTCAGCCAGCGGGACGCGATTGTCGAGTTTGTGGCAGCGGCGCGGTGGTTGGATCCGGCCGAGGACGAGCGGCGGATCGCCGCGGCCCGCCGCTACGGCGCCCGCATGGAGCCCTTCGCCAGCGGCGCCTACGTCAACGTCCTCACCGATGAGGGCCAGGCCGGCGTCCGGCGCGCCTACTCGGAGGAGAAGCTGAGCCGCCTCACGACACTGAAGGACCGCTTCGACCCGTCCAACGTGTTCCGCCTCAACCACAACATTCCGCCGAGCCGCCAAACCACCTAGAGCTCAGTCGCCCGGGCGACGACGAGCTGCGGGAGGCCGCTGACCGCTCTGGCTTTCGCCCGTGCTGAGTTCTCACCTACGAGTCATCATCGGTCGCCGCCCGATATGCGGCTTTTGTGAGGCTCTACCGGCCGCAAGAAGACGCGTTTTCGTGCGTAAAGCCGAGACATATGCTGCGCCCGTGATGGAGCAGCAGTATGTGGTCCCAGACATTCCGTATATGCGACGCCGGGACGGCGCCGAGCAGCGGGCGACGTTCTTCGAGCTCTTCTTCGACCTGGTCTATGTCTTCGCCGTAACCCAGCTCTCCCATCATCTGCTGGCCGACCTGAGCTGGACGGGAGCCGCGCAGATGGTGTTCATGCTGATCGCCGTGTACTGGGCATGGAACTACACGACCTGGATGGCGAATTGGTTCGACCCGGACACCGTGCCGGTCCGGCTCGTACTCGCCTTCGTCATGCTCGCGAGCCTGCTGATGGCTGTGGCGATCCCGCACGGCTTCGGCGCTAAATCGCTGCTGTTTGCCTGCAGCTACGCGGCGCTCCAGATCGGCCGTAATGCCTTCGTGGTCACGGTTACCCCGAGCGGGCCCTTCAACCACAACTTCCGGCAGATACTCGGCTGGAGCATGCTCTCCGCACCGCTGTGGGTGGCGGGCGGCTTGGTCGACGACCTTCGGTGGCCCCTCTGGCTCGGCGCGCTCGGACTGGACCTGCTCGGCCCGCTCTGCATGTACTGGCTGCCGTGGATGGGACGGACCCCGTTGAGTCAATGGCAGATCGACGGCCGGCATTTTGCCGAACGATTCCAGCTTTTCGTCATCATCGCGCTCGGGGAGAGCATCGTGCTCATCGGCGTGACCGCGTCCAGCACTGAGCTGAGTGCTTCAAATGTGGCCGCGCTCGGACTGGCTTTCGTCAGCTCGACGTCGCTCTGGTGGCTCTACTTCGGCAGCTTGGCCGGGGTGGTCGCCGAAAGGATCGGCGCCAGCACGCTGGACGAGATCGGCCGGATTGGCCGGGATGTGTACACGTACCTCCACCTCCCGATCGTCGCCGGGATCGTGCTGGCCGCGGTCGGCGACGAGCTCGTGATTGCGCATCCGAGCGACGACCTGCATACGGCAGGCGCACTAGTGATGCTCGGGGGTCCAGCGCTCTACCTGCTCGGCGTCATGGTGTCCGCGGCCAGGATCGGCCGTCGGCAGAGCTGGCTTCGGGGGGTGATCGTGCTGCTCCTGCTCGCCGCAATACCGCTCGCCGCAAGCGCAAGCGGCATCGTCGTTGCCGCGGTACTCGCTCTCGTCCTGAGCGCCCTCGTCATAACCGAACAGCCCCGGACCGGAACGCGCACCCGCGTAGCGGACGGACGACCTGATGCATCGCCTGCACATTGAATCGGGCAGTGCTCTGCGGAGGGCCAGCTGGTCGCATCATTGCGAGAGGTACCCCGCTAGTCGGGAAGCGAGGAGCGAGAGCCGCTGCGGATCGAGCATTCGCTGCTCCCGGCCGAAGAGCTCGCCGAAATCCGGATCGACGAACGTGTCGCCGTTCCACTCGCGCGGCCTGCGATAGCGCGGAATCACGTGCAGGTGAACCTGGACATCAGCGTTCATGAGGAACGCATAGTTGTACTGGTCAGGCCGGAGAAGCTGGTCAAGTGCGGCTCGAGTTCGTCTGATGTGCCAATGCAGCTCCGACCACTCCGCGGCGGACAGCAGCGTCACGGACTCGAGCGGCCGCCGCAACACGACGATGAGCCGCCCGATGAGGTTCTGGTTCCGATTGACGGCAATCGTCCAGTGTGGGCCCTTCTTCCACCACTGACTCCGGAAGCATTTCGATCACCACGCGACTCCCCCGGGATTCACGGAACTCTGGCGCGGTTCCGCGTATAGATCAGTGTCGGGGGTCGGGCAGCAGCGTGCTCAGCCACGCAACCACGACGGCGAGCCCGGTCTTGCCCGCGGCGCATGGACGCGCCCCTTCGATCTCGCCGCCCTAGGACGCTGGGACTACGTTGGCGCCCGGAGCCAGATCGGCGAGATCGACTCCAAGCACCTCGGTGCCGATCAGAACAACGAGCCGGTCGTTGCGGCACAGTGCTGACGTGGACTTCGGCAGCTCAGCACCATCCGGCAGCGTCAGCCGTGCTTCGAGTTCCACCCGCAGCCGCCGCCCGTCGATCACGGCAATCGCGAGCCGGTCGTCGTACGGCTCGCGACCTCCGACCAGACCGACACGATCGCGTCGAACGAGCAGGCCCGACGCACCTCGTATATCGTTGCGCCAAGCAGTGACGGAAAGCCGCTCGTCCACCCGTACGACCGGAAAGTCGACGTAGTACGTCGCCCAGACGGACTCTCCCACTACATTCATCGCGTAGCAGTCGGCGATCGGCGCGAGCCCGCGCGGCGGCGCATAGCGCCAGATGGGCGTGAGCATCGCGGAGAACTCGACCAGGCCGGCTCGGCCGATCGGGGGGATCGTGTACGGGGACCAGCCGTTGGCACCGCTCACTCCCTCATCGAAGTACGACACCAGAATGCGTCCGCTCGCTGACACCTGGACGTCCTCGATCCCGTCCCCAAGCGTTCCGTTGCGTTCGAGAAAGCCGCGCGGTCCGTAGACCGAGGCGTTGCGCTCCGGATAGCCGTCCTCGTGGAGCCGGCATCGACTCGCGACGGCCAGGAGTCCGCCGTCGGGTAGCGGCTGAACGATAGGGAAGGCGAGATCGAGGTCGTCGATGACCATGGGCGGCCGTGGCGACGGTCCATGCCAGGTCACGAGGGCACGGTATGCCGAGGGCGCCCGGCCGCGAGCGACGACGGTGCCGTCCGCGAGCCTCTCGACCGCACGCGCCGCCGCCAGGTCCTCCCGGCCGGCCCATAGCGCGACGAGAGTTAGGTCCGGGCCCAGGCCCGCCGAGATGAGCTCTGCGTTGGGTTCGGGTGGTAGCAGCGTCCCGCGCCGGCGCAGCCAGACCGTCGGGGCGGCGAGGAACTGTGCGCGGGCTGCTGCTGTCCGGGCCCGATGGTCATCCTCCCCGTCCCGTTTGAAGAGACGGAGCATGGCGGACAAGTCTGACAGAACATCTGACCGCCGGGCAGCAAGCATTCGCACCCTGACCTGCACTTTCACGATGCGAATCCGGCCAACCCCGGGCCGTCACCACGGGCGGAGCGGTGCCGCTTGGTTTGCGGACGCAGCGGAAACGGAGGGGGCCAGTGCGCTCCGGGAGGCGCGGCGGTCAGGCGCCCCCACATGATGCGCTACGATGTTGATATGCGAGCACGCCTGCTCCTTACCGGGCCGCGCTGACTCGGCCAAGCATCACCGTCGGCGCGGCAGCCCCTCGTGCGCGAGGGGTTTTTTCATACCCGAGCCTAGGAGGGCAGGCAGGCGGCAGAGGTCAGCCGATCCGCCAAGATGCCCCGATCGAAGTACATCCGACATCAACGGCGACGAGGATCCCTCATGACCGAGACGACCACCGAGCAGGCCGCAGCCGCCGACGCCCCCGGCGGCGAGCAGGCTGACCGGGTGCCCTTTCGCTATACCGCCCAGCTGGCGCGTGAGATTGAGGCGTTCTGGCAGGACCGCTGGGAGAAGGAGGGCACCTTCGAGGCGCCCAATCCGGCCGGACCAATGGCTGATCCGGAGAAGATCGGCGAGCGGCCAAAGCTCTACGTCATGGACATGTTTCCGTACCCGTCGGGTGCGGGACTGCACGTCGGCCATCCGCTGGGCTACATCGCCACGGATTGCTATGCGCGCTACAAAATGATGGCGGGCTACAACGTGCTGCACCCGATGGGCTTCGACGCCTTCGGGCTGCCAGCCGAACAGTACGCGGTGCAGACCGGCCAGCATCCGCGGATCACCACCGAACGGAACATCGAGGGATATCGTGCCCAGTTGCGCCGGCTGGGCATGGGCTACGACCGGCGCCGGTCGTTCGCGACCATCGACCCTGACTACTACCGATGGACCCAGTGGATCTTCCTGCAGATCTTCAACTCGTGGTACGACCAGGCGCGGAACAAGGCGCGTCCGATCGCCGAGCTTGTCGCTGAGTACGAAAGCCATGCGCGGCCAACGCCGGACGGCCGGCGGTGGGCCGATCTGAGCGAGCGCGAGCGGCGGACGGTGATCGACCGGCAGCGGCTGGTTTACCTGGCCGAACAGCCGGTCAACTGGAGCCCTGGGCTGGGCACCGTGCTGTCCAACGAAGAGGTCACCGCCGAGGGGCGCAGCGAGCGGGGCAACTTCCCGGTCTTCAAGCGCAACCTGACCCAATGGATGATGCGTATCACCGCCTATGCGCAGCGGCTGATCGACGACCTGGATCTGCTGGACTGGCCCGAGCCGATCAAGCTGATGCAGCGCAACTGGATCGGCCGGTCCGAGGGTGCGCGGATCGACTTCCCGGTGACCACGGCGGCGGGGGAGCACGAGCGCATCACCGTCTTCACCACCCGGCCGGACACCGTGTTCGGCGCCACCTATATGGTGCTGGCGCCGGAGCACCCGCTGGTCGACATGCTGATGCCGGCGGAGTGGCCGACTGGACCGGACGGGAGAGCAGTACCAGCGGCATGGACCGGCGGCCACGCGACCCCCGCCGAGGCGGTCGCCGAGTACCGGCACAAGACCGCGGTGAAGTCCGACGTCGAGCGTCAGGTCGAGCTGCGTGATAAGACCGGCGTGTTCGTGGGCGCCTACGCGACCAACCCGGCCAACGGCACGCAGCTCCCGGTCTTCGTTGCAGACTACGTGCTGATGGGGTACGGCACCGGCGCCATCATGGCGGTGCCCGGTCAAGACCAGCGGGACTGGGATTTCGCTGAGCAGTTCGAGCTGCCGATCGTCCGTACGGTTCAGCCGCCGGAGGACTTCGACGGCGAGGCATATCTGGGCGAGGGCCCGGCCATCAACTCTTCCGGCAGTGCGCTGAGCCTGGATGGGCTGGGGGTTGCCGAAGCCAAGCGCGCGATCACTGAGTGGCTCGAGGCGACCGGGTCCGGCGAAGGAATGGTCACCTACAAGCTGCGAGACTGGCTGTTCTCGAGGCAGCGCTACTGGGGAGAGCCGTTCCCGATCGTCCACGATGAGTACGGTCCGATCGCAGTGCCGGATTCGATGCTGCCGGTGGAGCTGCCCGACGTCGACGACTACTCGCCCAAGCTGTATCCGCCGGACGCCAAGGACACCGAGCCGGAGGCGCCGCTAAGGCGGGCGACCGAGTGGGTCAACGTAACGCTGGACCTGGGCGATGGGCCCAAGCGCTACAAGCGCGAAACGAACGTCATGCCGAACTGGGCCGGCTCGTGCTGGTACGAGCTGCGCTACCTGGATCCGACGAACAACGAGCGATTCTGCGACCCGGAGAACGAGCGCTACTGGATGGGACCCGAGTCGCCAGCGGATCCCGGTGGCGTCGACCTATACATCGGTGGCGTCGAGCACGCTGTCCTGCACCTGCTGTACGCGCGGTTCTGGCACAAAGTTCTGTATGACCTGGGGTACGTCGGCAGCAGGGAGCCCTTCCGCAAACTGTTCAACCAGGGTTACATCCAAGCGTACGCCTACACGGACGAGCGTGGGGCATACGTCCCGGCGGCCGAGGTCGAGGAGACCGAGGGCGGCTGGATGTGGCACGGCGAACCTGTGCGGCGGGAGTACGCGAAGATCGGCAAGAGTCTGAAGAACGTCGTAACCCCCGACGAGGTATGTGCTCAGTACGGCGCAGACACCTTCCGGGTCTATGAGATGTCGATGGGGCCGCTCGACCAAAGCCGGCCCTGGGAGACCCGGGCCGTCGTCGGCTCCTTCCGCTTCCTGCAGCGAGTGTGGCGCAACATCGTGGACGAGGCGAGCGGAGCCACCACCGTCGTCGACTCTCCTGCGGACGAGGAGACCCGCAAGGCCGTGCACCGGGCGACTCATGGTGTACGGGCGGACTTGGAGCTGCTGCGGTTCAACACCGCAATCGCCAAGCTGATCGAGCTGAACAACCACCTGACCAAGCAGGACGCGCCGGTGCCGAGGGAGGCGGCGGTGCCGCTGGTCCAGCTGCTGTCGCCGTTCGCTCCGCACATCAGCGAGGAGCTGTGGTCACGCCTGGGACACACTGAGTCGATCGTGTCGTCTCGGCTGCCGGTCGCTGAGCCGGCGTACCTGGTGGAGGAGACGGTGACCTGCGTGGTGCAGGTTGCTGGGAAGCTGCGCGACAAGTTCGAGGTGCCCGTGTCGGTTAGCGAGGACGAGCTGCGGGAGCGGGCACTGGCAAGCCCGGCGGTGCAGCGCGCCCTGGCCGGTCGTCCAGTACGCACGGTCGTCATCCGGGCCCCCCGCCTGGTGAACGTCGTACCCGCCTGAGGCTTCCGCGAAGTTTTGATCGCTTCGCCCAAACGTCGCGGGGCCCGCCTTAACAGGCGGGCCCTCGGACCAGTCTCGTGCCTGGCCCGTGCCAAACCAAGACGTCAGCGGGTGCAATACGCTTCCACGCATGTCGGGTGTCGATCTGGTGGCTGAGGGCAGCTCAACCAGCCCTGGCGCCACAAGGGTTGCTGTTGTCACCGACTCGACCGGTTATCTTCCGGACGAGTTCGTCACGAAGTATGGCATCGACGTCGTGCCGCTCGAGGTCGTGATCGCCGGTCAGGCGTACGACGAGATGACCGAGGCGGACACCGGGAAGCTCGCCGACGCGCTCCGCCGGCACGTCCCGGTTTCGACGTCACGTCCTGCCCCCGAGGCGTTCGCGAGGGTGTACGAGGCAGCGCACGAGCGCGGTTGCACTGATGTCGTTTCCGTACACCTCTCCGCGGACATGTCGGGAACGGTGGAGTCGGCCCGCCTGGCGGCGGCCGCGGCCGAGCTTCCGGTCCACGTGGTCGACTCCAGGGTGCTCGGCCTCGCGCTCGGGTTCGCCGTGGCCTCGGCAGCCGAGGTAGCGATGCGCGGCGGGGAGGCAGGCGAAGTGGCGGCCGCGGCCGGGGCACGGGCCGCTGCCGCTTCGTCCTATTTCTACGTCGACACGTTGGAATATCTACGGCGCGGCGGCCGGATCGGCGCCGCGCGCGCACTGCTGGGCTCCGCGCTCGCCGTCAAGCCGCTGCTTCACATCGAGGATGGGCGGATCGGGCTCTTCGAGAAGGTTCGAACGTCGACGAAGGCGATCCTCCGGCTGGAGGAGGTTGCCGTTGCGCGCGCCGGTTCCGCGCCAGTCGATGTCGCCGTGCACCATCTCGCCTCCACGGGCCGGGCCGATGCCCTCGCTGCGCGGCTGCGGCGGCGCCTGCCCGCCCTACGTGACCTGTACGTACGGGAGGTCGGCGCGGTGGTCGGCGCGCATGTTGGCCCCGGGATGCTCGGCGTCGTCATCGCTCCTCACCTCGACGCCGAGCGATAGTCACCTCGCCTGATCATTGGCAGCTGGTCCCTAACCGGTTATCCACTGCGTCGACATTTCCGGTGGGTTGATCCACAGAATGCCGGCTTGCCGTAGCGTCGCATGGCTCGCCGCGACGACGCTCATGGTATGGAGGAGCCGTTTGCTGCTAACCAGGGTTCGCCTGCGGTCCCGCGGCGAGACAGCGCCGTGCTCCGGTCGGCGATCGTGGACCGGTTGCCGCTCGGGCTGCGCGGTGCACGGTTCGGCTTGACCGCGCGATCGGTGGCGGTCTTCGTGATCGCCGGGCTCCTGGGCGCGGCGCTCGGGCTGGCATATCTGCTCCGGTCCCGCCCGGCCCAAGTCGATCTGCCACCTCCGGTCGTCGCCGTCTCGCCGGCGGTGTCCCCGACGGCTGGCGGAGGCGTGCCAGGTGGAGGCGTGCCCGGCCAGCCGCCGCCGACTGATCTCGCCGGCAGCCCAGGTTCGGTTGGAACGCACATCGTCGTCGACGTCGAGGGCAAGGTCCGTCGCCCAGGGATCGTGCGGGTCCCCCAGGGCGCGCGCGTTATGGATGCGGTCGAGGCGGCCGGCGGAATCTTGCCCGGAACCGACACCGCGGCGCTGAACCTCGCCCGGGTACTCGCGGACGGAGAGCAAATTCTTGTCGGCGTGTCGCCGCCGCCCAGGTCGACGCCGACCGGCGGACCCTCCGACACCCTGGGCGCTCCGCTCGATCTCAACACCGCGACCCTCGACCAGCTGGAGGAGCTGCCCGGCGTCGGACCGGTCCTTGCCCAGCGCATCCTCGACTACCGGACGGCGCACGGCCGGTTTAGCTCCGTGGACGAGCTTCGCGAGGTGAGCGGGATCGGCGACCAGCGGTTCGCCGAGCTCAAGGACTTGGTGCGGGTCTGATGCAAGCGAGGCAGTCCGGACCGTGCGGCGACGAATGAACTGCGGCTTTTCGTGAACGGGGCCGAGCGCGACATTGCCGATAGAACCGGGCCCGAAGCACTAGACGCGGTTGCTTCCGCTGGTGATCTGCGGTTGGTGCCGCCCGCCCTGATGGCGTGGGCGGTCGCCTGGATCGTGCCGGAAATCGGTGCCGCTCCCGGCTTCATCCTCGGACTGATCTTGCTCATTGCCGCCGGGTTAGCTATCGGCACCCACCGGCGACTGCGAAGCGCCAGCGCATGGTTGCTCGTCGGCGCGCTGATAGTTGGGTCGGCGGTGAGCGTGGCGATGGCGGCGCGAGTCGCCGCGATCGACCGCGGACCGGTCGCAGCCATGACAAGTTCCCGTGCCGCGGCGTGGCTCGAGCTGGTTGTGACGAGCGATCCAGAGCCGATCCGCTCGGCGACGTCGCGAGTGGATCGAGTGATGCTTCATGCGCGGCTCGAACGGGTTCGCTCGACTCGCGTGCGAGTGCCGGTCATCGTGCTGGCCGACGCTGCGTCGTGGCGCGGGGTCGTGCCAAGTTCGAGACTGCGGGTCTTCGGTCGGTTGGCGAGCCCGCGGCACCGGGACGGGACCGCCGCGGTCGTCTCGGCACGAGGTCGGCCGATCGTCCTTCGCGGTCCGCCGGCGGTTCAGCGTGCGGCGTCGTCCTTGCGCGCCGGCCTGCACGAGGCGGTCGACGGCTTATCACCCGCGGAGCGCGGCCTGGTCCCGGGCTTGGTCGTCGGTGACACGTCGCGGATGCAGCCGGAGCTGACCGAGCGCTTTCGGCGCGCCGGGCTCACCCACCTCACGGCGGTGAGCGGTGCGAATCTAATGATCCTCGTCGGATTCTTACTGGCGGTCACCCACGCGGTGGGCCTGCGGGGCCGGCTGCCGCCCGGGCTAGCCCTGGCGGCGATGGGCGGTTTCGTGGTGCTCGCCCGGCCGCAGCCCAGCGTGCTGCGGGCCGCCGCAATGGCGACCGTCGTCCTCGCCGCCGTCGCTACCGGTCGCCGGCGGGTCGGGCTGGCGTCTCTGTGCGCGGCCGTGTGCGTGCTCATCCTGGTCGATCCATGGTTGGCCCGCTCCTATGGGTTCGCGCTCTCGGTCTTGGCAACCTGGGGCATCCTCGTGCTGGCTCCACGCTGGCGAGACCGCATTGCTGGCCCGCAGGCGTTCGACGCGGCGGTCGGGGCAGCCCGTGATCCTGGCGATGCGGCCGACCTTCAGCCGAGTAGGTTCGGTCGGCGGGTGCGCGCGCTCGCGGCAGGCGCGATAGCGGTACCGGCGGCCGCACAGGTTGCGTGCCTGCCCGTGGTCGTCATGCTGACGGGGCAGGTCAGTCTGGTCGCCGTTGTCGCCAACCTGCTGGCGGCTCCCGCGGTTGCCCCCACCACCGTTCTCGGCCTGCTTGCGGCGGTGGCGTCACCACTCTCAGCTGCCCTGGCCCGGATGGTCGGCCAGCTCGCCGGTTATCCGGCCAGATGGATCGTAGCCGTGGCGGAAACCTTCGCCGACCTTCCCGGCGCCGTCTTCCCATGGCGGAGCGGTCTGCCGGGCGCGCTCACCGTCGCCGCGGCACTCGCGGCCGGCGCAGTCCTCATCCGCCACCTGTGCCGCCGCCCCGCCGTGCTGGTCGCGCTGTCGGTGTTCGTCGCCGCCCTGGTGGTGCGGCCTGCCAGCGTGTCTGGTTGGCCACCGAACGGCTGGTTCGTCGTCGCGTGCGACATCGGCCAGGGCGATGCCCTGGTCCTAAAGGTCGGCGACAGCAGCGCGGTCCTTGTCGATGCCGGTCCCGATCCTCGCCCGGTCGACCGCTGCCTGCGTGATTTGGGGGTACGGAGCCTTCCGATGGTCGTACTTACCCATTTTCATGCCGACCACGTCGCCGGGCTTCCTGGCGTACTCGATGGGCGGCATGTGGGCGAGATCGTCGTGAGCCCACTCGACGACCCGCCCGAGAACGCCGTGCACGTACGGCGGTGGGCGGCTCGCTCCGGAGTGCGAGTCCGGGCCGCCGTGGCTGGTGAGGTCTGGCGGGTCGGTGACGCGACGGTCACGGTCCTTGGGCCGCGGGTCTTGCTCGGCGGTGGCCAGGTGGACGGCGAGGGCTCGGCGGCGAACAACGCCAGCATCGTGCTGCTCGCGGAGGTCAATCACACCCGGGTATTGCTTACCGGCGACATCGAGCCGCCGGCGCAGGCGGCACTGCTCGCGTCCGGGCGGGACCGGCTCCGTGCCGACGTCTACAAAGTTCCGCATCACGGCTCGGCAAACCAGGACGCGGATCTGCTTGGTGCGGTTCAGCCGCGGGTCGCGTTGATCTCGGTTGGTGCCGGAAACGACTACGGTCAGCCCGCTCCGCGTACGGTGTCGTCGCTCACGGACCACGGGATCATGGTTCTGCGTACCGATGAGCATGGCGACGTTGCGGTCATCAGCAGCAGCGGCGGACCCGGCGGCAGGGGAGTCCTCGGAGCTGTATCCCGCGGCCGCTCGCCCTGAGCCGCAGCGCCGCCGGTGCCGGTCGGGTGCCCAATCCTGTCGGGCGAGCGTGACATGCTTGGCCGCATGCCGGCGACGGAAGCCACGCCATCAGTGACTCTTGTGGTGGGGCCAGAGGAGTTCCTCGCCCAGCGAGCGATCGACCGGTTGATCGAGGCCGTGCGCGCCGCCGACCCCGATGCCGACGTGCACGACTTGCCGGCAAGTGCGCTGATGCCGGGGATGCTGGCGAATCTCACCAGCCCCTCGCTGTTCGCCATCCGGTCGGTCGTGATCGTTCGCGATTTGCAGGAGCTGCCGCCGGCCGTGGGCCCCGAGCTGACTGCGTACGTCGCCGCGCCAGAGGCGGCGGTCGCCCTCGTCCTCGTACACAACGGCGGTCCCAAGGGAAAGCAGCTCCTCGAAGCGGCCAGGGCAGGAGATGCGGCGCTGATCAACTGCGACGAGCTGCGGCGATACTCCGACAAGATCGCTTTCATCCGCGCTGAGATCCGAACCACGGGCCGGCAGCTCACCGAGGACGCCGCGCGCGCCTTGCTCGATGCCGTGGGTGGCGATCTACGCGAGCTTGCGAATGCGTGCAGTCAGCTAGTGAGCGACACCATCGGGGTGATCGACGACGCTCTCGTGCGCCGTTACTATGCGGGCCGGGCCGAGGTTACGAGCTTCATGGTCGCCGACAACGCCGTCGAGGGTCGGCTTGGGGAAGCGCTGGCGAACCTCCGCTGGGCGCTTGGTTCCGGCGTCGACCCAGTCCTCGTAACAAGCGCTCTGGCCATGGGGCTCCGGAACATCGCGAAGTTCGGCGGCGCGCCGCGCGGGCTCGGGCGGGCCGATCTGGCGCGTGAGCTCGGCCTCCCGTCGTGGAAAGTGGACCGGCTTCGTCACCAGGTTCGCGGCTGGAGCCCGCAGGGCGTGGCGGCAGCCCTGCATGCTGTCGCCGAGGCGGACATGGCCGTGAAGGGTGCTACTACGAGCGCGGACTATGCGCTGGAGCGTGCCGTCATCTCGATCGCTCGCGCCCGCCGTTAGCCAGTCGGAGCCGGCGCGTTCCCCGCCGAACGAACCGCCGGTCGGAACGAGTCGACGTGCGGCGCTTCGACGGCCGTCGGGGCGTGCCTCCGCCTGGCACGCATTAGATGTGCCGGGCAGGGTCAGCCTCAGCGGGCGGTGGCCTTCTTGGCGATGGCGGACTTCTTGTTGGCAGCCTGGTTCCGGTGGATGACGCCCTTGCTGACCGCCCTGTCGAGCTTGCGGGACGCCTCCCTCATCAGCTCGCTGGCCCGCTCGGTGTCGCCGGCGTCGGCGGCCTCCCGGAACTTGCGGATGGCAGTCTTCGCCGAGGACTTGACGCCCTTGTTCCGGAGGCGGGCGGCCTCGTTCTGCTTGTTCCGCTTGATCTGGGACTTGATGTTCGCCACAGCCGTGCCTCAGTCGTAAGTAAGGTGGATTCTGGAGCGCGAGCCTACTCGGCAGCCGCGCCGCGCGAGCGCTCAGCCTACCAAGATTCCCGACCTGCCTCCAACTCAGCCGAGCGTTAGGAACGCGCTGCCTCGCCCACCCGGCTGGGTCCCGGGCCGGGCAGGCGAACCATCGCCCGCCTCCGCTGTGCGACCATGGGCTTCAACGGTCCAGGGGCGAACTCTGGGACCAAGCCCACCCATGACCAACCGACGCGCCCTGCCCAGCGCGTCCTGAAGAGACCTGTGCAGGACGTTAAGCCTTGCCCGCCATCGAGAGCCCAGGGGGGCGATCCCCGGGAGTCCCCGCAGAGCAGAGTCCCGGGGGACCACCGCGTGCGACCTCGACAGCCAAGAGCCTTCGGGGACGGCCCTCTGGAACCCCCGCGGGCAACAGTGAGGCCGCCGGGGCACCTGCGCCGTGCCGGACCGATCCGGCAGCGATCCGCAACTTCTGCATCATCGCCCACATCGACCACGGCAAATCGACGCTCGCCGACCGAATGCTCCAGCTCACGGGTGTGGTCGAGGAGCGCCAGATGCGCGCTCAGTATCTCGACCGGATGGACATCGAGCGGGAACGCGGCATCACGATCAAGAGCCAGGCGGTCCGGTTGCCCTGGACCGCCGCCGACGGGCGAACCTACGTTCTGAATTTGATCGACACGCCCGGCCACGTCGACTTCACGTACGAGGTCTCGCGCAGCCTCGCCGCCTGCGAAGGCGCCGTCCTGCTCGTCGACGCGGCCCAAGGGATCGAGGCGCAAACGCTGGCCAACCTATACCTGGCGCTCGAGAACGACCTGCACATCATCCCGGTCCTTAACAAGATCGACCTGCCGGCGGCGCAGCCCGATAAGTACGCCGCCGAACTCGCTCACGTGATCGGCTGCGCGCCCGAGGACGTCCTGCGGGTCTCCGCGAAGACCGGAGAGGGTGTCGAGGACCTACTAAACCACCTGGTCGCCGAGATCCCACCGCCGGTCGGTGACCCGGAGGCGCCCGCCCGGGCCCTGATCTTCGACTCGGTGTACGACAGCTATCGAGGGGTCGTGACCTACGTGCGGGTCGTCGACGGCCACCTGTCCGCCCGTGAACGCGTGCTGATGATGTCGACCCGGGCGTCGCACGAGATGCTCGAGGTCGGGGTTATTTCCCCGGAGCCGCGCAAGGCGGAGGGACTGGGCGTCGGCGAGGTCGGCTACCTGATGACCGGCGTAAAAGACGTGCGGCAGTCGCGGGTCGGCGACACGGTCACCTCCGCCGGGCGACCCGCCACCACGCCGCTCGGCGGGTATAAGGACCCGAAGCCGATGGTGTTCTCCGGGCTCTACCCGCTCGACGGCTCCGACTTTCCCGACCTTCGGGACGCGCTGGACAAGCTGCGGCTCAACGACGCGGCGCTGGTCTACGAGCCCGAGACATCGGCCGCACTCGGCTTCGGTTTCCGCTGCGGTTTCCTCGGTCTCCTGCACATGGAGATCGTGCGCGAGCGTCTGGAACGGGAGTTCGACCTGGACCTCATCTCCACCGCTCCGAACGTGGTGTACCGCGTGATCATGGAGGACGGGACTGAGCACGTGGTGACCAACCCATCCGAGTTCCCCGCCGGCAAGATCGCGAAGGTGTACGAACCGGTGGTCCGCGCCACGATCCTCGCCCCGAGCGAGTACGTCGGCGCAATCATCGAGCTGTGCCAGTCCCGGCGCGGCATGCTGCTCGGCATGGACTACCTCTCGGTCGATCGCGTCGAGATCCGCTATACGTTGCCGCTATCCGAGATCGTCTTCGACTTCTTCGACCAGCTCAAGTCGAAGACTCGCGGCTACGCCTCCCTGGACTACGAGCCGACCGGCGAGCAGGAAGCAGCGCTGGTGAAGGTGGACATTCTGCTACAAGGAGAGCCGGTGGACGCTTTCTCGGCGATCGTTCACAAGGACAAGGCGTACGGCTACGGCGTCTCGATGGCACAGCGGCTCAAGGAGCTGATCCCCCGCCAGCAGTTCGAGGTGCCGATCCAGGCCGTCATCGGCTCGCGCGTCATCGCACGGGAGAACATCCGGCCGATGCGCAAGGACGTGCTCGCCAAGTGCTATGGCGGCGACATCACGCGGAAGCGGAAACTGCTGGAAAGGCAGAAGGAAGGCAAGAAGCGGATGAAGATGGTCGGCCGGGTCGAGGTGCCACAGGAGGCCTTCATCGCCGCGCTGACCACCGAGGCCGATGCGGCCAAGCCGAAGTCCTGACCGTTGGAGCATTGATCATCCTGCGAATGACCAGTCGGCCGGGGTGTCGGTACTGGGCACTAGGGTTGCCCTCGTGATGACAGGGCGGGTTGTATCGGTCAACGCGGGGGTTGAGGAGCCGGTGCCATGGGGGAGTTCCGGGCGTTCGGCGATCGACAAGCGGCCGCAGGATGGCCCGGTCCGGGTAACCGTGCGTGGCTTGGTGAGCGATGCGCAGGCCAACCGCGCCGCGCATGGGAGCACCGAGCAGGCGGTGTACGCGTACGCCCGAGAGGATCTCGACCACTGGGCCGCGAAGCTCGGGCGCGAGCTGCGCAACGGGCAGTTCGGAGAGAACCTCACCGTCGCCGGCGTGGAGCTGACCCACGCAACCGTGGGAGAGCGGTGGCGAATCGGCTCGGTCCTCATCGAGCTCAACAATCCGCGCATCCCGTGCTCCACCTTCCAGGGCTTCATGGGTGAGCCACAGTGGGTCAAGCGGTTCACCGAGGAGGGCAGGCCCGGCGGATACTTCCGGGTGCTCGAGGAGGGCGAGATACGGGCCGGTGACAAGATCGACATCGAGCACCGCCCCGACCACGGCGTGACGCTGCAGCAGGTCTTCCGGGCATTGACCGGCGATCGTGAACTCGTACACCTCCTCCTCGTCGCCCCGGAACTCCAGGAGAGGAGCCGCCAATACGCCCGCCGCATCCTCGACCCGGCCGCCTCATCACCATCTGGGCAGCAGCGACGCACCGCCTAACCGCGATGACGCCGCGCTTCAGGGTCTCACCCTTCGGCCGCTTCAGGCGGGCCTGACTGCCTGAAGGCTTGCTAACAACCTGCCGCCGACCCGGGCTCCCGGCCGGGCCGCACGGGTCCGGTCGCGGTCGGTACGGGTCTTCCCAGGTCCGCTACTCGTCCGTAACATCACCGCCAGGTCGGACGATCAGCACGCGAACCGCGTTCCGAGGGACACTTGTCGGGCCGGTCGGGTACGGGCGTCGGCTGGCGGATGCGATGGATGGCGTGCGGCGGATAGGAGTCGTGGCAGTGTGACCGAGAACATGGAGCGCATCGAGAACCGGCCGCCGTCGGTGGCGAAGCTCTTTTGGGACAGGGTTGCCGCAACTCCCGGTCGGGAGGCGTTCCGGAAGCCCGCTGGCGACGGATGGACCTCATACACCTGGCAGGAGACGGGCGAGCGGGTGCGCGACCTCGCCGCCGGCCTGCTCGCCCTCGGCATCCAGCCCGAGGATCGGGTCGGGATCGCGAGCAGCACGCGGGTTGAGTGGATCTTTGCAGACCTGGCGATTATGTCCGCCGGTGCGGCAACGACGACGATCTACCCCACCACGCCATCCGCCGACGTTTCGTTTATCTTGAGCGACTCGGACAGCCGGGCGGTCTTCGCCGAGGACGACGCCCAAATCGCAAAGATTCGGGAGCATCGGGCCGAGCTGCCGTCGCTGGAGAAGGTCATCACCTTCGACGGGACGCCCGACGGCGAGTTCGTCATAACCCTCGACGAGCTGGCCGAGCAGGGCCGCAAGCTGCTCGCGGACCGGCCGAACGCCGTCGAGAAGGCAAGCGCCGCAGTCGGCCCGGAGACCCTCGCCACGGTCATGTACACGTCGGGGACCACTGGCCGGCCGAAGGGCGTGCGCCTGGTCAACGACTGCTGGGTGTACGAAGGCGTGGCGGTGGCGTCCACGGGGATCTTGCGCCCGGATGATGTCCAGTATCTCTGGCTGCCGCTGTCCCACTCCTTTGGCAAGGTGCTTCTAGCTACCCAGCTCGCGGTCGGGATGTCGTCAGCGGTCGACGGCGAGATCTCTCGGCTTGTGGAGAACCTGGCCGTGGTCAGGCCGACCTTCATGGCCGGCGCGCCACGGATCTTCGAGAAGGTGTACGCGCGGGTGCTGGCCTCGGTCGAGGAGGAAGGTGGCCTCAAGCTCAAGATCTTCAACTGGGCATTCGCGGTTGGCAAGCAGTACTCCGCCGAGGACCGTGCCGGGCGCAAGCCGAGCGCCCTGCTCGCAGCCCGGCAGCGGATTGCGGACAGGCTGGTGTTCTCGAAGCTGCGCAAGCGGTTCGGCGGCCAGATCCGTTTCTTCGTCTCAGGTGCCGCGCCGCTGTCGAAGGACATCGCTGAGTGGTTCCACGCCGCCGGGATCGTGATCCTCGAGGGCTACGGGCTCACCGAGTCGTCGGCGGGCACGTTCGTCAACCGCCCCGGCAACCCGAGGCTGGGCACGGTCGGCCAGGTGTTCGGCGGTACCGAGGTCCGGATTGCCGAGGACGGCGAGGTGCTCCTGCGCGGCCCGGGTGTGATGCGCGGCTACCACAACCTCCCGGAGGAGACCGCCGAGGCACTCGACCCCGATGGCTGGCTGCACACCGGCGACGTCGGCGAGCTCGACGACGAGGGCTTCCTGCGGATCACCGACCGCAAGAAGGATCTGATCAAGACGTCGGGCGGCAAGTACGTCGCCCCGCAGCACCTCGAGGTGCTGTTCAAGGCGGTCTGTCCCTATGTGAGCCAAATCGTCGTCCATGGTGACCAGCGGAACTACTGCACCGCCCTGATTGCGGTCGATTCCGAGGCGATCGTTCCGTGGGCCGAACACAATGGCCTCGCCGACCTTCCGTACGAAGCGCTTGTGCAGCGGTCCGAGCTGCGGGAGATGCTCGCCGCGCACGTGAAGGAGCTCAACGACCGGCTCGCCCGCTGGGAGACGATCAAGGACTTTGTAGTCCTGCCGACCGATCTGACCATCGAGAGTGGTGAGCTCACGCCGAGCCTGAAGGTGAAGCGCCGAGTGGTCGAGCAGAAGTACGGCGACCTGCTGGACGGGATGTACACCAAGCCCGCGCCGCAGTAACCGCCACCAATCGGCGGCCGCGGCCGTTGACTTCGTGCCTGCCGTCCCTTCCGCCGGGTAGCGCCGCTTTACGGCCCGTACCGGGCCGGAGAACGGAAAATCCAGGCACTGCCGGACCCGTACTGGCTTAAATCGCGCCCTGGCGGCCGGCATACGCGCCCTCGGGGCACAGACGCGTGTCCTGGTGTCCTGGGGGGCGTAGGCGACACTTGGTGGGTGTCCCCGTCCGCGCTGCCTGAGGGCGAGCCTGTCCCGTTGGACGGCTCACTGCCAGAGCGCGCGTTGTACGGGATAGGCGAGGAGCCGTTCGGCTTCTATGTTCACGTGCCGTACTGCGCTACAAGATGCGGCTACTGCGACTTCAACACATACACGGCAGATGAGCTCGGACCAGGTGTCCGGCGCGAGACTTACCCCGAGACAGTGATCGGTGAACTACAACTGGCCGGCCGGGTCCTGGCCGGATATCCGAGGCAGTTCGGCCGCCCAGTCGACGCTCCTTCGGCAGGCCGCAGGAACCTTCGGTTCGGCGCTTCCTCCCACGGTCGGGTGGACCTCCAGTTTGCCGCCCCGGGCGAAGGTCAGCGGGATCATCCAGCCGGTGCTCTTTCCGCAGGTCGACGCGGGGTCGGGATGGGGGTACCCGTTGGCACGGTTCCTCAGGTGCAAACGGTGTTCTTCGGCGGCGGCACGCCCACCCTGCTGCCGGTCGCCGACTTGGCCCGCATCCTCGCCGCGATCGACGCTGAGTTCGGGCTGTCAGCGGACGCCGAGGTGACGACCGAGGCCAACCCCGAGTCGGTCGACCCGCGCTACCTCGACAGCCTGCGAGCCGCCGGGTTCACCCGCCTCTCGCTCGGCATGCAAAGCGCCGCGACACATGTGCTTCGGGTGCTCGATCGGCAGCACACTCCGGGCCGCGCGGAGCAGGCTGTGAGGTGGGCCGAGCAGGCCGGTTTCGACCATGTCAATCTTGATTTGATCTATGGCGCGCCTGGCGAGACCGACGACGACTGGCGGGCATCGCTGGCGGCCGCGATCGAAGCTGCACCCGACCACGTGTCCGCATACTCGCTCATCGTCGAGCCCGGTACCAGGCTCGCGGTGCGAATCGGGCGCGGCGAGTTGCCGATGCCCGACGACGACACGCTCGCCGATCGGTACATGATCGCGGACGAGATGCTGGCCGCGGCCGGCTTTCGGTGGTACGAGGTGTCCAACTGGGCGCGGTCTGCCACCGCTCGTTGCCGGCACAACCTTCTGTACTGGACGGGCGGCAACTGGTGGGGCGCCGGGCCCGGTGCGCATTCCCATATCGGGGGGGTGCGGTGGTGGAATGTGAAGCATCCCGCTGCGTACACATCTCGGCTGGCCGCGGGGCACAGTCCCGCTCACGCGGGTGAGGTGCTGAGCGACTCCGACCGGCTGGTCGAGCGCGTAATGCTTGGAGTACGGCTGGCCGTCGGCCATCCGCTCCACGACCTACCGGAGGGCGGCCAGGAGGCCGCCGAGCAGGCAGTCGCGGATGGACTCGCTGAGCCCGTCGCCTACCACCGCGGCCGGCTCGTCCTCACCAGTCAGGGACGCCTCCTTGCCGACCTCGTGGTGCGCCGGGTTTTCACTGGTTAATGATTTAGTCGCCCATTGGAAGCCGTGAGACGACGATCCATCCGTGGGGCAAGCACGCCCGAGACTTAGCGGACCAACCGCAGCGTCAGCGGATACCGGTA
The DNA here is from genome assembly GCA_046725875.1 of Actinomycetota bacterium. Classification (GTDB taxonomy): domain Bacteria; phylum Actinomycetota; class Actinomycetes; order JAKEEW01; family JAKEEW01; genus JBKOZJ01. The sequence goes on from JBKOZJ010000080.1 coordinate 22,456, forward strand.
CCAGTCGCCGCGATTCGCCGCGACCGCGGCCACAATCGTCAGAACGAACCAGGCGACGCCGATGACCGGCAGCAGCGCGAACCCGACGACGATGAAGACCAGTAGGCCGGCGACGAGTAGGGCGAGGAACATCGTGATGTTGAAGTTCAGCGCCTCGGTCGAGTGATGCCGCACATACCTGGACCTATTGCCGAAGACCAGGAAGACCACGAGCGGACCGATCACCGGGATACCGACGAAGCCGAGATAGGCCGACAAGTGTGCGAGGGTCGCCCAGAGCCGCTCGTCGTCGGGCCGCATCGGTTGCGGGCTCGGCGGACTGTACTGGCCGGCCGGTCCACCCCCGGTCCCCGGTGGCGGTCCCGGCGCCGGCTGGTACGAGCCTGGTGACTCCGGAGGAGACTCCTCCCCCATCTCCGCCGGCCCGGCGTCGGCTGCTGGGCCGCGAGTCTGGTCAGACGCTGGTGGCTTCGGCCCGGGCCGGGGGTCGCCGTCACCGATGCTGCGTTCAGGCTGCTCGTCGGTCACAGGCCTACCTTGGCACGCTCTGGTCGACACCATGCGGATCGGTGCCGAGCTGTATCCAATTCGTGTAAATCGCCCGCGACCGCCCCGAGCCGTAGACTGGCACTCACAGGGGGAGAGTGCTAGACCACTCCCCTCTATTGCTCCGTTGTGCTTCCCTTGAGCGGGAATCGACGGCCGACCACGAGGCTGGAGGTGTGCATGCTCGACGATCGCAAGCTGGCGGTCCTGCGCGCCATCGTCCAGGACTACGTGTCGAGCGAGGAGCCCGTCGGCTCGAAAAACCTGACCGAGCGCCACGACCTCGGCGTATCTCCGGCAACGATCCGAAACGAGATGGCGGTGCTGGAGGACGAGGGCTACATAACCCAGCCGCACCCGAGCGCCGGCCGGATCCCCACGGACAAGGGTTACCGGCTCTTCGTCGACAAGCTGTCCGCGATCAAGCCGCTGAGCATGGCGGAGCGGCGGGCAATCCAGCAGTTTCTGGACGGTGCGGTCGACCTCGACGATGTGATCCACCGTACGGTGCGGCTGCTCGCCCAGCTGACCAGGCAGGTCGCGGTCGTGCAGTATCCATCGCTCACGCGGGTCACGGTGCGGCACATTGAGCTGCTCCCAGTCACCCCCAGCCGCGTTCTGATCGTCCTGATCACGAGCACGGGCCGGGTGGAACAGCGAGTCGTCGACTGTGGGGTGCCGGTCGACGAGGAGTCCGTCGCCGACCTGCGGGCCCGCCTCAACGCCAGCGTGACCGGGGTGCGCAGCTCGGAGCTGGCGATCTCACTGCAGGACCTGCCCGACTCGTTCCGCGCTGCGGACCAGTCGCTGGTCCAACCGGTCATCTCTGCGGTCCTCGAGACGGTGGCCGACCAGCACGAGGAGCGGGTAATCCTCGGTGGTACCGCGAATCTCGTCCGGTTCGTGCAGGACTTCCACGGCTCGATCCGGCCGGTGCTCGAGGCACTCGAGGAGCAGGTTGTCTTGATGCACCTGCTGGGCGAGGCGGCCAGCGGATCCCCGCCGGTGACGGTGCGGATCGGGCATGAGAACCCGCACACCGGCCTCGCGTCCACATCCGTGGTGTCCTCGACGTACTCGGTTGACGACGAGGCGGTCGCGCGACTTGGCGTGGTCGGGCCGACGAGGATGGACTACCCAGGCACTATGGGAGCTGTACGGGCAGTAGCCCGCTATGTCGGACGAATTCTGGCGGGCCAGTGATGTGGGCGCAGGGGCGAGTAAGGCCGAAGGGGTGGCAGCTGGGTGAGTAGGGACTACTACGCGACTCTTGGCGTGTCCCGGAACGCCACCCAGGAGGACATCAAGAAGGCATACCGGAAGCTGGCTCGGCGGCTGCACCCGGACGTCAACCCGGACGCGGAGACCCAGGAGCGGTTCAAGGAGGTCACCGCCGCGTACGAGGTGCTCTCTGACGAGAAGAAGCGCCAGATGTATGACCTGGGCAGCGACCCGCTCGCCTCCGGAGGCGGCTTCGGCGCCGGGTTCGGCTTCACCGACATTATGGATGCCTTCTTCGGCGCCGCGACCACCCGCGGCCCACGGAGCCGCGTGCGGCGCGGGCAGGACGTGTTGATCCGGCTCGAGGTCGAGCTGGCCGAGGCCGCCTTTGGAACCACTCGCGAGATTCAGGTGGACACCGCGGTGGTCTGCTCGACCTGCGGCGGCGCCGGTACGGCCCTGGGCACGCACCCGGTCACCTGCGAGACGTGCGGCGGACGCGGCGAGATCAGCCAGGTGCAGCGGTCCTTCCTTGGTCAGGTGATGACATCCCGGCCGTGCCCCGTCTGCCAGGGCTACGGGACCGTCATTCCGCACCCGTGCGTCGAATGCGCCGGGGACGGCCGGGTGCGCGTCCGCCGGACCCTCAAGGTCAAGATCCCGGCCGGGGTGGACACCGGCACCCGCATCCAGCTCGCTGGCGAGTCCGAGGTCGGGCCCGGTGGCGGGCCCGCGGGTGACCTGTATGTGGAGATCGTCGAGCTTCCGCACCCGCTCTTCCAGCGGCAAGGCGACGACCTGCATTGCACCGTTACCGTCCCGATGACCGCAGCGGCGCTAGGCGCGTCCATCGAGCTCACCACCCTGGACAGCACCGAGACGCTCGACATCAGACCTGGCACGCAGTCCGGCCAGACCATCACCATGTACGCCCGAGGGGTTCCGCACCTGCACGGTGTCGGCCGTGGCGACCTCGTCATTCACGTTGACGTCCAGACACCGGCCAAGCTTGACGAGCGCCAGGAGGAGCTGCTCCGGGAGCTTGCCCGGCTGCGCGGCGAGGAGCACCCGGCCGGCCAGTTCGCCCCCGGCCAGCACGGTCTGTTCTCCCGCCTCCGCGATGCCTTCAACGCTCGCTGACACTTCGCGCTTCGTCAGCTTGATCGTCGAGCTGTCAGAGTCGGTGCTGTGACGGCGCCGATGTTCCTAGTCGACCGGGAGCGGCTGGATGACCGGCGCCGAGTGATGCTCGACGGCCCCGAAGGCCACCATGCGACGACCGTCCGCCGGATCGGACCGGGCGAGACCGTCATGCTCAGCGACGGCGCCGGCCGGGTCGCCGTATGCACAGTCGCGGTCGCCGGTAAGGACCGGCTCGATCTCGACGTTGTGGAGCTGCGGCAAGAGCCGAGACCGCAGCCGCGGTTCGTGGTCGTACAGGCGCTGCCCAAGTCCGACCGGGCGGAGCTTGCGGTCGAGACGATGACGGAGGTGGGGGTGGATGTCATCATCCCGTGGGCAGCGAGCCGCTGCATCGCCCAATGGCGCGGCGCGCGGGGCGCCAAGGCACTGTCGAAGTGGCGGTCGACCGCGCGAGCGGCCGCGAAGCAGGCGCGCCGCGCCTGGCTGCCCGAGATCACCGAGCTGGCTAGGACGCCGCAGGTGACCGAGCGGGTGGCCGGAGCCGCCGCTGCGGCAGTACTGGATGAGGCGGCGACGGTGCCGATCGGAGACCTGCCGCTCCCCGACACCGGCGACCTGGTGCTCGTCGTAGGTCCGGAGGGTGGGCTGTCCGCCGACGAAGTCTCGGCGTTCACCGGGGCCGGTGCCATCGGGTTGCGGCTCGGTCACACGGTGCTCCGCACCTCAACGGCCGGCGCGATCGCGGCTGCCGCCCTGCTGGCCCGCACTCCACGCTGGCGCTGACCCGCTAGGTCACGCGAATCGCCTTCGTGTCGAGGCCCTGCACGGATCCGTCCTCGGCGGACCGGTGGAAGAAGCGCAGGACGTACCGCCCGGGATTCAGGGTCAGCCGCACCGACCAGTCGCCACGGGTTCCAGTGGCGGCCGACGCCTGAACGGTTCCATCCTGGACAGCCTTGCCGCCGGGATCGGTCACCTCATAGAAGATGGTCCGCTCGAGGACGTCGGCGGTTCCCTCGACCGTGCAGGTCCGGTCGACTGTGCCGCCTTCAACCGGTGCGTTGATCCAGACCTGGGCGAGCGCGTCTTCCGGCGGCGCCGGGCTGACCGGCTGGCGGCCAATTGGATGCCCCCACAGCTGCGTGAGCTGCCGGCCCTCGACCTGGATCAGCACCCGGCGCACGGACGGGTCGGCGGCGATCGCGGTGTATACCAGCTGCTGTACGGCCATTCGGCTTACCAGCTCGGACGTACTTCCAGCCGTGGCGGTCCGGGCGAGGTTGACCGTCACAGTGTCGGCGCTCTTCGCAGTAGCCAGCACAGTGCTGCCGGCCGGCCACGGGTTGCCGTAGTCCGGGTCGAGGGGGCGCAGTCGGAAAAGCGCCGACACCGCGGCGAGCACCGGCCTGCGATCGATCACCTCGATGTTGCGAAACTCACGGAAGAGCCGGGCGTCGCTGTCGGCCCCGCCGCGTAGGTAGTACAGGGCAAGCACACGCACCTCGCGCAGCTCGCGCTCGGAGGTGGGGGTGGCATTGGGTGTCGTCCGCGGCTCGGTGGTTGCCGCTGGTGTGGACGCTGGCGACCGCGACGGCGCCGGCGACGGAGACAAGCTGGCTGTGGAGGAGACGGTCGGTGCCATGGCCTGGCCGGTTCGCTGGCTGTCGCCGTGCCCATCCCGCCCGAGCAGCCCCAGGGCGAGGCCGAGCAGCAGCCCGGCGGCGACGGCCGAGACCACAACGATCCACACTGACGGCGCGCCGCCTCCGCCATCGCCGCGCGGCGGCTTTGGCTGGGAGGAGTGCGAGTTCGGCGTCGCCATCAATGGTCTCCGCTCCCACGTCTCAATAGGCCACAGAGGTTGTTGCCGGCTGTAACCATGGAGACGCCGGCCGCACCCGCCCTTGTTCACTGGATGCATCCGTACAGGCGCCCGAAATGCCCGGGCGGCGTGTTCGCGCTAGTGTGTCGGACCGGCGTTGGGTTGCCGACACGGACCGGAGACGAGCTGATCGGGCGGTCCTCGCGGGGTGTTGGGCGAAGCGATGAGGCTCGTGGGGTGCTAGCGCGGCCGCCGCTGAATTTGAGGAGTGAGTCATGGTCGACTGTCTCTTCTGCAAGATCGTATCCGGGGACGTACCGGCCACCATCGTTCGGGACGATTCCCGGACACTTGCCTTCCGCGACCTCAACCCGCAAGCTCCGACACACGTGCTCGTGATCCCCAAGCAGCACCATGCCACCTTCGCCGACATGGCTGCAGCGGACGCTGACCTGGCCGCGGAGGTGCTCCTGACGGCGGCTGGCGTCGCGGCCGACGAGGGAATCGCCGAAAGCGGCTATCGGGTGGTGTTCAACACCGGGGCGGGCGCCGGGCAGACCGTTTTCCACGTACACGCTCACGTCCTCGGAGGGAGAGGGATGGCATGGCCTCCGGGTTGACATCGGACCTGTCGGACGTACTTGCCCGAAAGTTGCGTAAGAAGGTTGCCGACTGCCAGGTCCAGTGGCGCGCGCCGTCCCTTGCGGCCTTGGTTGTACGAGACGGAGCGCCGGTGCATTTCAGCGGCGTCGGGGCAGTATCCGTGGGCACCGACGACCGGTCGGGGAATAGCTCACCGAGCAATGCTCCGGCGGATGGCGCCTCCACTGGCAATGTCCCGACCCAGGACACGCAATACCGCATCGGCTCCATTACCAAGACCTTCACGGCGACCCTGGTAATGCAGTGCCGCGACGACGGTCTCCTGTCCTTGGACGACGAGCTCGGGAAATATCTCCCGGACACCAAGCACGGCGGGCTGTCGATCCGGCGGATGCTCTGCCACTTGTCCGGGCTGCAGCGCGAGCCCCATGGCGACATTTGGGAGACGGGGGTCGGGCCCGACCTGCCGACGTTACTGTCCGGCCTCGAGGAGACAGAGGCGGTTTTGCCGCCGGGCCGGAGATTCCATTACTCGAATCTTGCTTGCTCGCTGCTCGGCGAGGTCGTGGCACGGCTGCGCTGTGCCTCTTGGTCGGAAGCGCTGCGGCAGCGCATCCTGGAGCCGCTCGGGCTGAACCGGACCGGCGTCGAACCGGCGCCGCCCCGGGCGCAGGGCTATCTCGTCGACCCGTACGCGGACCGGGTTCACCCAGAGCCGCTCTTCCCTGGCTGTGCGTTCGCCCGGCGGCCAGCGGCCGGTGGTGCCCGCGGTCGAACCGTCGCCCGACCCGGAGCCGGAGCAGACCGGCGACGGGCCGGCCGGCCGGATGCCACCCGGCGGGTGAGCTGTGGAGCACGGCAAGTGACCTCGGCCGGTGGGCGGCGTTCCTCGCGGACCCGGTCCCTGAGGTGCTGTCCTTGGACACGCTCGACGAGATGTGCCACCCGCAGGTGATGTACGACCTCGACGGCTGGTTGCTTGCCTTCGGGTTGGGGCTGATGCTCCATCGGCGCGGGGAACGTGTGCTCGTCGGCCACGACGGGGCGATGCCGGGCTTTCTCGCCGGCCTCGCCGTCCGCCGACCGGAGCGGGTCGGCACGGTCGTCTTCGCGAGCACCTCGGCGGGTGCCTATCCGGGAGACCTGGCAGTAGAGCTCACCATCGATGTCGTGGATGGCGACCCGGCGCCGCCCGAGCCGTGGCAGGTCGGGCCGCCGGTGCCGGCGCAGTACGAGCCGCTGCTGGGGCGGTGGTGGTCGGAGGGCAGCGAGTTCGTCTTCGCCGTCGTCGCTGGCAAGCTGACTGCACGCCGCACCGACCTGCCGCCCGAGAAGCCGCCGTCGGTCTTCGAGCCGGTCGACGTGGATCTCTACCGGACGGTTTCCGGCCGGGAGCACGGCGAGCTGCTGCGGGTGGTCCGAGACGAGAACGGAGCGGTCACCAAGATGTACTGGGCGACCTATCCATTCACCCGGATGCCGACCACCTTCGGCCCGCGCGAGGACTGATCGCGCAGCTCGTGCAGTCGCGCCGGCGAGGCGCCCCGCCCCGACTGGAGGTGTAAGGATCAAACGATCAGCGGTCGGCGGCCCGCGGCGGATACCATGGGACCAGAATGACAACCGCTACCTCTATCCAGCATAAGATTGTCGTCCCGGCCAGCGTGCCGATGGTGAGTCTCCTCGGCTCCGGCGATGAGCTTCTCAAAGCGGTCGAGCGTGAGTTTCCTGAGACAAACGTGCACGTCCGCGGCAACGAGATCACCGTCGGGGGCGAACCGCAGGATGTCGCCCTGGTTGAGCGGCTGGTCGACGAGCTCGTGCTCGTTCTGCGCACCGGACAGCCGTTGACCGTCGATGCCGTCGAGCGGTCCATCAGCATGCTCCGGGCCGAGACGACCGAGCGCCCGGCCGACGTCCTGACGCTCGACATCCTTTCCAACCGGGGCCGTACCATCCGGCCGAAGACGCTGAACCAGAAGCGCTACGTCGACGCGATCGACAAGCACACGATCGTGTTCGCGATCGGCCCCGCCGGCACTGGCAAGACGTACCTCGCGGTCGCGAAGGCGGTGCAGGCGCTGCAGGCGAAGCAGGTCAACCGGATCATCCTCACCCGGCCCGCGGTCGAGGCCGGAGAGCGGCTCGGTTTCCTGCCCGGAACCTTGTACGAGAAAATCGATCCGTATCTGCGCCCCTTGTACGACGCGCTTCACGACATGATCGACCCCGATTCCATCCCACGCCTGATGTCCGCGGGAACGATCGAGGTCGCCCCGCTGGCATACATGCGTGGCCGTACGTTGAATGACGCCTTCATCATCTTGGACGAGGCGCAGAACACTTCGCCCGAGCAGATGAAGATGTTCCTCACCCGGCTTGGGTTCGGCTCGAAGATCGTTGTCACGGGTGACGTGACCCAGATTGATCTGCCGGCGGGCACCCAGAGCGGCCTCAAGATCGTGCAGGGGATCCTCGAGGGCGTCGAAGACGTCGAATTCCGCATGCTCAACAGCCACGACGTTGTGCGTCACAAGCTGGTCAGCCGGATCGTGGACGCCTACAGCAGATGGGACGCCGAGGTGCGAGCCGATGGCGCAACACCGCTGGAAAGCGCCGGGGGGCATGGCCCCCGCAGCGCGGCCGGGGCGGAGCGCGCCGCCGCTGGTCAGCGAGGTCAGCGGGCCAGCCGGCGGACCGGCCGCCGGAACCGGTGACGCTGGCGGTGGAGCAGACCGCTCACGGAACGAGGTCGTCACGATGAGTGTCGAGGTCGCCAACGAGTCCGGCGTCGCTGTTGACGACACCGCATTGATCGGGCTGGCCCGCCATGTGCTCGCTGCGATGAAGATCCACCCGCAGGCAGAGCTGTCGATCCTGCTCGTCGATGAGACGGCGATGGAGGAGCTCCACATCAAGTGGATGGACGAGCCCGGGACCACCGACGTCCTTTCGTTCCCGATGGATGAGCTGCGGCCGCCACGCGGCGACGAGGACGGCGAGCCGGCGCCCGGACTCCTCGGTGACGTAGTCATTTGCCCGCAGGTCGCCAAGCGTCAGGCTGTTCAGGCTGGACACAGCATGGACGATGAGATGAACCTGCTGCTGACCCATGGCATTCTCCACCTCCTCGGCTATGATCACGCCGAGCCGGACGAGGAACGTGAGATGTTCGGCCTGCAGGCGAAGCTGCTCGGATCCTGGTGGGAGGAGCGGTCCGCCCGCCCCGGTGCAACCGGCGCGCAGGCTGGACCGGCGGATGGTGGACTGCGATAGCCGGCCGGTGGCGCCATGACCACCGGCGATATTTGGACGATCGTGCTGGCGGTGCTCCTCATTGTGATCGCCGGCATCCTCGCGAGCGTCGAGGTGGCCTTCAACCGGGTCTCCCGGGTTCGGGCCGACGAGATGGCCCGCGAGCAGCGCCGGGGCGCGGCAAGGCTTCAGGAAGTAGCCGAGGACCCGGCGCGCTATGTGAGCCTCGTGCTTCTGCTCCGGATCGCCTGCGAGCTCACTGCGGTGGTCCTCGTCACCGTGGCCAGCCTGCGTCGCTTCCCCGAAACGTGGCAGGCCGTGCTCTTCGCCGCTGGCGTGATGGTCGTCGTCTCGTACGTCGTGGTGGGCGTCGCACCACAGACTCTTGGCCGCCAGCACGCGGATGAGATAGGCCTTGCCAGTGCGGTCGTGTTCCGTCCCCTGGTCCGCGTGTTCGGACCATTGCCCAAGCTGCTCATCCTGGTTGGCAATGCACTGACCCCCGGTCGTGGCTACCGGGAAGGGCCGTTCGGGTCCGAGGCTGAGCTTCGCGAGTTGGTCGACCTCGCCGAGGAGAGCCGGCTTATCGAGGCCGATGAGCGCCGCATGGTTCACTCGGTCTTCGAACTCGGCGACACGATCGCCCGCGAGGTGATGGTGCCACGGACCGACATGGTCTTCATCGAGCGGACCAAGACCCTGCGGCAGGCGCTGTCGCTCGCACTGCGCAGCGGATTCTCCCGCATCCCGGTGGTGGGTGAGGGCGAGGACGACGTCGTCGGAATCGCGTACCTTAAGGACCTCGCGCGGCGTACGCATGAGTATCGCGCGGGGGAGTCAACCGAGCGGGTGGAGTCCATCATGCGGCCGGCCGTTTTCGTGCCGGACTCTAAGCCGGTCGATGATCTGCTGCGCGAGATGCAGGGCAAGCAGGTCCACATGGTTGTCGTGGTCGACGAGTACGGCGGCACGGCGGGGATCGTCACCATCGAGGACATTCTCGAGGAGATCGTCGGTGAGATCGCCGACGAATACGATGTCGGGGCACCGGGGGTCGAGTGGCTATCCAACGGCTCGGCGCGGGTCACCGCGCGGCTGCCGGTCGAGGAGCTGGCCGACCTTTTCGGCGTGGAGCTCGACGACGAGGACGTAGAGACGGTCGCAGGCCTGCTTGCCAAGCATCTCGGCCGGGTACCGATTCCCGGAGCCAACACCACTGTCGCGGGACTGAGGCTCACCGCGGAAAGCGCTGCCGGTCGGCGCAACCGGATCGGCACCGTGCTCGTTTCCCGGGCCGACCGCGAAGCCCGCTCAGCCTAGGCCGCCGCATCCCAGCCGCGCCGCAGGCCCCGGCCCGCCCCGTTTCGCATGAACGGTCCGTTGGCTCGCTAGGTTCGCATCAATGGGCCGTTCATCCCTCGCCTTTCGGATACAACGGCACGTTGACTCGAACACGGTCAGGTTCGCCATGGCGCGGCGGCCGGCGGTGCCTGGGTACGGTGGCGTCCGTGGGCGTACTAGATCCCGAGGATCAGAAGCTCGTCACGCTGGCACGGTCGGCCCGCGCCCGGCTGTCCGCGGCCGAGGCATCCGCCGTGCGTGACACGACCGGGCGCACCTACATTGCGACTACCGTCGAGCTGCCGTCTCTGCGGCTCACTGCAGTGCAAGCGGCAGTTGTGATGGCCGTCTGTGGCGGCGCCACCGGTCTCGAGGCGGTGGTGCTGGTCAGCGACACTGGGATGCCGCCCGCGGGCCCCGATCTCGCGGCGGTGCGCGACCTCGGCGGCCCCCCGACCGCGGTCATCGTGGCCGGGCCAGACGGGACGGTCCGAACGTCGGTCGAGGCCGGCTAGACGCAGGTACGCCACACTTGAGCCCATGAGCTCCAGCGGCGAGCGTCAAGGTGAGAGCGAGGAGGAGCCCGAGGCTGCGACCGGCAGTCCGGCGAGCGGCGCGGACTCGGAGTATCGAGCAGGCTTTGCCTGCCTGGTGGGCCGGCCGAACACTGGCAAGTCGACGCTCATAAACGCTCTCGTCGGAACCAAGGTTGCGATCACATCGAGTCGTCCCCAGACGACCAGGCACACGATCCGAGGCATTGTCACCCGCCCCCATGCTCAGCTCGTCCTGGTCGACACCCCGGGCCTGCACCGGCCGCGGACATTGCTCGGCGAGCGCCTTAACGACCTGGTCCGGTCCACCCTCGCGGAGGTCGATGTCCTCGGGATGTGCATCCCGGCAGACGAGAACATCGGTCCGGGCGACCGGTTCATCGCGACCGAGCTTGCGAAGGTGCCGCGGACGCCGGTGCTCGCACTGGTGACGAAGATCGACAGGGTGACCAAGGCAGCACTGGCCGAGCAGCTGCTTGCCGTTGAGCGGCTCGGCGGCACGGAGGGCACGGAGTTCGCCGAGGTCGTACCCGTGTCGGCTCTGCGCGGCGAGCAGGTGGACGTCGTCACCGACCTTCTGATCGCGCGGCTCCCCGCCGGTCCGCCGCTCTATCCAGCGGGTGAGCTGACCGACGAGCCCGAACAGGTGATGGTCGCCGAGCTCATCAGGGAGGCTGCGCTGGAGGGCGTGCGCGACGAGCTGCCGCACTCGCTCGCAGTCGTCGTGGACGAGATGGGGCTACGGGGGGGCCGGCCGGCCGACCGACCGCTGCTCGACATCTACGCGACCGTCTTCGTCGAGCGACCGAGCCAGAAGGCGATCGTGATTGGCGCCGGTGGTTCCCGGCTGCGCGCAGTCGGCATCGAGGCCCGGCGCCACATCGAAGCGCTCCTCGGGACGCCCATCTACCTCGACCTGCACGTGACCGTCGCCAAGGACTGGCAGCGCGACCCAAAGCAACTCCGCAAACTCGGCTTCTAGCGCCGCCCAGACCGGAGCAGGAAGCACCGTCAAGCGACACGTTCGACTGGAGGTGCCCGACAGACAGCCGCAGGATCGACTCAAGGTGCCCCACGACCGTGTTCCGCGCATCCCCCAGCTAGCTGACTGGCTTCGACCAGTCGTCCCAGAGCTCGGACGGGCGATACAGAAGCTGGCGGTTCACCCGCAGCATGGGCTCGTTGTCCGGATCGTTCCAGGTCTGGATCTCGCGGACCTCCGGCTCCTGCTCGGCGAACCAGAGCGCCATCGATGCCTTGAGGAGGAAGCCCAAGCGGTGACCCCGATGGGCGCGTAGGACCGTCGTGTCCCCTTGGTCGGCGCGGACGCCGCCCACTGCACAAACCTGCGTTGTACCGACCAGCTCGCCAGTCGTGGTGTGCCGCGCGCAGATCACGTACTCCTTGACGCCGAGCCGCCGATGTAGCTCCTCGCAGCCGCGGAGAGCATCCGGCCGCGCACGCGGGGGCTCGAAGTCCAGGCCGTCGGACACCGGAGCGTCGAGCATCCCGGCCTTTGCACTGACATAGGCGTCGAGGAGGTCATCCGGGCAGCGCGCGGTCCATCGGACGAGTGAATAGTGCGGTGCGGCCGCCTGAGCCCGCTCGACCAGGCGGCTCAGGCGACGCAGGTCGATCTGATCCAGCCGCTGAACGCTACGCAGCAGGGTCTGCACGTGCTCCGCACTCATCGCGTCGGCGAACTCGGCCGCGGCGTCGGAGCGCGGTCCGCCGATGTTCAGCGTGCGCCGCCCCTCCGCTCGGGCGCGCTCGAGCGCGTGCGCGTAAAGAGCAGATCCGAGGCCTCGACGACGGGCATCCGGGCGCACATGCAGTCGCCCCCAGGCCAGGTGCCGGTTGTGGTCGTCGAAGAGCTGCAGGTTGAGGCTGGCGGCGATGCCGTTCGAGTCCCGGACCACCCACGTCTCGGTCCGGGTGCCCGGCTCGGGATAAAGCCACCAAGTGGTATGCGGCCGGGTCAGCGGCGGATCGTACGGCAAGTCGTAGCCGTCGACCTCGACCCGGAACCGCCACCATCGGTCCCTCGAGACCGGGCTGTCCGGGTCGAGCAGCTCGACGTCCGGTGCGCCAGTCGCCGGCTCTGACCACAGCGTTTCCACATGCCAAGCGAACCGCACCCCGCCCGGTTCGGCTAGCCGTTATCGCTTACCTCCTACCTGACCGTTTATGGCCTGACGGCACTGAGGTACTGCGAGTTGATCTTCGACACCCACCCGCCGGTGGCGGTCTCCGTCGGCTTGTTGGCGGAGAATGAGCCGGTGGGCTTGTACCGTGACGAGGCGATAGTTCTCCGTACCCAGAAGTTGGGCGAGGCCGATCGCATCGTCACGATGCTCACCAGGCAGCACGGCCGGGTTCGCGCGGTGGCGAAAGGGGTGCGCCGGACAACGTCCAGATTCGGAGCCCGGCTGGAGCCGTTCTCCCGGGTCGACTTGCAGCTCGCCACCGGGCGGTCGCTGGAAATCGTGAGCCAGGCCGAGTCGCTAGACGCCTTCGGGGCGGCGATCGCCGACGACTACCCCCGCTACACGGCCGGGACAGCGATGCTGGAGACGGCCGAGACGCTGACCGACGAGGAGCGGGAGCCGGCCCTCCAGCTCTACCTGCTGCTTGCTAACGGCTTGCGTGCCCTGGCTGCGGGGGCACATGACCCAGGCCTCGTCATGGACGCGTTCTTGCTCCGAGCGCTCGCCGTCTCGGGATACGCGCCGCGCTTCGGCACTTGTGTACGGTGCGGGGCGCCGGGGCCGAACCCGTACCTCGCCGTTCAGTCCGGTGGCGCGGCGTGCCAGGCCTGCCGCCCGCCGGGTGCGGTGGCGCCGGCGCCGGAGACGATGATTCTGCTCGCGGCCCTGCTGAGCGGGGAGTGGCCGGTAGCCGACGCAAGCGAGCTGCGCCATCGGCGGGAGGCGAGCGGGATCGTCGCGGCCTACCTGCAGTGGCACCTCGAGCGGGGGGTGCGCTCTCTTCGGCTGGTGGAGCGGGCATGATCGACGGCGATTCTGCCGGCGGCGGCCAGGGCCGCACCGGGCGGGGCGCGGTGGTTCGCCGCGCTCGTCGGATGATGGGGCGCTCGGCGCCGGCACCGCAGTCGCACGCCGGTCCCGCCGAGCCGCGTCTGCCGTCGCCCCACCCGAGCGGGACCCGCCCACCCGAAATCCCGGCCGAGCTCGTGCCCCAGCACGTGGCAATCGTTATGGACGGCAACGGTCGCTGGGCCCGCCAGCGCGGGCTGGCGCGGACAGCTGGCCACGAGGCGGGCGAGGCCGCGCTCTTCGACGTGATCGAGGGTGCCATCGAGATCGGCGTGAAGTACCTGTCGGCATATGCGTTCTCGACCGAGAACTGGCGTCGCTCGCCCGACGAGGTGCGCTTCCTGATGGGCTTCAACCGGGATGTGATCCACCGCCGCCGGGACGAGCTGCACGCGATGGGCGTGCGCATCCGCTGGGCCGGGCGCCGCCCGCGACTGTGGCGCAGCGTCATCAACGAGCTGGAGTATGCCGAGCGGCTGAGCCGGCACAACAGCGTGCTCACCCTGCAGTTTTGTGTGAACTACGGCGGTCGGGCCGAGATCGCGGACGCGGCGGCGGCCATCGCCCGGGAGGCAGCAGCGGGCCGGCTCGACCCCGACCGGGTGGACGAGAAGGTCGTGCGCCGCTACCTCGACGAGCCGGACGTCCCCGACGTCGACTTGTTCGTACGGTCGTCGGGGGAGCAGCGGTTCTCCAACTTCCTGCTGTGGCAGTCGGCGTATGCCGAGATGGTCTTCCTCGACACTCTGTGGCCCGACTTCGACCGGCGCGACCTCTGGAAGGCGATCGAGATCTACGCCAGCCGCGACCGGCGCTACGGCGGCGCGGTCCCGAACCCGATGTCCAAGGCGCCAAGCACTTCGCCTACCGGGGGCCGGCGTTGGGGTCGGGACGAGCTCTAGAACAGGTGACGAGCGCTGCCTCAGGTAGGGCCTGGGCCGATGTCTGGTCCGCTGGTCAGGTAGCGGCGCAGTCTGGGCACGTGCCGAAGATCTCGACCGTGTGGGTGACCTTGACGAACCCGTGCTCGGCGCCGACCTTCGCGGCCCACCGCTCCACCGCCGGCCCTTCGACCTCGACCGTGCGTCCGCATTGGCGGCACACCAGGTGATGGTGGTGGTTTGTCGAGCAGCGCCGATAGACAGACTCGCCGTCGCCGGTGCGCAGTACGTCGACCTTGCCGGAGTCGGCGAGCGACTGGAGGGTCCGGTACACCGTCGTCAACCCCACCGAGTCGCCCCGAGATCGGAGGATCGCGTGAATGTCCTGGGCGCTGCGGAAGTCGTCGATCTCGTCGAGCACCGACGCGACGGCCGCCCGCTGCCGGGTCGCTCGCGCCCGGGTGGCGCGGACAGCGTCATCGGTCGGCACGGCATACTCCCTAAAAGCTCCGAGAACGCTCACAAGCGGCCACGTAGACCCTGCTTCCATTGTCCCAACCGGGCACGGCGCCGGTGCCGTCAGTCACGGCCACCCGCGGTTCCGATAGCAACGTCGTCCTCGTGCAGCTCGATCTCCTGAACCCGTCGTCGGCGCAGCGCCGCCGTGATCAATGTGACCAGAGTGAAGCCACCGATGGCCAGCAGCACGATGCTCGCGCCGGAGGCCGTGTCCGCGTAATAGGAGAAGGTCACGCCGGACACGGCGTACAAAACCCCGAGCGCGATGGCAAGCCAGAGCGTCGCGCGGAAGCCGCGGGTGAGCTGCTGGGCGGTGGCCACCGGCACCACCATGAGCGCGCTGATCAACAAGACGCCGACGACGCGCATCGCCACCGTCACCGTCACCGCCGCCGCGACGGCCAGTAGAAGGTTGAGCCGGGCGACCGGGAGGCCCGTGACCTTGGCGTACTCCTCGTCCTGGCACACCGCGAACAGCGGGCGGGACAAGCCGAGGGCGACGGCGAGGACGGCGAAGGCCAGGATCGCGATGGCCAGCAAGTCGTCGGGGGCGACCGTGGTCAACGAGCCGAAAAGATAGGACTGCAGGTTCGCCGGGCTCCCCGAGTCGGATAGGCCGACCAGGACGACACCGCCCGCGATCCCGCCATAGAACAGCAGTGCCAAAGCGACATCCCCGCTCGTTGCCGCGCGGGCCCGGACGATCTCGACCGCCGTTGCGCCGATGGTTGCGATGATGACCGCGGTCCACACCGGAGCGGTATTGAGTAGCAGCCCAAGGCCCACGCCGAGCAAGGCAACGTGACCGATGCCGTCGCCCATCAACGCCATTCGCCGCTGGACGAGATAGATGCCGATGGTCGGCGCGACCAGCCCGACCAGGATGGCGGCGACCACGGCGCGCTGCATGAAAGCCGGCTGGAGGAACTCGGGCAGCGCGGCGTGGGCGCCGAGCACCGGGCCTGCCATCACCGTCGTGGTCAGCGCAGCCATCCCGGCTCCTCGGCCGGGGCATGCGGGTGCACGTGATCGTGCCCCGGGTCGGCGTGATAACCGATCGCGGGGAGGGGGGCGCCATCGTGGACGATCTCACCGTCCCGCAAGACGACCGCTCGCTCGATGAGCGAGGCGAGCGGACCGAGTTCGTGGAGTACGAGCAGGATCGTGGTGCCGTTCGACCGGAGGCTGGCCAGGGTATCGGCGAGCGCTCGCTGGCTGGCGAGATCAATACCGGCCATCGGCTCATCGAGGATGAGCAGCTGCGGGCCGGCCGCGAGGGCACGCGCGATGAGTACTCGCTGCTGCTGGCCGCCCGAGAGCCGGGCGACGCTCTCGCGTGCCCGGCCCGCGAGCCCGACGGTCTTCAGAGCAGCATCGATTGCCGCTCGGTCGGCTCGGGTCAATCGACCGAAGACACGGGTGTGCGCGAGCCGGCCGGACGCCACCAGCTCGCGAACGGTCGCCGGTACGCCGGCGGCCGCCGTGGTGCGTTGCGGGACATACCCCACTTTTTGCCAGTCATGGAAGCGCTCGAGTGGCGTACCGAACAGCCAGGCCTCACCCGCATCGAGTGGCACGAGCCCTACCAGGGCACGAACCAGCGTGGACTTGCCGGAGCCGTTCGCGCCGAGCAGCGCGACCACCTCACCTTTGGAGACGGTCATGTTCACGTTGCGGAGGACCGTCCGACCGCCAAGCGCGACCACGGCGCCGTCGACCATGGCCACCACACGGGTCGCCTCACCCGGCTGCGCGAGAGTGTCGGGCGCGCCAGGACTGACGGGCCTTTCTGTAGTCATCGGCCCGTTTCGGTTTCCTGGCGTTCGGTTCACTGGCAGGGCCCCAGGGCTTTCTGCAGAGCGGCGAGGTTCGCCCGCATCAGACTGAAGTAGTCGTCCCGGCCAGTGTCCTTGATTCCCTCGATCGGATCGAGTACGGCGGTCGTCGCACCGGTGTCCCGCGCGATCGTCTCGGCCAGGTCCGGGCTGACCAGGGTCTCGAAGAATATCGTGGTGATACCGCGGTCGCGGACCTCCTGCTGGATCTGCTCGATTCTGGCGGGCGGTGGCTCCGCTTCGGGCGACAGGCCGGCGATCGGGATCTGCTCCAGGCCGTAGCGTGCGGCGAAATAGCCGAACGCTGCGTGCGAGGTGACGAAATCGCTCTGCTGGCAGCTGCCCAGGCCGTTGCTGAGTTCGTTGTCGAGGTCGGTTAGGCGGGTCGTCAACGCTCGTGCGCGGGCGCGGAACTCGGCCGCATGGCTTGGGTCGAGCGTCGCGAGACGATCGCCCACCGCGGTGGTGACGGATGCCAGCTTCGTCGGGTCGAGCCAGATGTGCGGGTCACCGGTGACGTGCTGCTCCTCGTGGCCGTCCTCGCTGTGGTCGGTTTCTTCTTCCCCTGGCGGAGCCGGTCGGTCGAGGGGCACGACGGTGCTCACGTCCAATGCGTGCGCCGGTTGGTTCTGGTCGATCGCCTCGTCGACGGCTGGCTGGAAGCCCTTCAGGTAGATCGCGAAATCCGCCTCGGCGATGTCGTTCACTTGCCGCGGTGTCAGTTCGAGGTCGTGCGGCTCGGCGCCGGGCTTGGTCAGGTTCTGCACGGTCACGTCGGCGCCACCGACCTGCTCGGCCACGAAGGCGAACGGGTAGAACGCGGCGACCACATTCACTTTGCCCGTTGTCTGCGAGGAAGCCGGGTCGTCGCTGCACGCCGTCACGGCGAGCAGAGCGAGGGCGGGCGCGGATGCCACGGCGCCGATCCGCCTAAGCATCATGACAATCATTTTCATTTATGCGTCCCGTATTGTCAACCGAGGCGGGCCGGTGGTCGCCGCATCTCGAGGCGAGATAGGAAACAGATCATGACCGATGCGCACACCGCGGCCGACTTGACCGTCGTACTGTCCGAATCTGGCGCCAAGATGCCGCTGCTCGGGTTGGGCACCTGGCAGCTGCGGGGTGGCTCCGCTCGGCGCGCGGTTGCTTGGGCGCTCGAGGCCGGCTACCGGCACATCGACACGGCGACGATGTACGGCAACGAGGTCGAGGTCGGCGCGGCCGTCGCCGCCAGTGGCCTGGACCGAGCCGACGTCTTCATCACGACGAAGATGCCGCCCCAGGCCGCTGGTGGCGGGGAACGCCGGACTCTCCAGCAGAGCCTGCGTGCGCTCGGCACTGATTATGTTGATCTCTGGTTGGTTCACTGGCCACCCCGCGGGCTTGCTGGAGTCGACGCGTGGCGAGAGTTCGTACGGGCGCAGGCGGATGGGCTCGCCCGGTCGATCGGGGTCAGTAACTACTCCCTCGGCGTGATCGACCAGCTCAGGGCCGAGACCCGGGTGACGCCCGCGGTAAATCAGATCCGCTGGAGCCCGTTCCTGTTCGACGCGGACGCGCTGGCCGCTAGCCGGGAGCGCGGGGTGGTCCTGGAGGGCTACAGCCCGTTCCGGGCCGGCCGGCTCAGCCACCCCGTGCTCACGGACATCGCGGCACGGCACGGGAAGAACACCGCGCAGGTCGTGGTGCGGTGGCACCTGCAGCACGGCATCGGCGTCATACCGAAGTCGGCCCGGCGGGAGCGAATCATCGCAAACGCCGACGTCTTCGACTTCGAGCTGACCGCGGACGAGATGGCCGCGCTAGATGCGCTCGGCCGCGCACGCTGACCCGCAGTCGTGCTGCCCTGGCCCGCCGCTGATCGCGGCGGGTCAGGTCACGAGCTCGATCACGGCGGCAGCGGCGACCAGGCCGACACCGAGAAACCGCAGTAGCCTCGCGCGGCGATCGAGCACCGGCCAGGAGAGCAGAGCCAGCCAGCTGAGGAAGACGGCGACCAGGCCGAGCAGCACGAAGCCGACCACCCCGCCGGCGATCAGGCCGACCACGGCCAGCACGAGCATGATCAACGGCACGAGCCACGACGGCAGCCTGTGCAGCCGGATCAGGAGCGGACCGCTTGCGCGCTCCAGCGCACGCCGTGCCCCCGATGGACTACTCCGCCGCCCCTGCCCACCCGTTGCCACCTGAGTCGTCCCGCCCCTTGCCTGTTGAGAGTCGGCTGCCCCAGACCACTGGGAAGAGCGACCGTGCCCGAGTGGGGAGGTCCCTTCCTAGCCCGAGCCACAGAACCCGGATTCGGGCATACCCTACGCCGGAACGTCGCGGATCTTGCCTACTCTCTGCCGGATCGGCGACAGCGGGATCGACAGACCGAGCGGCCGACCCCTGTCGGGGGTTTCGAGGTGTCGCGACGGCCGTTCGGGCCGCAGATGTCCACCAAGCGGGCCCAGAAATCCGCGACGCGGCCGGTGCCGCCAACCCGGGGACCGGTGGCTTACCGTAGATATTGGAGAGAGAGGCACCAGGCCAGACCGGTAGTCTTGGCGCTTCGTTCCGTACAAAGGATCTCGCCCAAGACGGGGACCGTAGCCGGACCCGGGGTTTCCAGGGGGTCTTCCCTCGGGGCTCCCGACAGGACCCCTCGCCGACACCCAGCCGGATGGAGTGCTGACAAGTGCCTGCCGATCTTCTGGACACGATCGTCAACCTGAGCAAGCGCCGCGGTTTCGTCTTCCCGTCGAGCGAGATCTATGGGGGCCAGCGCTCGTCCTGGGACTACGGCCCGCTCGGTGTCGAGCTCAAGGAGAACATCAGGCGTCAGTGGTGGCGCGCGATGGTCCAGACCCGCGACGACATCGTCGGCGTGGACACCTCGGTGATCCTCGCGCCTGAGGTGTGGGTCGCATCCGGACATGTCGAGGCGTTCGTTGATCCGCTCACCGAGTGCCTCAACTGCCACCGGCGATGGCGGGCCGATCAGCTGATCGACGCCTACGAGGAGAAGCACGGCCACCCGCCGGAGCACGGCCTCGCCGACATCAACTGCCCGCATTGCGGCACCAAGGGCCGGTTCACCGAGCCGCGGATGTTCAACGCGCTGGTCCGGACGCATCTCGGCCCGGTCGAGGACGACGCGTCGCTTGCCTACCTTCGACCCGAGACCGCGCAGGGAATCTTCGTCAACTTTGTCAACGTCATGCAGTCGGCTCGGCGGAAGCCGCCGTTCGGCATCGCCCAAACCGGCAAGTCGTTCCGCAATGAGATCACGCCGGGCAACTTCATCTTCCGTACCCGGGAGTTCGAGCAAATGGAGATGGAGTATTTCGTCCGGCCGGGCACCGACGAGGAATGGCACGAGTACTGGCTCGCCGAGCGCTGGCGGTGGTACACCGACCTCGGCATCGCCGATGAGAACCTCAGGTTCTACGAGCACCCGCAGGAGAAGCTGTCGCACTACTCCAAGCGGACGGTCGACATCGAGTATCGCTTTGGTACTGGCGGCTCGGAGTTCGCCGAGCTCGAGGGCATCGCAAACCGCACGGACTTTGATCTCATGACGCATGCGAAACACTCTGGCGCCGACCTGACCTACTTCGACCAGGAGACCGGTGAGCGTTGGACGCCGTACGTCGTTGAGCCGGCGGCCGGCCTGACCCGCTGTGTGCTTGCGTTCCTCATGGACGCGTACGCCGAGGACGAGGCGCCGAACGCCAAGGGCGTGATGGAGAAGCGCACGGTACTGAGGCTCGACCAGCGGCTGGCGCCGGTGAAGGTGGCCGTGCTCCCGCTGTCCCGCAACCCAGAGCTGTCACCGAAGGCCCGCGACCTCGCCGCGGAGCTGCGCCAGCTCTGGAACGTGGAGTTCGACGACGCCGGCGCGATCGGCCGCCGCTACCGCAGGCAGGACGAAATCGGCACGCCCTACTGCGTCACCGTCGACTTCGACACTCTGGACGACGCCGCGGTGACCGTGCGTGAGCGTGACTCGATGAAACAGGATCGCTTGCCGATCGCCCAGGTGAAGGCCTACCTCGGAGATCGCATCACTGAACTCCACCGCTGAGCTTGGCGCCCCACCTTCGTGGCTCCGTCGCCGCACATGCTGGTCCGCGGATTGGCTGACGTGGCGCGCGGCGGTGCCTGGCCAGTGCTAGCTGAGGCGTTCGAAGATCATGGCCATGCCTTGGCCGCCGCCGACGCACAGCGTCTCCAGCCCGAACTGCTTGTCGTGCCACTGGAGCGAGTTGATGAGCGTGGTGGTGATCCGGGCGCCGGTCATGCCGTACGGATGCCCGACTGCGATCGCTCCGCCGTTGAGATTGAGCTTTTCCAAAGGGATCCGGAGGTCGCGGTAGGACGGGATCACCTGGGCGGCGAACGCCTCGTTGATCTCCACTAGATCGATGTCGTCCATGGTCATGCCGGCTCGGTCGAGCGCACGCTGGGAAGCCTCCACCGGACCGAGTCCCATGATCTCCGGTGACAGCGCCGAGAGTCCGGTAGCGACGATCCGGGCGAGCGGCGTGAGGCCGAGCTCCCGCGCCGTCCGGTCGGACATCACGATGACGGCCGCGGCCCCATCGTTGAGCGGGCAGCAATTGCCGGCGGTGACCCGGCCGTCTGGCCGGAAGACCGGCTTCAGTTCGGCGACCTTCTCCAGGGTCACTCCGGGCCGGGGACCGTCGTCCCGGTCCACGACGCTTCCGTCCGGCAGGGTGACGGGAGTGATCTCGCGCGCCCAGAAGCCGTCCTTGATTGCTTGTTCGGCGAGGTGCTGGGAGCGTACGCCGAACTCGTCCATCTCCCTTCGCGTGATCCCTCTGGCGAGCGCCAAGTTCTCGGCCGTCTGCCCCATGGCCATGTAGATGTCGGGCAGCAGCCCGTTCGCCCGCGGGTCGTGCCACTCGTCGGCGCCGTGGTTCGCCCGATCGGCGGTCCGGCGCATCGCCTCGGCGAACGTGGGGTTCTTGGTCTCCGGCCAGGAGTCGGAGTTTCCCTTCACATACCGGGACACCGTCTCCACGCCAGCCGAGATGTAGGCGTCACCTTCACCGGCCTTGATGGCGTGGAACGCCATCCGGGTGGTCTGCAGGCTCGACGCGCAGTAGCGGGTGAGCGTGGTTCCCGGCAGATGGTCGTAGCCGAGCAGGATCGCCGCCACCCGGGCCATGTTGAAGCCCTGCTCACCACCGGGCAGGCCGCAGCCAAGCATCAGATCATCAATGTTCGCGGGGTCCAGCTGCGGCACCTTGTCGAGGAGCGCCCGGACAACCTGGACGGTCAGATCGTCCGGTCGCACGTCGACCAAGGACCCCTTCGCCGCGCGGCCGATCGGCGAGCGGGCAGTGGCGACGATCACGGCATCAGGCATCGTTTGTCCGTTCCTCGTTCCGGTCCGATTACAGTCTGCCCGAGCGAACTCAGCTCCCCCTTGGGCAGAGATTCGTTCGGGGTGGCAACGATCTTCCGGCGCGCATTGACCCGATCGTTGGCCGGCGCGTCGACCGGCCGGGCGAGATCGCGTAACGGATCAATAACAGTGCTCCTGAAATCGTTCGATTCCGGCGACCACAATGCGTCTCACCTGCGACAAAGCAACTAAGGCCAGGCATCGCCTGGCGGGGGACGTCAAGGAGCATGCAATGAACAGTCTCGTCATCATCTTCGCCGCCACCGTGTTCGCGACCGTCCTGTTCGCGATCCTCGCCTCGGTCGCCGCGCCGGCGGACGCGAAGGACGACGAGCGCGTGCGGTAGCAGCGGCCCGTCATCAGCGGCAGACCGCCTTCATTGTCGTGGCTGGCCGGCGGGTTGCCCCACGGGGCAGGGGACGGCCCAGGTGGGCAGCTCTTTGATCCGCCAAGCGGCCAAAACCTGGACATTGCGCTGGGTATTCGAGACCCATCGCGCACGCTTCGAGCGGTTGGTGGATCAAACAGGAGTTCGCCGGCGCGATGAGGGCTGCATGGGAGCTGTGCGATCCTCCTAGTGTGACTTCGAG
Organism: Actinomycetota bacterium; assembly: GCA_046725875.1. Taxonomy (GTDB): domain Bacteria; phylum Actinomycetota; class Actinomycetes; order JAKEEW01; family JAKEEW01; genus JBKOZJ01. The sequence continues at coordinate 45,238 of JBKOZJ010000080.1, forward strand.
GCTGATGTTGGGACGCTACGCCGTCGATCCGCCGGTCGTGCTGGCGCCGATGGCGGGCATCACCAATATCGCGTTCCGCCGACTCTGCCGAGAGCAGGGCGGCGGATTGTTCGTCTCAGAGATGATCACGACGCGGGCGCTCGTGGAGCGGAGCCCAAAGACCATGCGGATGATCGCATTCGACGGCGCTCGCCCCCGCAGCCTGCAGCTTTACGGGGTCGACCCGGTCCTGATGCGTAAGGCCGTCGAAATCATCGCGGACGAGGATCTCGCCGACCACGTCGATCTCAACTTCGGCTGTCCGATGCCGAAGGTTACCCGGAAGGGCGGCGGATCGGCGCTCCCGTGGAGGCGCCGGCTCTTCGGTTCGATCGTCTCTGCAGCCGCGGATGCGGCGGCACCCGCGGCGATCCCGGTGACCGTGAAGATGCGGACCGGCATCGACGCCGACCACCTCACGTATCTCGAGGCCGGTCGGATCGCCCAGGAGGCCGGCGCGACCTGGGTGGCCCTGCATGCTCGCACCGCTAGCCAGCGATATTCCGGCATTGCCGACTGGCCGGCCATTGCCGAGCTCAAGCGGGCCCTCAACATTGCGGTGCTCGGCAACGGTGACATCTGGGAGGCCGAGGACGCCATCCGGATGGTGGACCGGACCGGCGCGGACGGGGTCGTCGTGGGGCGCGGCTGCCTCGGCCGACCTTGGCTGTTCGCCGACCTCGATGCGGCGTTCAGCCGCCGCCGCGCAATCGAGGGCGCCATATCAGGCCCGCACCGGCCGGCCCGGGTCCTCCCGTCCCTGGGAGAGGTGGCCGCAGTCATGGGTCGGCACGCGGAGCTGCTGGCGGAGTGGTACGGCTCGGAGCGGGACGGCGTGGTCGACTTCCGCAGACACGTCGCCTGGTACCTCAAGGGCTTCCCTGTCGGCGCCATCCTGCGCCGGCGACTCGCAATGGCATCGTCACTGAGCGAGCTTGGCGAGCTGCTCGGCCAGCTCGATCCAGAGATCGCGTTCCCGGTTGAAATACTCGGCCAGCCTCGTGGGCGTACAAACTCACCGGGGAAGGTGGCGCTCCCCGACGGCTGGCTCGCCGACCGAGAAGACGACGCAGTCCCGGAGGACGCTGAGCTCGCCGACTCCGGCGGTTAGCACCGCGAACAGACCTGCTTCGCGCCCACCGCAGCCGCTTCGCGCCCACCGCAGCCGCTTCGCGCCCACCGCAGCCGCTTTATGTCGGGTACGGGTCCTGGAATCCGGCAGTTCAGACACGAAATTCCGGCTACCAGGAACAGGAATGCGTTACCTGGCGTAAAGCGAGGCACCGCGGCGCCCGGGCCAGCATTTGGTCGCTGTGGTCAGGCCTGTGCGCAGGTGGCAGAGTCGAACTGTGGTTAACCCCGATCCCGCCTGCGCCATGGCGCACGGTGACCTGCCACCTCCCGACGAGGAGCGGACGCTGGTGGCCGTCTTCGTGTCGCCGGTCGCCCGATACCTCCTCCACTTCGGTCACGACCTTGGTTACCGCACCGTCCTGGTCGAGCCGGATCCGCGGGTGGTCATGGACACCGACCGGGCGAATGCCGACGCCGTAGAAGCGTCGGCCAAATCGGCACAGCTTAATCCGAGGACCGACGTCGTCGTCACTGACCACGACCGCCGCGAGCTGGGACCCGTACTCGCCGAAGTTCTCGCTCACCCGGTTCGCTGGATCGGGGTCATGGGTGCGCTCCGGCACAGCGCGCCGCACATCGAGGCGCTGCGCGGTCTCGGCTTGGCCGAGGAGCAGATCGCCCAGGTGCACCGGCCGATCGGGCTCAACATCGGGTCGCGGACACCGCCCGAGATAGCCATCGCCACGCTTGCCGGTCTCATCGCCGACCGCACCGGCCGCCCCGGCGGCTTCACGTTCTAGCCACAGGCGGAGCCGATAGGCTCGCAGAGCACGGCCATGCACGGCCGCCGAGAGATCGCCGCTGGGGGCACTCCAATGCCTAAGTACGTCTACGCCTTCGCCGAGGGAAACAAGGACCTGAAGGACCTGCTCGGCGGGAAAGGTGCGAACCTCGCCGAGATGACCAACCTCGGTCTGCCGGTGCCACCCGGCTTCACGATCACTACCGATGCATGTCGGGTGTACCTAGAGACCGGCAGCCCACCGCAGGGCATGGCCGCCGAGACGGACGAACATCTGACCGCCCTCGAGGAGCGGATGGGCAAGCGCCTAGGCCAGCCGGACGACCCGCTGCTTGTCTCCGTGCGCTCCGGGGCGAAGTTCTCGATGCCCGGCATGATGGAGACCGTCCTCAACATCGGCCTGAACGACGAATCTGTCGAGGGCCTGGCCAAACAGGCGGGGAACGACCGGTTTGCGTGGGATTCCTACCGCAGGCTGCTGCAGATGTTCGGCAAGACCGTGCTCGACATCGACGGCGAGCATTTCGAGGAGGCTCTCGAGGCGGCAAAGAAGGCCAAGGGGACGACCAATGACCTCGACCTCGACATGCAGGATCTGCGCGCGCTCGTCGAGACGTACAAGGGGATCATCCGGGAGCACGCCGGACGGGAGTTCCCGCAGGAGCCGCGGGAGCAGATGAACCTCGCCATCCGGGCCGTGTTCGACTCGTGGAACGCACCGCGTGCTGTCCTGTACCGCCGGCAGGAGCGGATCCCGGCCGACCTCGGCACCGCAGTCAACGTCGTCGCGATGGTGTTCGGCAACCTTGGCATGGACTCCGGCACCGGCGTCGCGTTCACCCGCGACCCGGGCAGTGGGCAGCAAGGCGTGTACGGCGACTACCTGCAGAACGCCCAGGGCGAGGACGTCGTCGCGGGCATCCGCAACACAGTGCCCCTGCAGGAGCTCGAGCACATCGACAAGGCGTCCTACGACCAGCTCCTCCAGATCATGCAAACGCTGGAGAACCACTACAAGGACCTCTGCGACATCGAGTTCACCATCGAGCGCAGCAAGCTCTGGATGCTGCAGACCCGGGTCGGGAAGCGCACGGCTGGAGCGGCCTTCCGGATTGCGACGCAGCTAGTCGACCAGGGCCTGATCGACCTGGATGAGGCTGTTACGCGGGTCAGCGGTGCACAGCTCGCCCAACTGATGTTCCCGCGCTTCGACGATCGCGCGGAAAAGCACCAGATTGCGCAGGGCATGAACGCATCACCTGGCGCCGCGGTCGGGAAGGCGGTCTTCACCTCGGCCCGGGCGGCCGAGCGGGCTGCGACGGGTGAGCGGGTCATCCTCGTGCGGCGGGAGACCAATCCCGACGACCTACCGGGCATGATCGCCGCGCAGGGCATCCTGACCAGCCGTGGCGGCAAGACCTCGCACGCGGCGGTCGTCGCTCGTGGCATGGGCAAGACCTGCGTCTGCGGCGCCGAGGAGCTCGATGTCGACACGAAGGTGGGGCGGTTTACGGCGCCCGGCGGCGTCGAGGTCAAAGAGGGTGACGTCGTCTCTATCGACGGCACCTCCGGTGCGATCTACCTCGGCGAGGTGCCGGTTGTGCCCTCGCCGGTCGTGCAGTATTTCGAGGGAGAGCTCGACGCCACCGCGCGGGACGGCGACGAGCTGATAACGGCCGTCCACCGGATCATGTCCCGGGCCGACGAGGTACGCAGGCTGCGGGTGCGAGCCAACGCGGACGCCCCGGAGGATTCGGCACGCGCCCGCCGGATGGGAGCCGAGGGCATCGGGCTGTGCCGCACCGAGCACATGTTCCTGGGTGACCGGCGGCAGTATGTCGAGGACCTCATCCTCGCGTCGACAGACGATGAGCGGCAGGCAGCGCTCGACGCGCTCGCGCCGCTGCAGCGGCAGGACTTCGTCGGCATCTTCGAGGCGATGGACGGTCTCCCGGTGACCGTCCGGCTGCTCGATCCGCCGCTGCACGAGTTCCTGCCCGACCTGACCGATCTCGCCGTAAAGGTGGCCGTGGCCGAGGCCCGCGGCGAGGACCCCGGCCGCGACCGGGAGCTGCTGGCCGCCGTACGCCGGCTGCACGAACAGAACCCGATGCTCGGCCTCCGTGGCGTGCGGCTCGGCCTGGCTATACCGGGCCTCTACGGCATGCAGGTACGTGCCATCGGCGAGGCGGCGGCCGAGTGGAAGAAGGCCGGCGGCGATCCCCGGGTCGAGATCATGATTCCGCTCGTCGGTGCTGTGCAGGAGCTGGAGATCATTCGGGAGGAGACCGAGCGGCTGCTCGCCGAGATTACCTACCGTGACGGAGCGGAACTGGACATCCCGATCGGGACAATGATCGAGCTGCCGCGGGCCGCCCTTACCGCGGGCGCGATCGCGGAGGCCGCCGACTTCTTCTCGTACGGAACAAACGACCTCACCCAGACCACCTGGGGCTTCTCCCGCGACGATGTCGAGGCCTCCTTTTTCACCCAGTACCTCGAGGCCGGAGTTTTCGGTGTATCGCCATTCGAGACGCTCGACCGGGAAGGGGTAGGCCGCCTGGTGCGAATGGCATCGGAGGAGGGCCGGGCCGTCCGCCCTGACCTCAAGCTCGGCGTCTGCGGCGAGCACGGCGGCGACCCCGACTCGGTGCACTTCTTCCATGACGTCGGGCTCGACTACGTGTCATGCTCACCGTTCCGGGTGCCGGTCGCCCGGCTCGAGGCGGGCCGAGCGGCGATCCAGGGCGAGGGCAGCGACAGCAGGTGACGCTCACGTCCGGAGGCCGGGCTCGGGCGGGAGGTCCAACCGGGCCGGCCGGGTGGCGTGGCCTGGCCGCCCGCATCCGGCGCTTCCGTCCCGGCGCATCTGGCCGCGGCAGGCTCGGCCGCTGGCGGCCGCGCCGCCCGCTGGGTTGGGTCGCGCTCTTGGTACTCCTGGCGCTGCTGGCGGTCTTCTTCGGGACAGCCGTGCGGATCTGGTGGGTGGCAAGGCAGGACGCTCGCCCGCGGTCGGATGCGATCGTGGTCCTTGGCGCGAGCCAGTACAACGGCCGCCCGTCCTCTTGGTTCGAGGCCCGGCTGGACCATGCGAGGAGCTTGTACGAGCAAGGAGTCGCGCCGCGCATCGTCACCGTCGGCGGTAACCAGCCAGGCGACGAGTTCACCGAGGCTGGCGCGGGCCGACGGTGGCTCGTTGACCACGGTGTTCCGGCTACTGCGGTAATCGCGGTGGAGACCGGCAGCGACACTCTCGACAGCCTGAAGGCGGTCGACCGGGCGTACGAGACCAATGGCTGGGACTCCGCGGTGATCGTGACCGACCCGTGGCACTCGTACCGGTCTCGCGCGATGGCCCGCGATCTCGGCATCGACGCCGAGACCTCGCCGACGCGACAGGGCCCAGCGGTCCGCGAGCGCGGCACCCAGCTAACCCAGATTCTGCGGGAGACCATCGCCTACTGGGACTACCGCCTCCTCGGCTGACGGCCCGCCTCGGCGAGATGAATGTGCCGTCGGCTCGATAGGTTCGAGCGAACGGCACGTTCCTTTGGGCGGATTCGAGCCGACGGCACATTCTTCTGCACGGTTGGGCGGGCGAGCATCGTGTACGACGACGCGGCGCGGGAGCGGTTCGTCGACGAGCCGCCGAAGCGGGCGGAGCGCACCCCGTTCGAGCGGGACCGGGCGCGGGTCGTGCACTCCGCGGCACTGCGCCGGCTGGCCGCAAAGACTCAGGTGCACAGCGCCACTACGAGCGACTTCGTTCGTAACCGGCTCACCCACTCCCTCGAGGTCGCTCAGGTCGGGCGCGAGCTCGGCAAGTCGCTCGGCTGCAATCCCGACGTCGTTGACACCGCCTGCCTCGCCCACGACCTCGGTCACCCGCCATTCGGTCATAACGGAGAATTTGCCCTCGCAGAGATCACGGCGGAGATTGGCGGTTTCGAGGGGAACGCGCAGACGCTGCGGCTGCTCACCCGCCTTGAGTCGAAGACCCTGGACAAGCGCGGCCGCAGTGCCGGCCTCAACCTCACCCGGGCGAGCCTCGACGCGGCGACGAAGTACCCCTACCCGCGGGGGGCTGCGCCCCCCGCGTACCCCCCGACCGGGGCCGAGGTGGGCACACATACCCGGGAAGGTGCCGGTGCGCGGCCCATGTACACCCCAACCGCGGCTGAACATTCCCGGGCGACTGTTGAGGGTGCCGCTGCGCCCCCTGTGAAACCAGGCTCCTCGGTAGAAGGGCACCTTGTGCCGGCAGGTTCGGAGAAAGGGTCCCTTCTAGCAGCAGTGGGCGTGGGCGGGTCACCCGCCGCGGCAGCCCCCGGGAAGTACGGCGTGTACGCGGAGGATCGAGAGATCTTCGACTGGATGCGGATCGGGGCGCCGGAGGGTCGGCCGTGCCTGGAAGCGCAGGTCATGGACTGGTCAGACGACGTTGCCTACTCCGTACACGATCTCGAGGACGGCATCCAGCTCCACCAGATCGACCTCGAGCTTCTCCTGGCTTGGTCGGCCCGGCGAGAGGTGTTCGCAACGACCCGCGCGCGGTACGTGCCCCGTGCCAGCGACGATGAGCTCGCCGCCGCGCTCGACCGGCTGATCGAACGACCGTGGTGGCCGCGGTCATACGACGGCAGCCGCCGCGACCTAGCCATGCTCAAGAACCTCACCAGCCACCTCGTTGGCAGGTTCTGTACTGCGGCCGAAGCAGCGACCAAAGCGGAATACGGTCCTGGGCCGCTCACCCGCTACGCGGCCGACCTAGTCGTGCCGCTCCCGACCCGGCTCGAGGTCGCCGTACTCAAGGGGATCGCCGCCCACTACGTGATGTTCGTCGACGAGCGCCGGCCGCGCCTCGACGAGGAACGCGCCCTGATCTCCGAGCTGGTTGCCGCTGTCGTCAAAGGCCCCCCGGCCACCCTCGAGGCTGCATTCCGTAGCGACTGGGACACCGCCACCGACGATGGTGCACGCCTACGGGTGGCCGTCGACCAGGTTGCCTCGCTTACCGACGTGTCCGCTCGAGAGTGGCACCAGCGCCTGTGTGGGTGACCGAGCCGCCGCCGCGCGCTCCCCGTACACTCCGATCGTGGCCGGCCGCATTAGGGACGAGGATGTCGCGCTGGTACGCGAACGCTCGCCAGTCGCGGACGTCGTCGGCGAGCGGATAACGCTGCGCAACACCGGCGGCAGCCTTATGGGCCTGTGCCCATTCCACGAAGAGCGCACCCCGTCCTTCCATGTCACGCCCGCCCGTGGTCTCTTCTACTGCTTCAGCTGCACTGCAGGCGGCGACGTCTTCGAGTTCCTGATGAAGCTCGACCATTTGAGCTTCACGGAGGCCGTCGAGCAGCTCGCGGCCCGGGCCGGCATCCGGCTGCGGTATGTCGAGGGCGGCTATACCAGTCGAGGCCAGGGCGGCCAGCGGACGCGGTTGCTCGAGGCGCACCGGCTCGCGGCAGAGTTCTATGCGAAGCAGCTCGGCGCGCCGGAGGCCTTGCCCGCGCGTGAGTTCCTCACCGGCCGCGGCTTCGCCACAGAAACGTGGGCCACCTTTGGCCTTGGCTACGCGCGAAGGGAGTGGGACGCGCTCACTCGGCATCTGCGGGGGCGCGGCTTCACCGATCTGGAGCTGATCTCCGGTGGGCTCGCGCGCGAGGGCCAGCGCGGACCGATCGACCGCTTCCGCGGCCGGCTCCTCTGGCCGATCAGGGACATCGCCGGGGACGTCGTCGGGTTCGGTGCTCGGAAACTGTACGAGGAAGACGGCGGGCCGAAATATCTCAATACTCCCGAGACGGCGCTCTATCGGAAGAGTCAGGTCCTCTACGGCGTCGACCTCGCCAAGCGGGAGATCGCCCGACGCATGCAGGCAGTCGTGGTTGAGGGTTACACGGACGTCATGGCGTGCCACCTCGCCGGTGTGCCGACCGCCGTCGCGACTTGCGGCACGGCCTTCGGCGCCGAGCACATCAACATCCTCCGCCGCCTGCTGATGGACCAGAACGAGTTCCGTGGGGAGGTCATCTTCACCTTCGACGGGGACGAGGCGGGGCAGAAGGCGGCGATGCGAGCCTTCGCCGACGAGCAGCGCTTCGTCGCACAGACCTACGTCGCGGTCGAGTCGACCGGGCTCGACCCATGCGAGCTGCGCCTCGCTCGCGGCGACGCTGCCGTCCGCGACCTTGTTGCCCGGCGGGTGCCGCTGTTCGAGTTCGCCATCAAATCGACATTGCGACGCTACGACCTGGATACGCCCGAGGGCCGGGTCGCGGCGCTGCGGGCAGCGGCGCCGGTGGTCGCGTCGATTCGCGACCAGTCCCTGCGGCCCGAATACACCAGGAGCCTGGCCGGCTGGCTCGGCATGGAGGTGGAGGCGGTGTCCGCGGCGGTCGACAGCGCCGGCCGAGCTACCGTCTCTAATCGGCCGCATGGCCGCAGCGATGACCTGCCGCCGCCCGGGGGACAGCCCGCGATCCCCCGGCAGCAGGGCGGTCCGGAGGGTCGACCAGACCCGAACGACCCCGCGCTCCAGGTCGAGCGCGAGGCGCTCAAGCTCGCCATCCAGCGACCCGATCTTGGTGTCGAGACGTTTGCCGAGGTCACGGCGGGGCTGTTCCGCGCTACGGCGTACGCGTCGGTGCGGCAGGCGATTGCCGAAGCCGCAAGCGCGCCGGGTGCAGCCGCCGCGACAAGCAGCGGGTGGTGGGTCACTCGACTCCGGGACGTCGCCGCCGATGACAACATACGCACTCTTGTTACCGAGCTGGCCGTTGAGCCATTGCGGCACGACGGCGAGGCGGACGAGCGCTACGCAGACGCCGTGTACGCGCGCCTGCTGGAGATCGCGACCACTCGCCGGATCACCGAGCTCAAGTCCAAGCTGCAGCGCCTGTCGCCGGTCGAAGCCACCGCCCGCTACAACAAGCTCTTCGGCGAGTTGATCGCGCTCGAGGCGCATCGTCGGGAGCTTCGCGAGCGGGCGATTGGCGGCTTGTAAGGGCTGCCGCGCCGCGAGAGGCCGAACTCTGGGCACGTTCCGTCACTTTCTGTAGCCGGCCCGAAACTGGGTGGCGGGCTGAGGTGCACCTTCTAAGCCAGGTGGGTAATGCACTAGTCGAAGTCGCGGCGGCCGTGGACTCTGTCCTCTTTCACCCGCCGGTGTCGGCCGCGGCCCATGTGTCGCCAGCCTGGGAGGAGGAGCGGCCTGTGGCGCACGAAGCGGTGCTGGTCAAACCGGAGCCGGTGATCAACAGCAGTTCCGATCCGACTTTCCCCGATCCGCCACTCCGGGCGCTGCCCGATCTGGAACCGCTACAGGACGAGCTCGACGCCGTTGAGGAGGAGCTCAGCGAAGACGAGCTCGCCGCCCGCAGCCCGGCCACCGACCTGGTACGCCAATACCTCAGGGAGATCGGCCGGGTTTCGCTTCTCAGCGCCATCGACGAGGTCGAGCTGGCCCGACGAGTCGAAGCCGGGGTCTTCGCCGAGGAAAAGCTGACGAGCGGCCACCCGCTCGATCCGACCCTCCGGCACGACCTCGAGATCATCATGCGGGACGGGCGCGAGGCGAAAAGCCGGCTGATCGAGTCCAACCTGCGATTGGTCGTCTCGATCGCCAAGCGGTATATCGGTCGTGGCCTGCCCTTCCTCGATCTGGTTCAGGAGGGCAATCTGGGGCTGATCCGGGCCGTCGAGAAGTTCGACTATGCCAAGGGCTACAAGTTCTCGACCTATGCCACCTGGTGGATCAGACAGGCCATCACTCGCGCCCTGGCCGACCAAGCACGGACGATCCGGGTACCAGTGCACGTCGTCGAGACCATCAACCGGATCGTCCGGATGCAGCGCAACCTCCTGCAGGAGTGGGGCCGGGAGCCTACGCCACTCGAGGTTGCGACCCGGCTCGAGATGGACGTCGACCGGGTTCTCGAGATCATGCGAATCGCACAGGAGCCGATCTCGCTGCACTCACCCGTCGGCGAGACCGAGGACTCTGAGCTCGGCGATCTCATTGAGGACACCGATGTGATGTCGCCGATGGATGCGGCCGCCGGCTCACTGCTCCGTGAGCACCTCGACGCGATCCTGTGCACGCTCGGGGACCGGGAAAAGCGGGTCGTCCAGCTGCGCTATGGACTGACCGACGGCGAGCCGCACACGCT
>JBKOZJ010000081.1:0-16724 GCA_046725875.1 Actinomycetota bacterium
AACCGAACGGCCGTCGACGACATACCCGGTCTCGCCCTCGAGCACGGCGTCCGGCGCCCCGCCCGAATCACCCGCGACTACAGGCAGTCCGGTGGCGGAGGCCTCGAGGTAGACGATGCCCAGCCCTTCGACATCGAGCCCGCGACGGCGGGTCCGGCAGGGCATAGCGAAGACGTCGCCCGCGTCGAAGTACGCCGGCAGCTCCCGCCACGGGACCGAGCCGGTCATGACGACCCGGCCGGTCAAACCTAGATCCGCGACCATCCGCCCGAGCGTCTTTCGGTACGGGCCGCCGCCGACGATCAGCAGCGCCGCGTCGGGAACCCGGCGGCGGATGGCGGGAAGTGCCGCTATGAGGGTGTCTTGGCCCTTCCTGGGCACCAGCCGGGACACGCAGACGACGACGGGACGGCCGCTGAGACCAAGCCGGCGGCGCAGCTCGGCGTCGCCAGCGCCCGGGCGGAACTCCAGCTCGTCTACCCCCGGCGGCAGCTGGACCATCCGAGCGGCCGCGCGCGGCGAGAGCGCGGCCGCGATCCGCCGCCTGGTGTATTCGCCGAGATAGGTGACGACGTCGACCTGCTCTCCAATGCGCCTCAGCACCCGGCGCGCCCCGGGAAGCTGGGCCCACCCAGCCTCGTGGCCGTGCGTGAGCGCCACGAGCCGCTCGACCCCCGGGCTCCGGCGCAATCTGCCGGCCAGCAGGCCAAGAGGGGCTGCGGCGCCGAACAGAACGCTCGTGCACTCGAAAGCCCGGGCGATCTCTCTGGCCCGGCGCAGCACACCTCCGGTCGGGAGCATAAGCGAGGTTGGGTGGCGGACCACCGGATAACGCAGCGCCGCATCAAACTCGGCCGCCCCGCGCCAGGCCGGTGCGTACACGACAACCGAGTCGGGCGGCTGCCGAACCGCGAGCGCATGGACGAACGACTGAATCCCGCCAGGCCGCGGCGGGTAGTCGTTGGTGATCACGAGCGTCCGGTGCATTTGCCCGTCACGCTATCGAAGGCTGTATCCCCGATTTCGCGCCTTGCGCCGCTGTCCTGGTCAAGGGACCGGCTCGTGATTGATCTTCGCCCAGTCGCGAGCGAGCGCAGTCCGCTCCGGCGGAGTCGGATGCGACGCGAAGAGCCCGTACACGATCTGGTTGGGGTCGAGGTTGGAGAGGTTGGCCACGGCCAGCCGATGCTGCATGGCGATCTGGCCGGCCGGGTCGCGGACCAGGTTGAGCGCGTGCACGTCGGCGCGCGCCTCGATTCGCCGGCTGATCAGCAGCTGCACCGGGTTGGACACTTGAGTGAGCACGGCCAACACGGCGAGGATCACGGCGATCGACCGTGGGTCGGCAAGGGCTCGAGCGGTCGCCGCCGCGGTAGGCCGAGCAGCCGGCCGTCGACCGGCGGTCACCGGCTCGGCCGGCGGCGGGCCCGGACCAGACGGCTCGCCAGCGGAGCGCGCGATCCCGGCCCGCCGCTGCAACCACGGCATCGTCACCGCGAGATAGAGCACGCAGACACCGAATGCAATCGCGAGCCCGCCGATCAGCGTTCCGTGCAGAACATCGTTGTTCTTGACGTGGCCCAGCTCATGTGCGGTTATGAGCCTGATCTCCTCAGGAGTCATCTCTCGCAGCGTGGTGTCGTACACGACGATCCTGCGAGTGGACCCGTAGCCGGACACATACGCGTTGAGCTTGTTCGTGCGCCGGGAGGCGTCGGCGACGAGGACGTCCTTGACCGGCAGCCCGTCCTCCTTCGCCAGAGCGAGCAGCGAGCTCTTGAGCGGCCCGGGCTCCATTGGCGTGAACTTGTTGAAGACGGGCTCGATGACCACGGGGTAGACGAAGGATCCCACGGCGACCAGCAGCGCGGCCAGCGCGGACCCGGGCACCCACCACCAGTGCGCGGACCTTCGTACAAGGGCAAGCAAGGCGAGCAGCACGAGAGCGGTCAAAGCCGCGCCGATGCCGAAACTCTTCAGCTGGTCGCTCGTCCAGCTCGCCCAGTCCTGGGTGGAGAGGTCGTAGCGGCGCATGACGACCTCCGCCCGGATGTCGAACGGTAGCGCGACCAGCCGGCCAAGCAGGGCGAGGACAAAGCCGCCGAGCACGATCGGCCGCGCCCACCGAATGAACCGCAGCGGCCGGGACACGCGCACCCGCCGATCAGGTTCCTCAATGCCCTGACCGGTCGGATCGCCCACCCGTGCGATCAGCCCGGCGCCCAAGGGCGTGACCCCGAGCAGCAGCACCAGGCCGAAAGTCACGGCGAGCGATGCGTAGGCCGGGGGGCCGATCGCCGCGTGATAGGCGTCCTGGCGGGCGATCTCGGCGGCACTGAAATCCCGGCCTGCGTCGACCGCAGCCGAACCCCCTGGAACGGGTGGAAGCGTCTGCCAGGGCGTGGTAGCGACGATAATGGCGATCAGTCCCGCCCCGAGTACGACCGCCGCAAGGGCCGCCCAGCGCCGTGCCGACCAGCTCCTCACGTGCCTTCCCAACCGCCCCGGTGACCGGAAACTTCCAAGGGAAACTCAGGCCAGCCGGGCGAGGTAGCCGCGCCAGGCAGCGGTGAACTGCGCGGTCGTAACGCCGAACGCCCGGGTGAACGCCGTCCCCGGACCACCATCGCCGGCGCCGCGGGCAGTGCCAGCCTGGCGGTAGAAGGCCACGAGCTTCTCCTCGCCGTACTTCATCGCGATGAGACGGCAGGCGAGCCATGCCTCCTCGTACGCCGCAGCGAGGTCGTCGCTGTTTGGTCCGAACTCGTCGGTCGCGGGAAGGCCGCGTGGCGGCCCATCCGCGCGGATGTCCCGCAAAAGCTCACCGGCCGCGACGTCCGCCGGCACTCTGCTGCCGAGGTAGCCGACGTAGTCGGCGAAACCTTCGGACAGCCACGTTGGCGTCGACTGTGTAGTCGCCGTTCTGGTCGCCACATGCGTGACCTCGTGGCTCATTACGATCCGCCGGCCGGTCGGGCTGAGCCTTCCCCAGATCGCCGGATTGATCATGATCCGATCGGCCACCCTCCCGTCGTGGATACCGGGTGCACGATCACTGCGCTCCTCCCGACCAGCAGCATTGGGCCGGCGTACTCGCGGCTTGCTCCCGTTCGCGGCCGGGATCCCCGCTTCTGCATGCGTGACAGCGGCGATTTGTGAATACTTCTGGGCCGGCGCACCCAGCAGCGTCCCCAGCTGCGCCTGCGTGCCCGGCGCGAGGAGGACGACTTTCTGCGACCAATCGCTTCCCCAGACCCGAGAGACCTGGGCGACTGCATCGTCGGCCTCTAGAGCGTGCCGCTTCAGGACGCTCTCACTGCCGAGGCCCAGCACAATGCTCTGCTTACCGCGGGCGACATTGACCACCCCGAAGTCCCATAGTTGCCGCTGGCTGCGGTAACCGGAATCGTCCCCGTCGGTGTCCCCGCTGATCACCCAACGGCCATCCAGAAGCCTGAATGTGTAGTAGAGGTCGAATTTCGACTGGGCGTGGTCGTCGTATCCCGCGAGCAGGTAGCGAGCCACCACCTTTGCGGTGAACGCCGGTGAGCCGAGCCTGCGCTGTCTCGCGGGCGACAGGCGAAAGGGTGCGGTTCCGGCCAGTTCATAGGTCCAGCCGTTGTAAGGCACTTTCGCCATCGCCTCGAACATGCGAGCCTGCCGCTGCCGGAACCGGGTCGCAGCCGGATCGACCGCAGCCAGGAACGCGTCCTGGTTTCGGTGTTCGACCGCGGCGGCCCGCTGGTCGAGGAGGGCTTGTACGGCGACATCGCGGTTCGGTTGCCGGTCGGCCGATGTCTGCCGGGCACTGGCCGAGCCGATCCGAGCACCGGCTTCGTGGCGGTCACCGGTCGCGGCGACGACACCGCCGCTGACGACCAGCGCCAGGACGGCAACCCCGGCGGCAAGGCGCGACCGTCGCCGCTGTCGCTCCGCTGTCAAGGCCGGCGAGGTCGAGGCGGACACCGAGGCATCACCCGGCGCGAGGACGGCTGCACCGCGCTGCCGACCGTCCTGCACTGGCTAGCTCCCCTCGACCCAAAGCCTCCTGTGATGGTACGGCGACGGACGCGCCACACCCGGCAGATAGGCGGACGAGGCTCCTGGCCAGACCGATCGCGTGAGTTCAGGCCGGCCGGCTGCCAGCTGGGCGGACGCCTGGCGGGCGGTGCTTACCCGACGCGGCGGGCGGTCGCGAAGGGCATCGTGTCGATCGATGTCACCTTGACCACGTCACCGGGATGCGGCGCATGGATCATGAGCCCCTCCCCGATATAGATGCCGACGTGGCTAATCGGCCAGTAGAAGAAGACCAGGTCGCCGGGCTTCAGGGCAGACTCCGCGACTCTCGCACCGACGGTCGCCTGGCTGCTCGAGGTCCGGGGAAGGGTGACCCCGGCTGCTTGGAACGCGCTCAGCGTGAGCCCTGAGCAGTCCCACGAGCTCGGCCCGGTCGCCCCCCATACATAGGGCTCCCCGACCTGTGCAATCGCGAACCTGACCGCCGTGCCGGCCCGGCCTCCGGGCAGGTTGTTCAGGATGCTGTCCGGTACGACGAGCGAGCCCGTTGACCTGAGGAATGCGCGTTGCTCCTCCTTCAGCGTGGCAAGAAGCACGTTCGCCTGCCGCATGTTGGCCTCGATCGTCGCGCGCTTCTCATCCATGGCGTCCTGCAACTGCTCGATCTCGCCGATCTGCTGGGCCGCCTGGGCGCGCATGGTAAGCAGATCCTGCCGAGCCATCTGGAGCCGACGCAGCGCCTCGGCCTGCTGGGCGGAGAGCTGGTCGAGCATAGTCGCCTCTTCGAGAAACCGCTGCGGGTCGTCGGAGAGGAACAGCCGCAACGTTTGGTCGACGCCGCCGTCCCGATAGGCCATCGTCGCGAAAATGCCGTTCTGGGACAGCAGCTGATCGAGCCGGTCCTGCTGCTCACCGACCCGCTCCTGGATGACCTTCAGCTCACGCTCGGCGCCCCGCAGCCGGTCCTGGTAGCCGTTGTACTCCTCCGTGGCGATCTCGGCCTCGTGGTAGAGCTCCTTGATCTTCTTCTGTACGTCGGTGATGCTCGTCGGATCGGCCCGGCCGGCCGACGGGACGGAAACCAGCAGGCCGGCCGCTACGGCGACCGTCCCTAAGGCCGCGACCGCGCGAACCCGCGTCCTGCCCTTCCAGCCCACGGGCACGGTCCGCGGCGACCCCGACTCGAACAGCAACTGAGCGGCATCCCTTCTCGTCACACATGGAGGCCCACCGCCGCGGCTCCCCGACCCGCCGCGGCCCATCCCCCGCGGTCTTCGCTCATCCGGGTCTTGTGGCCCCGACGTATGGCATGTAGCTGCTCGAGATCGAGGTGATCTTCACGACCTCCCCGGGCCGCGGCGCGTGGATCATCTTGCCACCGCCGATGTAGATCCCGACATGGCTGATGGGGCTGTAGAAGAACACCAGGTCACCAGGCTGGAGCTGGCTTTGGGACACGTGCGTCCCGTAGCCGTACTGCTGCGCAGACGAGTGCGGCAACGAAACACCGGCCTGCTGCCAGGCCATCATGGTGAGGCCAGAGCAGTCCCACGAGCCCGGGCCGGCGGCTCCCCAGGCGTACGGCTCGCCGAGCTGGGCGTAGGCGAAGTCGACCGCCAGCTTGGCGCGGCCGCTCACCGCCGGTACGCTCGCCGCCGGCGGCGGCTCCTCGCTTGGCGGGTTGAGCGCCGCCCGCTGCTCTGCGGTCAGCCTGCTCAGCAGCGCGTTCGCCCGCCGCAGCTTCTCCCTGACCTCGCTCTCTTTGGCCTTGAGGTCATCGCGGACCTGGTCGATCTCGGCGAGCTTCTGCCGCGCTTCCAGTTTCGTCTGCTCGAGGTCCTGCTTGGCGAGCCGCAGCCTCTGCAGGGCGTCCGCCTGCTGGCTCGAGAGCTGGTCGAGCGTGGTCGCCTGCTCGAGGAACCGGCCTGGGTCGTTCGAGGTCAGCAACTCCAGCGTCTCGTCCATGCCGGCGTTGCGGTAGGCCATGGTCAGGTAGATGCCTACCTCGTCCTGCAAGGCATTGAGGGCACGCTGCTCCGCGGCCACCCGATCCTGGATTACCCGCAGCTGCTTCTCGGCCGCTTTGAGCTTCTCGGTGGCGACGTTCACCTGCTCGACGACGGCGACGACCTCATGGTCGAGCTGGTCGACCTGCTTCCGGACATCGTCAATGGATTGCGGGTCGGCGTAGCTCGCGTCCGGGACGACGACTAAACCGACGGCAACGGCAGCGCCGAGAGCGACCAGTGTGCGTACAGGACGGCGTGCACCGATCGACGCCACTAGAGCGCCACCCCTCCTCCTCAGGCCGCCTACCGGGTGAGCTGACGGGTTCGGGCTGGGGAAGACGAGCCCTACATTGCACCGAAGTGCTCCGATTCACCCCAGGGAAGGTTGGTTCCCCGGCTCCCGCTGACCTTCGCCGCCAAGGGCACTGGAATCCCCCGGCGGTCCGGCCCGCTAGGACTCGGCGGTGACATCCGCCGACCACTCCGGCTGAGCGGCCGACTGCGCAGATGCCTGGTGCGGAACCATACTCAAGATCGGCTCGTAGGGCAACGGAACCCGCCATGTTCATCGGCGGCCGCTGCTCTTGGTGCAGGCCAGGCCGAGGTCAGGGGAGCGTCATGCGGACACCGCAGGTGGGACTTCTTCATCATCGTCGGCGGTTCGCGACGAAGCGACGGTCGATGTGGAACTGACCGCCAGCCGCAGCGGCGGGACCAGGCCGGACGCGGCCAAGACACCAATGGCCGTGCGCTCCTGCGCATCGAGCGTGGCTCCGACTGCCGGCATACCGAGCAGGGCGTGGACGACACAGTCGCCGCAGGCGACGTCTCGGACCGAGCAGGACTCGCAGTCGATGAGCATTACAGCCCTCCCCGAAGGCCACGATCGTTACCGATCACCACCGTAGGACCGGCCTCCGACAAGAAACCGCTATCAGCCCACCCGGCCGTGGGCTACTTGCCGAGCATGTGGGTCTCGGCAGTGCCGACCGCCCCCTCGACCACCGACCGCGGGCGACCGAAGCCGCGCCGCTCAGCCGCGGGAAAGGCGTTTGACCAGTGCAGCCGCGGGAAGGGCGCGGGCGCCGAGGCGCTGGACGCCCTCGGCTATCTCTCGGTCGCTGGAGACCACGATGATGGGGCGGCCCGCCGGCTCGGCCTGCACGAGCCGGCGGATGAGCTCGTCGGCGGTCTCCCCCGACTTACTGAAGAGGACGCGGACCCCGCGTGGCGCCGTGATCGACACCCGACTGTCGAGAGCGGCGCCGTCGAAGACGCACGTGATTTCGGCGCCGCTTTGAGCGGCCAGGCCACCCAGGCCGGTGATGAGACGAGAACGCTGGGATTCGAGGGGGAGGCTGGCGAAGCCACTCTTGGTGACGTTGTAGCCGTCTATGACGAGGTGGACCTGGGGTAGCGCGAGCAGTTCGTCAAGCAGCGTCGGATCGTCACTCGGCCGGGCCCGGTCGCCAACCGTTCCGACGCCTGCGCCGGAGCCGGCGAGTGCCTCGACGGTGTCCGCTGGACGGATGGTCGTGGGTGGCAGCGCGAGCTCCCGCCGGAGTCCTTGGGCCGCATCCAGGACCGTGTCGAGCAGGAGGCGCAGCCGGACATCCTCGATGCTGCGGCCCTCGCGGGCCGTCCGGCGCGCGGACTCCAGCGCCTGCTCGGCGTCGGCGAGGCGGGTCTTCATGCGACGTAGCTCGGCATCGGCGGAGGCCTCGGTGGCCGCCGCATCGGCGCGCGCAGCCTCGGCCGCCTCTTCGGCAGTGCGTGCGTTGGTGACCGCCTCCTTCGCTTGCTGCCTTGCCTCGTGCAGCTTGCGCCGCAGGTCTGAGACCTCGCCCTTGACCCGGTCGAGGTCGCCACGCAGCCGGTCGGTGTCGGCCTTGGCCGCGGCTCGAGCCGCAGAGAGCTGTTCCTGCAATCGGGCAACCGCGTCATTGGCGGCGACCGAGCCGGTCGCCGCAGCAGCACGCTCCGCCGCCCGCCCGGCGGCATCTACATGTGCCTGCCAGCCGTCCGGCCGGAGCAGGTACGCGACGGCGCCGATGTCCGCCGGGTCGGCCGCGGCGGGGAGCGTGCCAGCGGCGAGCGCGGCGGCCAAATCCGGCATCGCCTCCCGGATTCGTGCGGCTACCGCAGCCCGGAAGGCACCGTCGGCCGCGAGCGCGCCGGCAATCGGTGTCCCCGCGAGGCGGGCGCGTTTGTGTGGAGCGAACCGGACGAACTGTCGCAGCGCTGCGGGGACATCGGTCAGCGGCAGCGCTCCGATCGCGTCTGCCGCCAGCGCGACGACACGCAGGCGCACTGGCTCCGGCAGCATGACCGGTACTGCCTCTCGTTCGGCCGCGTGAGCGGTTCGGGCGGCCGAATCCGCTGCCCCACCTGCACTGCCGGTCTCCGCGCCCGTGTCATCAAGCTGACCAGGCACCATAGGCTCCTGGTCGGGCTGCGGTGACGGCGCGGACATGTCCCCAGGGTATGTCGAACGGGCCAGCCCGCCGATCAAGAACCCACCCACACCCGCTGAACGCTCGGCGACCGAGAACCTGGGACACGCGGCGTCAGTAACCGAATTCTGTCGGTTGGGCGGCTTACCTTCCCTGACATGACCGCAGCGACCACGCCGCGGCTCACCCTTGGAGAGCCCATCGGCCCTGCCCATGGGAGGCATTCCCGGCCGGTGGCCATACAGGGCACCTTCGAGGAGCTTGGCAGGCCGTTGCGCGAGGTCACGTTTGTGGTGGTTGACCTGGAGACGACGGGAGCCGCGGCCACCGACAGCATCACCGAGGTCGGTGCGGTCAAGATTCGCGGCGGTGAGGTTCTCGGCGAGTTCCAGACGCTGGTCCACCCGGGTGGAGCGATCGCGCCGTTCGTCACGATCCTGACGGGGATCACCGACGCCATGGTTGTGACGGCGCCGTACATCGAGGCCGTGCTGCCCGCGTTTCTGGAGTTCGCCCAGGGTGCCGTTCTCGTGGCCCATAACGCACCGTTCGACATGGGATTCCTGCGCAGCGCCTGTGAGCGCCACGGCTATTCGTGGCCGGGCTTCGACGTACTCGACACCGCCCGCCTCGCGCGGCGAGTGCTGACCCGCGACGAGGTGCCGGATGCAACGCTCGGCACGCTCGCCCGCTATTTCCGAGCTGCGACGGCACCGATCCATCGGGCGCTGGCCGACGCCAGGGCCACCGTCGACGTCCTGCATGGCCTTCTGGAGCGGGTGGGCTCGTACGGCGTGCACTCGCTGGAAGAGCTCACCATCTTCTCGGCCCGGGTCGCGCCACAGCAGGTTGTCAAGCGCCACCTTGCCGAAGGACTGCCGAGCCTTCCGGGCGTCTACATGTTCCAGGACGCCTCCGGCAAGATCCTCTACGTCGGAAAGGCGCGCAACCTGCGCTCCCGCGTCCGGACCTATTTCACTGCTGCCGAGAGCCGCACCCGGATAACGGAGATGATCGGCCTCGCGACACAAGTTACGCCGATCGTCTGTGCTACCGCCCTCGAGGCGGAGGTGCGTGAGTTGCGGCTCATTGCCGAGCACAAACCCGCCTACAACCGCAGGTCCCGGTATCCGGAGCGGGCGCTGTGGCTCAAGCTGACCGTCGAGCCGTTCCCGCGCCTGTCGATGGTGCGCGAGGTCCGCGACGACCAAACGACCTACTTCGGACCGTTCGGCTCCCGCCGGTTGGCCGAGCAGGCGATGACGGCATTGCACGAAGCCTTCCCAATCCGGCAGTGCACCCCGCGACTGTCGCCAAGGCGGCCACGGTCGCCGTGCATGCTCTATGAGATGGGGCGGTGCCACGGTCCATGTGCCGGCCACGAGTCACCCGCGGACTATTCAGTACATGTGGAGGCGGCCCGGTCGGCCATCCTCGGCGACGTGCGGCCCCTGGTGCGCCATATCACTGCCCGTATCGAACTGCTCGCCGGCCAGCATCGGTATGAGGACGCGGCCCGGCACCGCGACCGGCTGGTTGCCTTTGTGCGTACGGCGGCCAGGATGCAGCGCATCGCGGCGCTGACCCGGTGTCCCGAGCTGGTTGCGGCGCGGCCGGCGGCCGGGGCTCTTCCCCACGGTTGGACGCCCACCCGGGACCGCCCCAGGTCGGGCGCCACCGGCCGCCCGCCGTGGGAGATCATCGTCGTGCGGCATGGCCGGCTAGCCGCAGCGGGAGTAATGCCGCCGGATGCCATACCAGGGGCGTTCGTCGGGGCATTGCTGGCGACTGCCGAGACGATAGCGCCAGGGCCGGGCCCGACACCCGCGGCAACGGCGGAAGAGACCGAATGCATCCTCGGCTGGCTCGAGGCGCCCGGCCTGCGGCTGGTTCAGATTGACGGTGAATGGTCGCTGCCCGTGCACGGCGCCGCGGCGGTGCGTGAGTGGCTCGAGCCGGCGACCTCCGGCGGGTCGGTGCTTGTGCCCTTTGACAGTCAGCGGCTGATGCGTCCGATTCACCGGCCTGCGAGATGATCGGTCGGTGGTCATTCCCATTCACGACCAGAACCCGGTTCGGCGCCCGGCCATCGTTACGTACGTGATCATCGCGATCAACATCGCGGTCTTCCTGGTCGGGCCGGTCTCCGGGCTGTCGGGTCGCTACGGCTCAGGTGCCGCCCTCGCCTGTGCACAAGAGAACTACTTCCTGGAGTACGGCGCGATCCCGAAGGAGCTGCTTAGCAACCGTGAGCTCCCGCCCGAGCAGGTCCGCATCAGGCAGAATGGCGTTGTCTTCCGTTGCATCGTTGGCAAGCAGGAAAAGGTGCCGGTCTGGTCGGCGTTCACCGCCATTTTCGTCCACGGCGGCTGGCTCCACCTGCTCGGCAACATGCTCTTCCTCTACGTGTTCGGCAACAACGTGGAGGACCAGCTAGGTCGCCTGCGCTACCTGATCTTCTATCTCGCCGCCGGCTTGGTCGCAACGTACGCGTTCGCTCTGCTGACCGCGCGTGGCTCGACGCAACCGCTGGTCGGCGCGTCCGGTGCCATCGCGGGTGTTCTGGGCGCGTATCTATGGCTCTTCCCGCGTGCCAAGGTGATCAGCTTGGTTCCGTTCCTGCTCTTCCTGCCGTTCCGGCTGCCGGCTTGGATCGTGCTTGGCACCTGGTTCGTCCTGCAGTGGCTGTATGCGCAGGGCGCGGGGGTGTCCGGGGAGACCGGGGTTGCGTATGCCGCCCACGTTGCCGGGTTCATCTTCGGATTCGTTGTCGCGGTGCTCTTCGCCGAACGGCCCAAGCGGCCGCCGGATGAATACAGGTACCGCTACGCGGGTCCGCGCTGGGGACGGTGAGTCAGCCACCCGAGGCAGTCGCCACCGCGGTAGAAGGGGTCACCGCTGCCACAAACGGCTCGGGCCAGAGGGAGCCCTGCTAGTCCGCCTCCGCGACGCCGAGGGCGAACGCGGCCTCGAGGTCGTGCTGAGAGTAGGTCCGGAAGGCGACGTGGGTTTCGGTCGTCAGGATTCCCTCGATCTTGTTGATCCGGCCGGGTATGACATCGGCCAGTTCCTCGTGCTGATGCACTCGCACCATCGCGATCAGGTCGAACTCACCGGTGACCGAATAGACCTCGCTCACACTTTCCAGCTCCGCGATCGCTTCGGCGACCTCCGGAATCCGGTTGACCTGCGCTTTGATGAGCACGATCGCGGTGATCAACGGTTCCTCCACCCGGGTAAGCAGAATTTAGAACGTCTTCTTCTTGTGGGCCGCTTCGACCCAGCGCTCCAACGCGCCGGCGGCCGCCCCCGTGTCCACCGACTCGGCGGCCTGCGCGAGGCTGCGGCGCAGGAGCTGCGGAAGCTCGGCGGCCGCCGCCGCCGCCTCCAGCCGGCCCGTCACCGAGCCGCGGTCCGCCAGCTCGTACGCGACGAGAGCAGCGGCCGCGTTGAGCAGGACAGTGTCACGCGCCGCGCCGCCCTCGCCGGCAAAGAAGGCACGGGCCGCGGCCGCGTTGACAGCAACGCTGCCGCCGCGAAGCTCGACCGGCTCATGGTGAGCGATCCCGAGCTGGCCCGGGTCGAGGAACGACTCCACGACGGCGCCACGGTGGACCAGCCAGACCCGTGAGGTCGTCGTGGTAGTGAGCTCGTCCAGACCGTCGTCGCCGTGGAAGACCAGGGCCGACACGTCCCTGCGGGCGAGCACGCCGGCCAGAATGCCCGCCATCCGCGCGTCCGCCACACCGACCGCTGCCGCCACGGGGCGGGCCGGATTCGCAAGCGGGCCGAGGAAGTTGAACGTCGTGGCCACACCGATCTCCCGGCGCGGACCGGCCGCATGGCGGAGCGCAGGATGGAACACCGGCGCGAAGCAAAAGGTGATGCCCACCTCTCCGGCGAGCTCGGCGACCTGGCCGGGCTGGAGGTCGAGCGGGACGCCAAGCTCCTCGAGCAGATCGGCCGATCCGCATGCCGAGGACGCGGCGCGGTTCCCGTGCTTTACCACCGTGGCGCCCGCCCCGGCCGCGACCAAGGCCGCCATCGTCGAGATGTTGACGGTGTGCGCCCGGTCACCGCCGGTACCGACCACGTCCAGGGTCCGGCCCGGCACATCGATCGTGGTGGCGTGGACGTACATCGCCTCGACCAGGCCCGACACCTCGTCGACGGTCTCGCCCTTCGCTCGCAGCGCGACCACGAACGCCGCGATCTGCGCCGAGGTCGCCTCGCCCGACATGATCTCGTTCATCGCCCATGCGGTCGCGTCGGGGGGCAAATCAGCGCGACGCAGCAGCGCCGAGAGGACCTCCGACCAGGAGTGCTCAGTTGACGCGGTATCCAGGCTCATCGCTGCTCACATCGTCGGGTCGGCCAGTAGCCTGGGCTGACGCAGCCGAGCGAGCCGCCGGCGCATTAGGCCGGCCACCGCGTCAGCGACGGCGATGGGGTCGAGCGGATGTGGCACGACAGCGTCCGCGCGGGACCAGTTCGCGAGCCAAGCGTCCTGTGGCCGGCCGATAAGTACCAGCACCGGCGGGCATCGGTAGATCTCGTCCTTGAGCTGCCGGCAGATTCCCATGCCACCGGCGGGCACTGCCTCACCGTCGAGCACGATCACGTCGATCCCGCCCTGGTCGACCCGGGAGATGACAGCCGGTTCGGTCGCGCACTCCACCCACTCCACCCGGGGAAGCTCGGGCGCCGGCCGGCGGCCCACGGCGAGCTTGACCTTCTCTCTGGTGTTGATGTCGTCGCTGTAGACGAGAACGGTCATCTTCTCGGTGCTGTTCATCTCGGTCCCTTGCCACAAGATCGGCGCGTAGCGGGGGCGGGCGGTGCGTGACGAACTGCCGTCGTCACCGCCGGCGGCACTGCCGGCCGGCGGCAGATCTGCGGCGAATGCTACCGGCTCACGAGCCAAGGCGGCGCGGCGGAGCCAGGCCACGAGCTGCCGGTTGTGCCGCCAGAGTCCCACCAAGCTCCGACCCTGGTCGACGACCTGCTCGGCCATTGGCCGGGTCGGTGATCCCGGTATGCATGTCGTAGGAAATGCCCCGCGCGACGAAACCCCGTCGGAGGCGTCGAATCGCCCGCGGGGCGATCCCGGCTGTTCGGGCCGTGTCGCCGTGGATCGATCCTGGTGAATCCAGGAAGCTCAACGCCCAGACGCCGTCTGTCGGCGGACCCGGGGGTTGCAGGCAAGCGTCTTGATTGGCCCGCTCCCCGGCGCGTGCTTGGACGGGGCCGATCGTCCGATGCGGCTTAGGTCGCGCCGGGACGGGCCGGTTCGGCGGCGAGGAGGCCGGCGCGGTCGGCGATGGTGGCTGCTTGCACCCGGGTTGTGGCGTCGAGTTTGCGCAGGATGTGGGTGACGTGGACGCCGGCGGTTCGCGGGCTGATAAACAAGGCGGCGGCTATCTCCGGGTTGGTCTTGCCCTGGCCGAGCAGTCGCAGCACATCGAGCTCACGGTCGGTCAGCCCGAATGGGCGAGTGGCCGCCGACTCGTCCCGCGGGACCGGCTGGACGGGTGCGCTTAGGTCGATGCGAGCGCGGCGGGCGAGATCCTGGATCGCTGTCGTCAGCGGCACGTGCTCCATCGCCAGATCCGCCGCCGTAGACAGCACGGTCGCGGCGGCTCCGCGGCCGCCGTGCGGCGTGGCCAGCAGTACTTCGGCTTGCCGCCAGCGGGCATATCCGGCGCGATGCCGATAGCCCAGGGCTTCCCACCGCTCGGCGGCCACACTCCATGCGGAGGGATCGCTCGCGCCCCTCGTGCGGCCTTGTTCGGCGTCCCAGGTACTGCGCTCCGCCGGGATGCTCGCCACGAAAGGGTGCTCGGCGAATGGGGCGCCGCGTTCACGCTTTACCCAGGAGGTCAAGTCCTCGGCCGCGACAAGCGCGGCTTGTACAGACGGTTGATCTCCGCGGGCGCGGCCGAGCTGGGCCAGGTCCGCGCAGGCGCGCATGCCCACCGCAAGCGGCCAGCCGCAAGAGATGACCTCCCCGGAGCCCTCTAGGCGCTCGAGCACCGTCTGGACCGCCTCGAGTGCCTCCTGCGGCCGCCCGGCCCACAGCGCTACCTCCGCGACACCTAGCCCGAGGAAGAAAGCGTGCTCGAGGCTGGTGCCCAGCTCGATCTGACTCAGCCGCTGCGCAGCTGCGTCAAACTCGCCGCGCAGTAGGTCGATCTCGCCGCGGCTCATGTGCAGCGCTATATAGACCCAGTCGAGCGGCCCGGTGGTCAGCGGGTCGATCAGTGCGGCCGCTTCCGAGGTGCAGCCTCGGGCAAGCAAGCCCTCCACCGCGTTGCCCATGGCGATGTTCGCCTCGTAGCTGCTCGCCAAACCGTGGCGCCGCGCGTCGCCGAGACCGCGCAGCCCGACTCGGGTTGCCTCCTCGAGCCTTCCCAGTTTCAGCAGCCCGTCGCTCTCGATGATCGCGAGCCAAAGCGCCGCCAAGGGGTCCGGGGATGCCTCCAGCTCGTCCCGCGCTCGGGCGAGCAGCCGGAGTGCCTCATCGACCTTGCCGAGATCGAACAACTGGGACGCGCGCGTACAAAGAATGCGTGGTCTCAACGTCGCTGCGCCGGCCGCCTCAGCGATCTCGAGCGCGCGGTCAAGCGCCGCCAGCACCTCTTCCGGGCGCCGCCCCTCGCTCGCGAATAGGAAGTGGTGCGCGTACCAGTACCAGGCCTCGGCGCGTTCGACTGTCGGTGGGGTGCCCTCGAAAAGCCGCAACGCCTCCTCGATCAAGGGGAGTCCGGCGGCGGGGGAATCGAGCGTCACCCCCCGAAAGAAGCCAACGCGGTAGTAGACCAGTGCACGGGTGGCACGGTCGGGGTGGTCGGCGAACCGGCGGTACGCGTCCTCTGCGACAACCCGGGCCTGTCTCCGGTCGCCGGACGCTTCGAGCGCATCCACCGCCCGTAGGTACAGGTGCGGCACGTCGATTCCGGCGGCGAGGTCGACGCTGGTTTCGGCCACGCACAGGTCGATGGCCCGCCGCCAGTGTGTTGCGGCGTCGGCGTAGGCAAACACGTGCTGGGCGGCCTCTGCGGCGGCGAGCCGGACCTGCAGCTCCTCGGCGGCCCGGCCCGCGGCGGCCCAATGGCCGGCAGCCTCGGCTGCCAGCGTGTCGTCCCCAGCGGCCTCCAGTGCCGTTGCGATGCGTTCGTGCAGCGCGACCCGCTCGTCGGGCAACAACTCGGCCGCCACCGCCTCGCCGAGCAACGCATGCCGGGGCCTATGCCCTCTGTCGGCAGCGGCCGCAAGCAACCGGACCGCGGTCAACTCGCGTACGGCTGTCCGGACTGTTTCGGGGCCCAGACCGGTGACCTCGCCGAGGAACCGCTCGCTCAACGGCCGACCAGCCATGGACAGCACGGCGAGCACCGCCCGCGCGTCAGCGCCGCACCCGGCCGCCCGGGCGACCAAGAGCTCCGCCAAGCGCGCCGGCAACGTCACCGACTCCGGCGGCAGCCCCTCCGAGTCCGTGACGGCGGCGGCGACCAGCTGCTCGGTGAAGAACGGATGGCCCTCTGCCCGGGCGTACACGTCCTCCACCAGCCCAGCCGGCGGAGCAGCGCCCACCAGCGCGCTGACCTGCCCGGCCACCTCGCTGGGAGACAGCGGGCCGAGCCGAATCTCCTCCACCCCCGCATCCCGGCGTACATGCGTCAACCAGTCGGCTACTCCCGGGTCCAGCGGCACCTCGTCACTGCGGCAGGTCACCACCAGCGACATGGGACTGTCACGGCCGGCCCGCATCAGATAGGTCAAGAAATCCAGCGTCGCATCGTCCGCCCAGTGCACGTCCTCGATCAACAGCGCGAGCGGAGACCGCCGCGCCACGCCGCCCAACAACTCGGCCACCGCGGCGAACAGCCGCTCATGCCGCCACCCCTCCACCGCCTTCGCCCGACTCGCCTCGCCGGCAAGCCGCGGCAGCAGACGGGCCACCTCCGGCCGGACATACGCCGGCGCCGCCTCGAGCGCCGCCTCAAACGGCTCGCCCCCATCCAGGCGGCTCAGCTCAGCCAGCGCATCCGCCACCGGCAGCAACGGCAGCTTCGCCGCCAACGGCAAACAGCCCCCACTAACCGCGATCAATCGAGCCGCGCCAGGCCGAGCCCCGGCCAGACCCTCACATACCAGCCGGGTTTTGCCGATACCGGCATCCCCCACCACCAGTACCAGGCGGGCCCGGTCGGCCAGCGCCGACTCCAGCCGGGACAGCTCC
>JBKOZJ010000082.1:0-8353 GCA_046725875.1 Actinomycetota bacterium
CACGCTGATGAGCAGGTCGCGGCGGTGTCCGCGGTGCGCGGCGTGGTGGCCACCGCGTCGTGCGTCGCCACCCCGGCCGGCTATCGGGCGCAGCTGGTGTGGGCGCGCGGCCACGGGCCGGTGCGCCGGCCGGGGTGGCGGACACTGGGTCCAACGGCGCCGCGCTGGCCCCGATACTTGCGCAGCGCGGGGGTGCCGGTTATCGACGTCAACCGGCCCGACCGGACCGGCTACTCGACTTGGCCGAAGGACTTGATCTCGGCCTCCTCCTCGGCGGACAGGTCCTTCGGCACGTCGCCACGCGCCTCCTTCTCCGCCTGGACTTGGTGGCGGATCTCGTCGACGATCTCCGGGTTGGCGAGCGTCGTGACGTCCCCCACATCGGTGAAATTGGAGATGGACGCGATCACCCTACGCATGATCTTGCCGGAACGGGTCTTCGGCATGTCGTGTACGACCCACACCGCCCTCGGGCGGGCGATCTTGCCGATCTGCCTCTCGATGGCCGCCACTACCTTCTCCGCGACGCCAGACCCATCGGCCTCCGACACCTCGGGCTTGAGCGAGATGTACATCTCGACGGCCCGGCCGCGCATCTCGTCCACCACCGGGACCGCGGCCGCCTCGGCGACCTCATCGACGGTGATGGCTGCGGACTCAAGCTCCTTCGTCCCGAGCCGGTGCCCGGCGACGTTGATGACGTCGTCAACCCGACCGAGGATCCGGAAGTACCCGTCGGCCGCCTGCACGGCGCCGTCACCGGCGAAGTACGGCCAGTCGCCCCAGTCCTTGCTCTCCGGGTTCTTGCAGTACTTCTCGTAGTACGTCTGTACGAACCGCTCCGGCTGGCCCCAGATCGTCTGGAAGATGCCGGGCCACGGGTTGCGGATACAGATGTTCCCGGCCCGGACGCTGCCGGCCTCGACGAGGGTGCCCTCTTCGTCGTAGATCACGGGATACACCCCGAGCACACCGGGCCCGCATGAGCCCGGCTTCATCGGCTCCAGCGCGGGCAGGGTCGACCCGAGGAAGCCGCCGTTCTCCGTCTGCCACCAGGTGTCGACGATGACCGCCTCGCCCTTACCGACGCTGTGGTAGTACCACCGCCACACATCCGGCTCGATCGGCTCACCGACCGTCGTCATGTGCTTGAAGTGGTGGTTGTACTTAGCGGGCTCGTCGGGACCGAGCTTGCGCAGCATCCGGATCGCTGTCGGAGCGGTGTGGAAGATATTCACAGCGAGCCGCTCGGCGATCCGCCATGGCCGACCGGCGTCCGGATATGTGGGCACGCCCTCGTAGATCACCGACGTGGTGCCGAGCGACAGCGGCCCATACACGATGTACGAGTGGCCGGTGATCCAGCCGATGTCGGCCATGCACCAGTAGGTGTCGTCCGGATGGATGTCCTGGTAGTACTTCGACGTTCCGGTCACGTACGCGAGATAGCCGCCGGTGCTGTGCTGCGCGCCCTTCGGCCGCCCGGTCGTGCCGCTCGTATACATGAGGAACAGCGGCGCCTCGGCCGGCATCGAGACCGGCTCGACGACCGCGCCGCGATAGTCGCGAAGCAGCTCATCGATGAAGAAGTCCCGGCCCTCGACCATCGGGCTCGCGGACGAGTACTGCCCCGGGTCCCGGCGCCACACCAGCACTTTGTCGACATCTTGGCCCGCCTTCGCCGCCGCCTCGACCGCTTCGTCGGCCTTGACTTTGTGGTCAACTAGCTCGCCATTGCGGTAGTAGGCGTCCATGGTCACGAGGATCCGGCTTCCCGAGTCGGCGATCCGGTCGCCGCAGGCGGCTCCGCTGAATCCGCCGAAAACCTCGGAGTGGATGACGCCGAGCCGCGCGCACGCGAGCATCGCGACTGGAAGTTCCGGGACCATCGGCAGGTGGAAGGTGACCCGGTCGCCGATCTTGACCCCGCCGACGTCCCGCAGCAAGGCCGCGAACTCGTTCACCCGGCGGTAGAGTTCCTGGTAGGTGATCGGGATCGACGGGGCGTCCTCGGGCTCGGGGACCCAGATAAGCGCTGCCTTGTTCCGGCTGCTCGCCAGATGCCGATCTACGCAGTTGTACGAGGCGTTGAGCCGGCCGCCGACGAACCACTTCCAGAACGGTGGATTGCTGGTGTCCAGCGTCGTATGCCAGGGCGCGTCCCAGGACAGCATGTCGGCGTATTCCTTGAAGCAATCCGGGAAGCGCTCCTCGGCGAACCGCTCTCTGATGCTCGGATCGGACGCGTTCGCCTGCCCTATGAACGACTCTGGAGGATAAATCTTCTCCTCCTCGCGCCAGTGGACGGCGATCTGCGCTTCTGAGAGGGGAACATCTTGCTCGGTTGACATGGAGCTTGACCTCCGTGAACGGATTGAACTGATCGAGCGGATCGAGAGCCCTGCGAGAGCTCACGGCGCGGCCTTACCTCGCCGCTTGCCGGCGTGACCGCCGGGGGCGGAGCGATACCCTGGCCCGGCCAGCGTAGGCCACGCCCTCGGCGTCGCCACCACCTCGCCGCTCTTACCGGTTTGGGGTGTCTGGGTTTATGCCCGCTCTGTTGTCCCGCTATTGCTGCGGTAGCGGACGACTGGTGCGGTCGGTGAACGCGGGCAGGTTCGCCATCGGTGCGCCGACCGCCATGACGGCACGACCGGTCAGCTCGTTGATGACGCCAGCCGCCGACGCGTACCAAGCGACGATCGCCGTGAGCACCCCCACGTACCCGCCGATCTTGATCGTGTTTTCGCTGCTGGCGAAGTTGCCAATGGCGAGGAGGATCTCGGTCGCCTCCAGGGTGAGGAAGACGCCGAGCACGGCCATGTTGACCTGCGTAGCCCACAGGAGCATGTAGGTATTGAAGATCGCGAACGCGAGCAGGATCCAGCCCAGGTCGTTTTGGACCTGAACCTCAGCCCCTGCCGTGGGAGCGACGAGCAGGACGTAAAGCCCTAGCCCGATCCAGAAGCCGCCGTATGTCGAGAACGCGGTGGCTCCGAAGACCTTCCGGTTGCGGAACTCCCACATGCCGGCGAGGAGCTGGACCAGCCCGCCGTAGGCGAAGGCGAAGCCCAGCCAGGCTTCCGTCCCGTCCGTCCACTTTGCGTTCTGTGCCGAGAGCAGGAACGTCGTCAGCGCGAACGCTGCCAGCCCGAGCGGTGCGGGATCGGCGACAGGCCCCATGGAGACCGAAGGGGCGGAGCGGACCTCAGGTTGTGTTGCGGCCATCAAAACCTCCAAAACGGGTGACGTGGAGGTCCATCGCCGGAGTCTCGTCGGACGGCGGCCGACTCGATCGTGCCGGGCACGGATCGCAGAGGCGTCCTCGGCTCTGGAGGGCGGCCCGCAGTCGACCCGCGCCTGGAGGGGTCGTGGTCCGGCGGGATGGACGATGGACGACAACTATGTCGGGAAAGTGCTGTGCCCGACTCACGAATCGGCGGCCCAACCCTCGACAAGGTTGCGCTTCTCCCGCGAGCCTCCCCCTCCTACGGACCCTGCGCATGAGAACCTCGCCGTGGAAGTACCACCGCTCTGGATCATAACTCTTCCATTGCATTTTGCAACGGCGACATAACGTCGCCGCCAGGTGTCCAAGCTCATCCAGACTGCAACACCGCTGCCCATCGCAGGGCGCTGTGATCGCACCTATCGAAGCTCGCTGTCCGAGACGATCCGCCTCTGACCGTGGGGCCGCCGTGCACACCGCTCGGTGGGCTGTCCGGGAGCACAGGTGCAACCGAAGCTACGTCGTGACCGTCTACCTGGTAGGGATGCTCGCGCCTGAGCCAGCCAGGGGAGCAGCGATGCGGATACAGAGCTTGCCCAAGATCGGCATGTGGGCCGTGGCCGTCGCCGTGTTGCCGGCACTCCTACTTGCCGCCCGCGGCGTCCAAGGCCAACAGTCCACTCGCGACGCCACCACTGCCATACCGCGCCTGGCCGCGACGTCGACTACGTGCACGAACAAGACCAAGCTGGCGACCTGGTCTACTCGTCGTCTCGCGCTGTTGACCATCGCGGTGCCCGCATCCGAGACCTCGGTGGTAAGCGTGCAGTCCGAGGTCAGCGCGGGCGTTGGCGGTGTGCTGCTGTTCGGCAGCAAGGCGCCGCTGGACCTCGGCGCTCAACTCGCCGCGCTCGAGACCCATGTGCCACACCAGCGTGGTCTCCTGGTCATGACCGACGAGGAAGGCGGCGGAATCCAGCGAATGGCCAACCTCGTCGGGTCACTGCCGTGGGCGGCCTGGATGGGTGATAACTGGACCGCTACGCAGATCCGCTCCCACGTCGGCAAGGTCGCGAAGCGGATGTCGGCGGCCAATGTCAACATGGACCTGGCACCGGTCGTGGACGTCGACGGCCGCGACGAGCCACCCAACCAGTACAACCCCGACGGTTGGCGCTCGTTCAGCGGCACCACGTCGGTGGTCACGCGGGATGGCCTTGCGTACCTGAATGGGCTGCGCGACGGGCACGTCATCCCGGTTCTGAAGCACTTTCCGGGTATCGGGCACTCCACGTACAACTCGGACTATGGGACGGCGTACACCCTTCAGTGGTCGACGGTGCAGAAGGTCGGGCTGCCGCCGTTCACCGCGGGCATCAACGCGGGGGCACCGGCCATCATGGTCTCCAATGACATCGTCCGTGGCTTGGCCACCAACCCGGGCAGCATCTCCCCCACCACGATCACCTACGAACTGCGCGGGAAGCTTGGCTTCCACGGGCTGGTGATCACCGATTCGCTCACCGCCAAGGCAATCTCCAACGCCGGATTTACGCTCTCCCGCGCCGCGGTCCAAGCTCTGCGATCTGGCGCGGACATGGTCACCTTCTCCGGCACCACGAACGTCGGTTCGCGCACAACAGCAATCGCCGACGCGACTGTCAACGCGGTGGCGAACGGCAGCCTCGCGCGCAGCCGCCTCATCGACGCGGCGGCCCACGTGCTCGGCGTCCGTCACATCAAGCTCTGCACCGAGTGAATGCACCTTAGGTGAACCGCAGGCCATCTGCCCGCGCCTTCTGGGCGATTTGCCCATGATCTTGTGGAATCCTGCTGTTTAGGCTGGATCCATGCCGTGCCGCGCCATCAGCGCGCGCTCCTGTTCCAATGTTGGTCGGATCGCATCCGCCCACAGCGTCTCCAGGTCCGCGAAGTAGGCGTCCAGTGCGGGACTGTGAATCACAAGCAGCCGTGCTGGCACCTTGGAGGTGTTGCCGAACGTGTGGGCGGCTCCCGCCGGCACCAGAACGAACGTCTCGGCTCCCCCGGAGGTCGTCTGCCCGTCGACGATGAAGGTGACGTCGCCGTCGAGAACGAAATACGCCTCGTCGTTGCCGGCGTGCCGGTGCGGCGGTGGCATTCGACCACCGGGTGGCAGCGTTCGCTCCATCAGCGAGAACCGCCCTGATGTGGTCTCCGCCATCGCCTTGAACAGCATGACGCTGCCGCGCGCCTCGCGCCGCACCCCCTCTCCCCGGCCGAAGATTACTGGCTGGACCCGATCAACCATGCTGATCTCCTCTCGGCAGCCAGGCAGAACTAGGCCATCGACCGCGGTTCCTGCTCGGACCTGCGCCGCGCCGCCGGGCTGCTCGAGCCGTCGCCCGGCCCACCGAGGCTCGTGCCCCATCAGGTGAAGGCTTCGGAGCTTCGACGCTGATTCCTGCCGCGGCTCGACTTTGGGTGTGCTCTAAATTCGAGCATCGTGGTCATGAGTGCTTCAACCCTGTTGACGACACGGCCGGCGAGCGCGTGCGGGCGGCTCGTGGGATGGAGGGTTTCCCGGTGAGGGTGCTGGTGACTGGCGGGACGAGCGGCCTGGGCCTGGCCATGGCTTCGGCTCTGGCCGGGGCGGGGGCGACGGTCGTGCTGACCGGCCGATCCGGCCAGCGGGCGAGCTCGGTCGCCGCCGAACTACCGAGGGCGGTCGGCGTTGAGCTCGACGTGCGCGACGAGTCATCGGTGGTCGGGGCGGTCGACCAGGCGTGGTCGCTGCTCGGCGGCGTCGACATGCTGGTGAACAACGCCGGGATCGGCATGCGCACGGTCAACCCGCGCTTCATGACGCAGCCGCAAGCCTTCTGGGAGGTGCCGGTCGATGGCTTCCGTGCGGTGATCGAGACCAATCTGACCGGCTACTTCCTGGTGGCCCGCGAGGTCACGCCGCGGATGCTGACCGCCGGCGGCGGCCGCATCGTCAACATCTCGGTGAACCTTTCGACGATGCACCGGGCCGGGTATGTCCCCTACGGGCCGTCGCGCGCCGGCAGCGAGGCGCTGTCCAGGATCATGGCCGCCGACTTGCGGGATACCGGTGTCACCGTCAACCTGCTACTGCCCGGGGGCGCGACCGTCACCGGGATGCTGCCGCTGGACGCCGTGCCCGAGGGCCACGGGTTCCTCGAGCCCGCGGTGATGGGCCCGCCCATCCTCTGGCTGGCCTCCGACGATGCGGCCGGCGTGCATGACGAGCGGATCGTCGCCGTCGAGTTCGAGCGCTGGCTACGCGACAGGAACGGCAGCCGGTAAGACGCGGCCGGCGGCCAAGCCCGCGAGGGAAGACGCACTCTCATCAGCCTAGGTCGGCTTGGGTCAAGGGTTTGGTCGGTGCTTCGCTCGTCGTCTGTCCCTGCGTACCGGATGATGGGTGGCGCATTGCGCTCGGTGATTTCCGTCGTCCGCCACGGGAGAACGGCCATCACCGGAGTGGCGCGCCGACACGATGCAGCATTGAGAAGATCATCATGCACATACGTTGCAGGCAGGAGGACCGCATGCGCGCCACACGCATCATCGCCAACCTTCGAGTCCCTGACGTTGAGGCAGCGAAGAACTTCTACACCGACTTCCTCGGGCTAAGTACCGAGGAGTTCAACATGGGATGGGTGGCCCGCTACACCAATCCCGACACCAGGGCGAACGTCCAGCTCGTAACGCGGGACGCAACCGCACCGGAAGACTCTGTCATTTCCGTCCACACGGATGACATCGAAGCTGCTTATGAAGATGCTCACAACCTCGGCTTCGAGATCGTGCACCCGATAACGACAGAGCCATGGGGGGTGCGCCGGTTCTTCGTCCGAGCACCCGACGGCAACGTAATCAACATCGTGAACCATCGGGACTTAGCCCACACAGCGCTTGCGGATCTTGTGGGCGAGCCGGTCCGACCGCGGCGAGATGCTGACCTGGTAGGCCCAGCCGCCGAAGGTTCGTCGCCATGCCATCCCCGGGAACAGCAAAAAATGCGTGCCGACGATCACTCGGGCTCGGTCGCGTTGAGCCATAGATCGAACACGTGGCCGGCCGGGTCGATCAGTGCGCGGACGTCGTCTTGAGGTTGGTATTCGGCCAAACGCGCGCCGAGTCGCAGTGCATCTTCAACGGCGGCCTCGAGATCACGCACCTCAAAGTCGAGGTGGAACTGCATCTGCTGGTCTCCCGGTCCAGCCGGCCACACCGGCGGCTCGTACCCCTCGTTGGTCTGAAACGCCAGATAGCCGTCTCTATCGCCGGGCTCGATAGTGACCCAATCCGCCTCCTGCGATCTGATCCGCCAGCCCAGAAGGTCGAGATAGAAACGAGCCAAGCCCTGGGCGTCCTTCGAGTCGAGCACGGCGCTCCATCGAGTCGAACCTGTGCGTCCACGCATGGGGTGACTCTTCCATAGCCTGCCCGAGCGGTGCACGTCCTGACATCCGCGGATCGTGGGTGTCTCCGGAGGTTGTCGGTCCGCGCCAGCTGGCTTCGGGTGCGAGCTGGTTAACCGCCGGCGCCGCGCAGCATTCTGCGGGGCTGGCAGCGGCAGTCCATGGGCAGCTGTGGTCGTACCCTGACCGGGGATGTCTCACTGGAACAGCTGGAAGTGCTCGAATGCCGGCTCGAATGAGGGGTCGGGCAGTCGCAGCGCCTGAACGCGCGGCCATCCCGTGGTTTCGTCGATCGTGCCGCGATCAAAGGCGCCGTGGATGACCTGCCATCCCATGTTGGTCTCGAAGTAGCGCGCCGCGGTGTGCACCGATGGCCACCAGTAGTCGTCCAGGATGATGAGCCCGCCCGGGCGGACGATCTTGCGGAGGAAGTACAGATCGACGAATGCCTCATGGAACCGATGGCTGCCGTCGACGAACGCCGCGTCCGTTCCATGTACCCGCTTTACCGCCAGTCTCTCGACCCGCGTGCGCATGGCGGTCGTGAGGGCCCACGCACCGCCCCTCGGCTGTGCGCACCCGAGCCTGCGTTGGGGCGTACGTGCACGAGCTGTGCCGCCACCTTGCTGGGTGCGAATCGGCCGTCGTTCAAGGCGGTGTCAAAGATCGCGACCGAGATCTGCCCGCCCGGTCG
>JBKOZJ010000083.1:0-20657 GCA_046725875.1 Actinomycetota bacterium
CCGCGGCCAGCCGGGCGGGCCCGGAAGTTTTCCCGTACGAACCGACCCAACGAGGGCGACCAGGATGGATCACCACGAAACCACGACCCAGCAAATGAACCAGGACCCCACGCGCGGAGGTGTGGAACAAGCAGAGCCGGCAGGCGGCGTACGGGACGCCGGCCCGGACGCGGCCCTCCTCGAGCAGAGCCTCTTCGAGATCAAGCGGGTGATCGTCGGCCAGCACAACATGGTCGAACGGTTGCTCGTCGGCGTGCTCGCCCGTGGCCACTGCCTTCTCGAAGGCGTCCCGGGCATCGCGAAGACGCTCGCCGCCGAAACACTTGCCCGAGTCATGGGCGGCAGCTTCGCCCGCCTGCAGTTCACCCCGGACCTTGTGCCGTCCGACATCGTTGGCACCCGCATCTACCGGCCCAGTTCCGAGCGCTTCGACATCGAGCTAGGCCCCGTCATGGCCAACATCGTCCTTGCGGACGAGATCAACCGTGCTCCCGCGAAGGTGCAGTCCGCCCTGCTCGAGGCCATGGCCGAGCAGCACGTCAGCATCGCCGGGACGACGTTTGCCGTGCCAAAGCCGTTCATGGTGCTCGCCACCCAGAACCCGATCGAGTCGGAGGGCGTCTACCAACTCCCGGAAGCGCAGCGTGACCGCTTCCTCATGAAGATCGATATGGACTACCCGAGCCCAACCGAGGAGCTCAGCATTCTCTACCGGATGAGCGTCGACCCACCGGTGGCGCGTCGCATTCTCGATCCAGAGCGGTTGGTCGAGCTGCAGGCCGTCACGGACCGAGTGTTCGTACACCACGCGATCGCCGAGTACGCCGTGCGCCTTGTCGTCGCCACCCGGGATCCGGCGTCGATCGGGCTGAACGACCTCGTCCCGCTGATCGCGTATGGCGCCAGCCCGCGGGCCACCCTCGGCCTGGTGGCGGCGGCCCGCGGGTTGGCGCTGTTGCGCGGTCGCGGCTACGTCGTTCCGGGCGATGTGCGGGATATCGCAAAGGAGGTGATGGCGCACCGGATTGGCCTGTCCTTCGACGCGTTGGCCGACGGTGTGCCGGCGCCGCGCATCGTGGAACGGGTGATCGGCGCCATTCCCCAGCCAAGGATTGCGCCGCGGCAGTACGCCGAACCCCCGCTCGACTCCGCCGTTTCGTTCGGCGTGGGCCAGGAACGGGAGTCGGCGTGAGCACGAGCACCGCGGCGAGCCCACCCGCCGTGCCCACCCTGCGCGACCTCGCCCCCGAGGAAGCGCTGCGCCGCCTCGAGTTGGTCATCACCCGGCGTCTCGACGGGCTCCTGCATGGCGACTACCTCGGCTTGGTGCCCGGCGCCGGGAGCGAGCTCGCCGAGACTCGCGAGTACCACCCGGGCGAGGACGACGTGCGGCGGATGGATTGGAACGTCACAGCCCGGACGACCGTGCCGCACGTGCGCGACCTGATCGCTGACCGTGAGCTTGAGACGTGGGCGCTGGTCGACGCGACACCGAGCATGGACTTCGGCACCGCCCAGCTCGAGAAGCGTGACTTGGCGGTTGCCGCCGTCGCGGCCGTGGGCTTCCTTACGGCCAGAGCGGGCAACCGCGTCGGCGCTCACATCATCAAGCACTCAGCCTCCGGCGGACGGATCAAGCGGATCCCGGCCCGGGCCGGGCGCGCGCACCTGCTCGGTCTGCTGCGGGCGCTGATGGACCAGGCGGCGCGGTCGAGCGACGTCATCGGGCCCGCAGGGGGACAGCCGGCGGCGGTCGGCGCCGCCGTGCCCGGGCTCCCCGAGGCGGCCGACGGCCTGCGCCGCTCGGCCCATCGGCGCGGGCTGGTCGTGGTTGCGTCGGATTTCCTCGACGGCGTCGACGGTGCCGGTGGTCCCGCGTGGGAGAGGCCGATCCGGCAGCTCGGATACCGGCATCACGTGCTCGCCGTTGAGGTCATCGACCCGCGCGAGCTCGAGCTCCCCGATGTTGGCCTGCTCACCCTCGTCGATCCGGAGACCGGGCAGCGGCGTGAGGTGTCCACGGCGAGTCGGCGGCTAAGGGAGCGCTACGCCGCCGCCGCCACCGAGCAGCGCGAGGCGGTGCGGGCGGCCCTGCGCCGCACCGGCGCCGACCACCTCGTCCTGCGCACGGACCGGGACTGGCTGCGCGACATCGTCCGGCACGTCCTGGCCAACCGGCGGGTCGCCGGGGCGCACGCCGTACCGCCGCAGCCGGCGACGGCAACTGGAGGAAGGTGGACGTGAGCTTCCTGTCCCCCGGACGCCTGTGGCTGCTGCTCGCGGTCGCGGCCCTCGCGATCGTGTACGTGGTGATGCAGCGGCGGCGCAGCCAATATGCCGTACGCTTCACCAACCTGGCGCTGCTCGACAAGGTCGCGCCCAAGCAGCCGGGATGGCGGCGACATGCGCCGGCGGCCGTGTTCCTCGCGATGCTCAGCCTGCTGGTCCTCGCATTCGCGCGGCCGGCTGATGACGTCAAGGTGCCGAGGGAACGCGCGACCGTGGTCGTCGTGCTCGACGTCTCGCCGTCAATGCTCGCAACCGACGTCGAGCCCGACCGGATCACGGTGGCCCGCGAGGCTGCCCGCGCATTCGTCGACAACCTGCCCAAACAGTTCAACGTCGGCTTGGTCGCGTTCTCGCGTTCCGCCTCGGTGGTGGTGCCGCCGACGATCGATCGGGACGCGTTCTCCCGCGGCGTTCAGTCGTTGGAGACCGGACCCGGCACGGCCATCGGCGACGGGATCAGCACGGCACTGCACGCGATCTCGGCCCTCGACGCGCGGGCCGCTACCGACCCACCGCCGGCGCGGATCGTCTTGCTCTCCGACGGCGCGAACACCGCCGGCCGCAGCCCGGATATCGCGGCAGCCGAGGCAGCGCAGGCCGCTGTGCCGGTCTACACGATTGCCTACGGCACCTCAGACGGCGTCGTCGAGATCAACGGCGAGCTCATCCCGGTGCCGGCTGACCCGCAGACCATGCAGCAGGTCGCCGACGCGACCGGTGGGCGGGCGTACGAGGCGGCCACCGGCGAGGAGCTGCGCGAGGTGTACGAGGACATCGGCAGCTCGGTCGGCTACCGACTCGAGAAGCAGGACGTGACTGCCCGCTATGTCGGCTTCGGTCTCGTCGCGGCGTTCGTCACGGCCGCGGCCTCCCTGCTGTGGTTCTCCCGCATTCCATGAAAGGCAAAAGCATGTCCGGAACGTGGCGGCCGACGGGGGATCGGTCCAGCAAGGTGGACGGAGGCGTGCTATGAGCCGGGTACGTGGCCTGGGCGAGCCCCGGGGGCCGAACTACATGTCCCCGGAGCTCGCCCGGGTGGAGCAATCGGAGGATGCTGCCCGAGGCGCCGCTGCCGTGGATCCAGCAGCCAGCCGCCTCCGGCTGGTACTCGCCGGGCTTGCGCTCGCGGCCCTGGTCGGTGGGGTGAGCGGCTTCGCCGCGGCCCGGCTCTTCGCGGATCCGGCGCCCGCCGACGACCACCGGAGCGCCTTCACGCTGCCCGTTCCAAACCCCGGACCGGTGACCGGACGCGAAGACCTGAGCGAGGTCGCGTCCAGGGTCCTGCCGAGCGTGGTGACCATCGAGGCGGGCACCGGCTCCGACCGGGAGACTGGGGCCGGCTTCGCCATCGACGATCGGGGACACCTGCTCACCAACAACCACGTCATTGAAGGCGCGAGCGCCGTCGACGTGCTGCTCTATAGCGGCCGCCGCGTCGAGGCCACGGTTGTCGGCCGGGACGTACGCAACGACTTGGCCGTCCTGCAGATCGACTCGGCAGCGCAAGTTCCACCGGTCTCGATGGCGTCCGTATCGTCAGCAGCGGTCGGCGACGACGTGGTCGCGATCGGCTCGCCGCTGGGGCTCACCGGAACGGTCACGGCAGGCATCGTCAGCGCGCTGAACCGGGACGTCCAGATCGGGTCTGGTTATCACGTGCGGGCGATCCAGACCGACGCGGCGATCAACCCGGGCAACTCCGGCGGCCCGTTGGTGAACGCCCGGGGCGAGGTAATCGGCGTGACCACGAGCGTCGCAACCCTTGCGGGTGGAGCGGGCGGTTCGATCGGCATCGGCTTCGCCATCCCGATCGACCGGGCCGCCACGATCGCCGAGGGCATCATCGACCCCAACTCCCCCAGGTAGTCCGAGTTTGGTAGAAGGTGCCCTAGATCCAATCCGGTTGGGGTAGGGCACCTTCTACCCCGGGCTCGCATGGCGCCAGGGCACCTTTCACCTCTGCTGCAAGGCGCGTGGTTAGCCGGTAGCGAAAACGGCGAGGCGCCTGTAGTTCCCATCTCGTAAGGTCGATCACGGGAGCTCAGCCCCGATGTCGTACGAAGGGCGCAGGAGGGCGGCCGGTGGCCGAAGCGGCGGTAGAGGTACGTGACCTCGTCAAACGCTATCCGAAGCAGCAAGTCAACGCCGTTGACGGGCTGTCCTTCGCGGTCAAGCGCGGCGAGGTCTTCGGTCTGCTGGGACCGAACGGCGCGGGCAAGACCACCACGGTCGGAGTCTTGACGACGAGAGTGAAGGCGACCTCCGGCGAGGCTTATGTCGGGGGCATCGACGTACTGCGTGACCCGGTCGCGGCCCGCGTCCGGTTGGCGGTCGTACCGCAGCAGGTCAACCTGGACCGGGCGCTGACGCCCCGGCAGAACCTCGCCTTCCACGCCGCTTACCACGGCGTCGGCGCCGCCGAGCGGCGTGGCCGGGCAGGCGAGCTGCTCGACCAATTCGGTCTCGCCGACCGGGCAGATGACAAGGTCGACTGGTATTCCGGCGGCATGGCCCAGCGATTGATGATCGCGCGTGCGCTGATGCACGAACCGGAGGTGCTCTTCCTCGACGAGCCCACCACGGGCCTCGATCCACAGTCCCGCCTCTTTCTGTGGGATCGAGTACGGGAAATGCGCGAGCACGGCGTCACCATCGTGCTCACCACGCACGACATGGATGAGGCTGCAACGCTGTCCGATCGGGTCGGCATCGTCGACCATGGAAAGCTGCTCGCCCTCGACACGCCCGAAGCGCTTACCCGCGGCCTGGCCGGGCAGAGCGTGCTCGAGCTGACCGTGACGCCGGCGCCCGGCGACAACGCGGAGGCGATGCTGGCCGAGCTGACCAAGGTCGACGGCGTCGAGCGCGGCGAGCGGGTGGCAAGCGGGCCGAACGGCTTCCCGCCCGGCGGATTTCCCGGCCCGGGCGGCGGTGGCCCGATCAGCCCAGCCGCCGAACTCTTGGATGGTGGGGGGAACGGATCCGCCGCCGAAACTATGGGTGCGGGTGCCGCGGGCGAGGTCCGGCTGCGGCTCTACCTCGCGGTTGAACCGCCGGTCGTCCTCGGGGCCGCGGTCGCGGCGCTGTCGAGCCGCGGCGCCACCGTATCCGACGTACACCTGGGCCAGCCGACCCTCGAGGACGTCTTCATCAACCTCACCGGACGAGGACTGCGATGACGGTTACGAACGACGCCACACCAGGACCAGGGACGGCACCCGGAGGACCAGTGAGCACGGTCGCGCAGGCGGCTCCGGTTGGCTCGACCCGACGCGCGTTCCGCGCGATCCTGTGGCGAGACATCTTCGTCACCGGCAAGGAGTTCTGGGTCTTCTTGATCCAGGTCGGGCTGCAGCCGCTGTTCATGCTCTTCGTCTTCGCCAAAGTGCTCGGCGAGCTGAACTATGTGACCCAGGACTACGGTCACCTGCTGCTGCCCGGGATTGTTGCGCTAACGGCGTTCCTGACGGCGCTGCAGGCGGTCTCGTTCCCGCTGGTCATGGAGTTCTCGTTCACCCGTGAGATCGAGGACCGGCTGCTCGCCCCGCTGCCCACCCAGCTGGTCGCCATCGAGAAGCTCGTCGTCGCAGTGATGCGAGCGATCGTCGCGGCCGCGGTCATCTTCCCTATCGGCGCGCTGGTTCTCGGCTCGGCACCGTGGCGGGTGGAGGGCGTGCCGCTGCTCGTCGTGGTCCTGCTGCTCGGCGCCTGGGTCGGCGCCGGGATCGGCCTCACGATGGGCACTCTTGTGCCGCCGGCCCGGATCAGCGTCATCTTCGCCGCAGTTTTCACGCCGCTGCTGTTCACTGGCGCGACGCAGTATCCGTGGCCCTCGCTGGACTCGATCCGCTGGTTCCAAATCGTGACCGCGCTCAACCCGCTCACTTACTGCAGCGAAGGAGTGCGGGCAGCCCTCGTGCCCGATGTGCCGCACATCCAGCCATGGATCTGCATCGGCATGCTGATCTTTTTCGCGATCCTCTTCACCGCAACCGGCATCAAGGGCTTCCTGCGCCGGGCCATCAGCTGAGAGTCGACGACCACGAACTGTCGTATAAGGTGGCCCTCCTCCAATCGCCCGCTGAGTAGAAGGGACCCCTGCCCCAGACCTATTGGAGCAAGGTCCCTTCCACCGGCTAACGGGTTAGCCGACCTTTTCCATGATCTCGTCGGAGACGTCGTAGTTGGCGTACACGTTCTGGACGTCGTCGGAATCCTCGAGCGTCTCGATTAGCCGGAAGACTCGACGGGCCGCGTCCTCCTGGAGCGGTACGGCAACCGACGGCACGAAGCTCACCTCGGCGGACTCGTAGTCGATCCCGGCATCCTGCAGCGCCGTGCGGACCGCCACCAAGCCGCCCGGCTCACAGACGACCTCGAACGCCTCGCCGAGGTCGTTTACCTCGTCGGCACCACGATCAACCACCGCGGCGAGCACGTCGTCCTCGGTCACGCCTGCTACCTTCGGGACGATCACGACCCCCTTCCGGCTGAACAGGTACGAGACCGAACCGGCGTCGGCCATCGACCCGCCGGCCCGCGTCATCGCGGTACGTATCTCCGAC
Source organism: Actinomycetota bacterium (assembly GCA_046725875.1). Taxonomy (GTDB): domain Bacteria; phylum Actinomycetota; class Actinomycetes; order JAKEEW01; family JAKEEW01; genus JBKOZJ01. The sequence continues at coordinate 6,855 of JBKOZJ010000083.1, forward strand.
GCGGCTCGGTTGCGGTTGTCGGTCAGAGCCTCGACGAGGACCGCCACCCCGCCCGGCGCGTACCCTTCATACATGATCGTCTGATACTCGGCGCCGCCCGCCTCGAGGCCCGCACCGCGCCGCACTGCCCGGTCGATGTTGTCGTTGGGTACGGACGCCTTCTTCGCCTTCTGGATCGCGTCGTAGAGGGTTGGGTTCCCGCCCGGGTCGGGGCCGCCGACCCGCGCCGCCACCTCGACATTCTTGATCAGCTTCGCGAACAGCTTGCCGCGCCGGGCGTCGACCACCGCCTTCTTGTGCTTCGTGGTGGCCCATTTCGAGTGGCCGGACATCATCCCTCCAGCGAACGTGACCGCGGGCCGGAGCCCGCGGCATCAAGAGCCTAGGGAACTACGTCGCGGATTCCCCGCCCAGCCCTGTTCGGTCCTCGGCCCCGCGGAGAGCCGATCGCACGAGATCGACGAATAGCTTATGAACGCGCCGGTCCCCGGTCAGCTCCGGATGGAACGCAGTGGCGATCAGCGATCCCTGGCGAACCGCGACGATCCTAGCCGGCCCGCCGCCCGCGTCACCCCCCGTGAGCTGCTGGGCATGATCATCCGCGTCTCCAAGGGTGTGGACGGTCGCAAGCGGCTCGACCTCCGGGCCGATCGACTCGACCCAGGGCGCGCGGATGAAGACGGCGCGCAACCGCTCACGCGGCTCAGGTAGGCCCTTGATCTCCAAGTCTTCCTCAAACGAGTCTACCTGGCGGCCGAAGGCGTTGCGGCGGACCGCCATGTCGATCCCACCGATCGTCTGCTGCCCCTCGATCGAATCGACCACCTGGTCGGCCAGCATGATCATCCCCGCGCAGGAGCCATAGGCTGGCATGCCGTCCTTGACCCGCTGGCGGATCGGTTCCAGCAGGTCGAAGGCGCGGATGAGCTTGTCCATCGTGGTCGACTCGCCGCCAGGAATGACCAGCGCGTCCACCTGGTCGAGCTCGGATTCCCGGCGCACCGGGACCGCCCGCGCGCCTGCCGCCTCGAGCGCCGCGATGTGCTCGCGTACATCACCTTGCAGGGCGAGTACGCCAATCAGCGGCGCGGTTTCCTCCCCGGGGGACGGTTCAGTCCACCGCTCGAAGGGGTTCGCTTCGTGGGACGACGCCGGGGATCCCCGGAAGTGACTGCTCATGGCAAACCTCGCGGGTCACCATCCGCGGCCGGCGTACCGCTCGGACTCTGGCAGCGTGCTCAGGTTGATGCCGACCATTGGCTCGCCGAGTCCGCGCGATACCTTGGCGATCACGTCCGGATCGTCATAGAAGGTGGTCGCTTTGACGATCGCCGCGGCGCGGCTCGCCGGGTCGCCGGACTTGAAGATGCCTGATCCCACGAAGACGCCCTCGGCGCCGAGCTGCATCATCATCGCCGCGTCCGCCGGGGTGGCGATGCCGCCGGCGGTAAACAGGACGACCGGGAGCTTGCCCGTTTCCGCGATTTCCTTGACCAGCTCGTGAGGCGCTCGCAACTCCTTGGCGGCGGCGTAGAGCTCGTCGTTGGACATGGTGGCGAGCCGACGGATCTCCGCCCGAATCTGGCGCATGTGCCGAGTCGCTTCGACCACGTTGCCGGTACCCGCCTCGCCCTTCGAGCGGATCATCGCGGCGCCCTCGCTGATCCGGCGCAGCGCTTCGCCGAGGTTGGTGGCGCCGCAGACGAACGGCACCGTGAACGCCCACTTGTCGATGTGATGGGTCTCGTCAGCCGGCGTGAGGACCTCGGACTCGTCGATGTAGTCGACGCCGATCGCCTGCAGGACCTGGGCCTCGACGAAATGTCCGATCCGCGCCTTGGCCATCACCGGTATAGACACCGCGTCGATGATCCCTTGGATCATGTCGGGGTCACTCATCCGGGCCACGCCGCCCTGGGAGCGGATGTCCGCCGGCACCCGCTCGAGCGCCATGACGGCCACCGCACCGGCATCCTCGGCGATCTTCGCCTGCTCCGGGGTGACAACGTCCATGATCGCGCCACCCTTGAGCATTTCGGCCATGCCGCGCTTGACCCGGGCCGTGCCGGTAACCGGCCCGCCCTGGACGCTCGCTGCCGCCGCCCCCGGCCCGGCCCCCGACCCGGACGTCCTGGTCACTGGCATCGCGTGGGGTGTGCTGGGTTCGGTCGTGCTCACAGAAGGCCTCTTTCCTCGGGTTTCGGCCTCCATGGTACGAGCCTCGCTGCTCCCCGATCGGCGGCCAGTGTGAAGGTGCTGGCCTCGTCACGATCAGGTCAGGTGGCCTCAGCCCCACGTTCTGGAAATCGCTGTCCACCTGACGTCACCACGACTGATCCATTTGATGCCAGCGGTCGATCACGGCGCTTGCAGGTGGTCAAGGCGTTGATTCGATACCGGCCAACGGCAGCAGGTCGTGGCCTGATTTCGGTCGCCGCCAGGAAAGGTAGAAGGGACGACCCAGGCTCACCATTGCCTCAGGTGACGGGCCCTTCTACCAGGGAGATTGGAGCTGAGGTCCCTGCTGCCAAACGAAGGTCCGCGCAAACTAGAACGCGAGGCCGAGTGTCTTCGGCGGCTCATCGTCCATCTCGAAGGAGCTGGGCAGGGGTGCCCGGCCGGCGAGGTTGAGCCAGCGGACAAGCCGCTTCCGCCGCACCGCCCGGGTGGCGGCGACGGCGTCGTTGTGGAAGCGGCGGGCCATCACGACCCGCGTACAAGCGGCGGCCAGGTCCTTGATCAGCTCGGCACCCGCGGGCGTCGCCTCGAGCTCGGCGAGCTGGCCTGGTTCATCCAGTGCAGCTCGCAAAGCGCGCGAGAGGTTGCTCTCCGCAATCTCTCGCTCACCTGGCGCGGCGTCCCGAGCTTCGTGTGCGGCGTCGGCGAGCAGTACCGATGTCGCCGGGTCGAGCAGCCGGGATGTCGCGAGTTCCACGGTCACCGAGGCCCGGCGGACCAGCTGGGCGTCGAGCGCGGAGCGCGAGCCCTCGACGCGGCCATGCAGCCGGTCGAGCCGGTTGGCCGTCAGCCAGAGATAAAGGCCGGCCAGCAGGAGCGCGACCGTCACCCAGGTCGACAGGTCACCCATCAGTGCCTGCTCCCCCAGCCATGTGGACAAGGCGGATCCATGCCGCAACGCTTCGGTCGATATCCGGCGAAGGGGTCAGGCGGCGGTCACCTGCCTGCGCCTTGATCTGGTTCTGGATCAGCCGAGGGTGCCACTGCGACATTTTGATCACCATTTGGGCCGGGCTAAGGCAGCGGAGCATGAAGGAATCCGGCGATTGGTATGGCAGAAACGCCATCGGCTGATCCAACGGGTATCGAAGTGCAGCAGTGATACCTCAGCATGACCCGCGCTCACCGGTCCCCGAAACTGGGCAGCCCAAAGCGGCGGCGCCTGATCTCCGCGCTGCCATTCGGTTCGGCCGGGGAGATGGCAGGTCCGACTTCCGCCACGGGCACCGATCGTTGACCGGCGACCGTCTCGTACACAGCGACGATGTCGCCGGCCACGGCTTCCCAGTCGTACTGCCGGACCACCTCGCTGCCCACTTCGGCGAGTCGGGCTCGGCGAGCCGGGTCGGCGAGCAGCGCCAGGGCCCCCCGCGCCAGCTCGCTCGCGTCGCCGTTGGGGAAGAGCGCGCCGGCCTTGCCATCCTCGAGCACCCGGGCGAAAGCGTCGATGTCGCTCGCGAGTACCGGCGTGCCGGCCGCCATCGCCTCGGTCAGGATGATGCCGAAGGACTCCCCGCCGATGTTCGGAGCCACGTAGACGTCGACGGAGCGCAGCATCCGCGCCTTGTCCTGGTCGGACACCATCCCGAGCAGCGTGATCCGCTCCCGCGCGGCCGGCTCGACGTCCGCCAAGGCCTCGTCCGGGTCACCCGGACCCGCCACCAGGAGGCGGGTCGCCGGGCGCTCGGCAAGGATGAGCGGCAGCGCCTCCTTCAGAACCGCAAAGCCCTTGCGCGACTCGCCGAACCGACCAAGAAAGCCGAGCGCCCCGCCAGGGTCCGGCCAGCCGGGCAGCGGCTCGACCCCGGCGAACCGGGCCACCGCAACCCCGTTCGGGATCAGGATCGCGTCCCCGCCGAGGTGCTCCACGACTGTCCTGCGCGCGGCTTCCGAAACCGCGATGCGGGCGGACAGCTTCTCGACAATGGTCTGCAGGATCGGATATGCAGCCGCCATCGCGCGCGACCGGATGATCGACGAGTGGAAGGTCGCGACCACCGGTCCGTCCGCCGCCCATACCGCAAGCATGGACAGCCCGGGCGCAGCGGGTTCATGTACGTGGACCACGTCGAACGCGCCGTCCCGCAGCCAACGGCGTACTCGGGTCGCCGAGATCAGGCCGAAGTTGAGCCGCGCGACCGAGCCGTTGTAGCGGACCGGCATGGCGCGCCCGGCCGGCACGACGTACGGCGGCAACTCCGCGTCGTCGTCGGCGGGCGCGAGCACCGACGGCTCGTGGCCGAGCGTGGTCAGCGCCACGGCAAGGTCGCGCACGTGCGCCTGGACACCGCCGGGGTGTTCCCAGGAGTACGGGCACACGAGGCCGATCCGCATTAGCCCGTCGCTTCGGTATCGACTGGAACGCCTCCTGCGCCGACATCCTGTGCTCCGGACCACGCGCCGCCGTTCGCGACGGAATCGGCTGGCCAAAGCCGTTGCAGCATGTGCCAGTCGTGGGGCTGGGCGGCGATGCCCTCGGCATAGGCGTCCGCCAGCCGTTGCGTCATCATGGCGATCTTCGCCCGGTTCGTGCCTTCCGGCGGTATCTGGATCTCGTCCTGGAAATGGATCCGCATCGCCGTGTGCTCGTACGACAGCGCGACCGGCATCAGACAGGCGCCGGTCGAGATCGCGAGCGCCGCCGGGCCCGGAGGCATCCGCGCGGTCTCCCCGAAGAAGCCGACAGCGATGCCGCTTGCCGACAGGTCTCGGTCGGCGACGAGGCAGACCAGCTTCCCGGCTCGCAGCCGCGCCTGCAGCATGGTGAACACCGACCGGCCGCCGTCCGCCGGCAGCACCTCCATGCCGAGACTCTCCCGGTACGCGACGAAGCGTCCGTACAACGACTCGGGGCGCAGGCGCTCGGCCACGGTCGTGAGCGGCGCGCCGGTCATACAAGCCCACGCCCCGGCGAGGTCCCAGTTGGCCAGGTGCGGCAAAGCGGCGATGACGCCCCGGCCGCTTTCCATCCCGGCCCGGAAGCTCTTCTCATTCTCGGTCCGGACGGCGCCGACGACCTTGTCAGCCGACCAGACCGGCAGCCGGAACACCTCGCACCAGTAGCGGAAGTAGGAAGCCATTGCCTGGCGGGAGAGCTCGTGCAGGTCCGCTGCTGCGACCCCGGGGCCGACCACCCGGCGCAGGTTCCGCTCGAGCTGGATCACGCCGCGACCGCGGCGACGCCACACCTGCTGGCCGATCCGGTCAAAGACTGAGTACGCGGCGGGCTCGGGCAACCGTTTGATAGCTGCCCAGCCGGCGGCGTACGCCAGGTCGACGAGGCGGTTCATCGTGCCGCCCCAGCACCGCCGACCGGCCCCGTCGGCGGTTTGAGAACATCCTCCCCGTGGTCGGCTCGTCTGCCTTGGGTCTGCTGCCGGACGACGGCCAACCGCTGGCCGAGCGTGATCGTGCTGAGCACCGCGAGGGTCCACAGCCCGATCGCTTGAATGAATGGAACACCAAGGCCTTCGAGGCCGGTGGTTACCAGGACGAGGAGCAGCCGCTCCGCCCGTTCCGCGATCCCGACGTCGGCGTGGAGGCCGAGGCCCTCCGCCCGCGCTTTGGCGTACGACACCAACGCCCCGAAGACCAGGCAGTAGAGGCAAAGCGCGACCATCCCAAGGTGATCGCCGTCGCCGGCGAACCACAGCGCCAGTCCGCTGAAGATGGCCGCGTCGCCAAGCCGGTCGAGGGTGGAGTCAAAGAACGCGCCCCACTTGGTGACCTTACCGCTCGCCCTTGCCAGCGCGCCGTCGATCAAGTCGTTGAACACGAAGAACGTGATGACCACGGTGCCAACGAAGAATTGGCCGCGGGGATAGAAGACCAGTGCACCCGCCACCACGCCCGCGGTGCCGATCGCGGTCACGACGTCCGGGCTGACGCCGCGCCGCGCGAGCGCGCGGCCTACTGGGTCGAACACCCGAGCAACCGCCTCCCGGGCACGAAGATTGTTCAGCATGTGCGTCCTGGTCGGCCAATGATCGTGTGGTGGCGGGGCAATCGTAGCGACGCCCCAACTTCGAAACCCTGATCTAGTCTCCTGCTGCGTGGCGCAGACCTGCCGGCCGGTCCGGTTCTGCGCAGTCCTCCGCGAAATCAGGCCCGGGGCGAATCGGGACCATCTCGGGGTTTACACGGGAGCCTCGGAGGGGGAGGCTCGGCAGAACGGGCGCGCATTCCGCGCCGAATCCACGGCAGTCAGCCGCTCGCCGGCACCGCCACCCTCGTGACCGGCGCCGGATCTGGTTGTGGACGGCACGCGCCCATCCCATGAGGAGGTGGCACGCAGTGGCCGAAAAGAATCCTGCTGGAGCCGCCGGCAGGGCACCAATGGCCGACCAGCCGGCAGCGATCCGCAACGTGGTGCTGGTCGGCCATACCGGGGCAGGCAAGACGACACTGACCGAATCCCTCCTCGTCGCGACCGGCACCATCAACCGGGCCGGCCGGGTCGAGGACGGCACTACCATCAGCGACTTCGACGAGGCCGAGCTTCGCCAGCAGCGCTCGGTCGCCCTGGCGCTTGCGCCGTTCGAGCACAACGGGGTCAAGGTAAACCTGATCGACACGCCCGGGTACGCCGACTTCGTCGGGGACCTGCGGGCCGGGCTGCGCGCCGCCGACGCAGCGCTGTTCGTCGTCTCCGCGGCCGACGGCATCGACGGAACGACCCAGATGCTCTGGGAAGAATGTGCTGCAGTTGGCATGCCGCGCGCGGTCGTCGTCACCAAGCTCGACCACCACCGGGCCGACTTCGACGAGATCGTGGCGATCTGCAAGCGGGTCTTCGGCGACGGGGTGCTCCCGCTCTATCTGCCGCTGCACGCCGACGACGGATCGGTCGCCGGGCTGATCGGCCTGTTGTCGCAGAAGATCTTCGACTACTCCGGTGACGGCCGAACCGAGCGAGATCCCGATTCCGAGCATCTCCCACTCATCGAGGAGGCCCGCAACGCGCTCATCGAGGGGATCATCGCCGAGAGCGAGGACGAGTCCCTGATGGACCGCTACCTTGGCGGCGAGGAGCTCGACATCAAGCTGCTCATCGAGGACCTGGAGAAGGCGGTCTCCCGCGGCTCGTTCTACCCGGTGCTCGCCACCGCCCTCACGCCGCCCGGATTCGGCACCGCCGAGCTCCTTGAGGTCATCACGCAGGCGTTCCCGTCGCCGGTCGAGCACATGATCCCCACGGTCACCACCCCAGACGGTAAGCCGCGTGAGCCGCTGAGCTGCGACCCGAACGGTCCGCTCGCGGCCGAGGTCGTAAAGACAACGTCCGACCCGTACGTTGGCCGGATCAGCTTGGTACGGATGTTTTCCGGGACACTGCGGCCGGATGTGACCGTACACGTCTCCGGGCACTTCCTTGCCGACCGGGGCCACGAGGCCCACGACGTCGACGAGCGCGCCGGCGCCCTCACCTCGCCGCTCGGCAAGACGCAGCGCACCATCTCCCAGTGCATCGCCGGCGACATCTGCGCCGTCGCCAAGCTGACCCGGGCGGAGACCGGCGACACGCTGTCGGACAAGGACAACCCGCTGCTCATGGAGCCGTGGGTGATGCCGGAGCCGCTGCTCCCGGTGGCGATCGTCGCCAAATCGAAGGCGGACGAGGACAAACTCTCCTCCGGCCTGTCGCGGCTGGTCGCCGAGGACCCGACGATGCGCCTGGAGATGAATTCAGAGACCAAGCAGATGGTCCTGTGGTCAATGGGCGAGGCACACGTCGACGTGCTGCTGGACCGCCTGGCAAATCGCTACGGAGTAACGGTTGACACCATTCCGGTCAAGGTGTCGCTGCGCGAAACCTTTGGAACCGGGGCCAAGGGCCATGGCCGGCACGTCAAGCAATCCGGCGGGCACGGGCAGTACGGCATCGCCGACCTCGAGGTCGAGCCGCTGCCCGAGGGCTCGGGGTTCGAGTTCGTCGACAAGGTGTTCGGCGGTGCGGTGCCGCGGCAGTTCATCCCGTCGGTCGAGAAGGGCGTGCGGGCGCAGATGGAAAAGGGAGTCTTCGCCGGTTACCCGGTCGTCGACGTTCGCGTCACCCTCTTTGACGGTAAGGCGCACTCGGTCGACTCCTCCGACATGGCCTTCCAGATGGCCGGCGCGCTGGCGTTGAGGGATGCCGCCGCCAACGCGAAGATCGACCTGCTGGAGCCGATCGACGAGGTGTCGATCCTGGTCGGCGACGAGTACGTCGGCGCCGTCATGGGTGATCTGTCGTCCCGCCGTGGCCGGGTGCTCGGAACCGAGCCCGTGGGCACCGGCCGCACTCTCGTCAAGGCCGAGGTGCCGCAGCTGGAGATGACCCGGTACGCCATCGACCTGCGGTCGCTGTCGCACGGAGCGGGTACCTTCACCCGCACCTATGTACGCCACGAGCCGATGCCGGGACAGCTCGTGGCAAAGGTGAAGGAGGCCGAAGCGTCTAGCTGACAGCCCGACCGCGCGTCGGGTCCCTGACGCTGATCACCGGCAGTCAACGCCGACATGGACCTCGAGGGCCGGTGATCACCGCGTGGCGACCGACCCCCGGTTGACATGAGCCTTACGCTCACGCCATGCGAACGGGTGCCGATCGGGCCCAACCGCGGCTCGGAAGGGTGGGTGTCGCCTGGCGGGTGACGGTCACCGTCGCGGCCATCGGCGCGCTGATCTGGGGATCGGGATGGGGTACGGACGACGCGTTCCCGGCCGGACCGATGGTGCAGTACGCGTTCTACGTGGACCCGAACGGCACGATCTCCTCGAACTACATCGAAGCCGACACGACGGCCGGCACCAGGGTCAAGGTGCGGCTGTCGTCGGAAGGTGTCGGCATCCCGCGTGGCGAGATCGAGGGCCAGCTCGGCCGGATCATCGAGGACCCGTCGTTGCTCCAGTCGATCGCCGATGCGCAGCGCCGACGCCATCCAGATGAGCCGCAGTTCGTCCGGCTCTACGTGGTGGTCGATGTAACGCATCTGCACGACCGCATCCCGGGCGCCGTGACGAAGAAGACGCTCGCGACCTGGGACGTCAAGCCATGACCGCGACCGCTCCGCGGCCAGAAACGTCATCGACTGCGGCTGGCGGCCGCTCCTCGGTTGACGGTCGGATCGCCGACCCCCGCGGAATCCGACGGCGAGTGGTCGAGGGGGCGGACCGGGGTGACCGGGCCGGTCCTCCGGCTATCGCGCCCGGCACTCGGCTGCGCGACTGGTGGTTCCAACCCGAGCCCTATGCCCGCGTGGCGATCCTTCGCAGCGTCATCTATCTCTTCGTGATCCTCGACATCTGGAGATTCGTCAACGACGTGGTGCCGAAAGGGTACGTACCGGCCGATCTGTACCGACCGCTCCTCATTCCGCGCATACTCCAGCTCCCGATACCAAATCCGATGATCGTGCACACGCTCGAGGTGGTCCTCATTGTGGGATGCGTTGCAGCGGCCGCCGGATTCCTCCCCCGGCTGGCCGGCTGGGCGGTGGCGCTCGCGTTCACGTGGTGGTTGTTCGTCGACATGTCGTACGGCAAGGTCGACCACGACCACCTGGCGCTGCTGGTCGCCCTTTACGTGCTCCCCACCGTGGGTGCGCGTAGCCCGAGCACCTTGTGGCCACCCCGGTTCCAGACCCGCGGCTGGCGGGACCTCACCAGGACGGAGGCGGCGGGCTGGGCCCTGCGCTGCATCCAAGTCGCCGTCGTTGCGACGTACTTTCTCTCCGCGTGGGCGAAGATCCGGGTGGGCGGCTGGCACTGGCCGACCGGTGCCACCTTTGCCTGGGCGGTCGACCGGCGCGGCACCTGGCTCGCCGACCCGGCGATGGACCACCCGTGGGTCCTGGTCGCCGGCCAATGGACGCTGATCAGCGCGGAGGCGCTGTCACCGCTGGTGTTCGTGCTCCGCGGACGGTGGCGCGCCGCGTTCATCGGGTTCTGGCTCTTCTTCCACCTGACCACGTACCTCGCCATCACGATCCATTTCCTCCCGACGGCGGTCGGCTGGCTCGCTTTCGCGCCGCTCGAGCGCACTCGCGCGGCTTTGCGCGCTATCGCTACGAGACTTCGCCGCAAGCCGCGCGTGCCCGGTCTTGTCCCGGAGGGCACAAGTAGCTAGCGCGTGGATGGCGTCCGGGGCCTTCGCGTCCTCGGACGGCGCGGCGAGTCGCGAGAGACCGGATCGCCCGCTTGGCTGATGAAGTGGCTGCGCGACTGGCTCGACCTGCCGGTGAGCTAAGCCGGCGACGCGACCACGGCCGGATAAACGATCCCAGGCGGCTTAAGGCCGGATCGGGCGGCCGAGTGCGAGTCGGGCTGCCTGCCACCCGCCCATCCCGTGCACACCCGCTCCAGGCGGAGTGCTGGCCGAGCAGATGTAGAGGCCCGGTACCGGCGTGGCCCAAGGTCGCGGGGCGTAGACCGGTCGGCCTACGAACTGGCTCAGTTTGGCTGAGCCACCGCCTATATCACCACCCACGAGGTTCGGATTGTGCCGTTCGAGTGCGGCCGGTCCGGTTGTGTGGCGGGCAAGCACGACTTCTCGGAAGCCGGGGGCAAAGCGCTCGATTTGCGCCTCGATCGCGTCCGTCATGTCCACGGTCGAGCCGTTGGGAACGTGGCAATACGCCCACAGCGTGTGTTTGCCCTTCGGGGCGCGGCTCGGGTCTGCGACGCACGCTTGGACAAGCAGGACATATGGCCGATCCGGGTGGCGTCCCCGAGAGACTTCGGACTCGGAGCGGGCGATCTCCTCGTGCGCTCCACAGACATGTACGGTTCCCGCGCGGCAGACGGTCTGATCACGCCACGGTACGGGTCCCGAAAGGGCCCAGTCGACCTTGAAGACCCCGGGGCCGTAGCGAAAACGCTGGAGTCGCCTGCGGTAGCTCGCGGGCAGCCGCTCCCCCGCAATCGAAAGAACCTGCCTCGGGGTGAGGTCGAGCAGTACGGCCGGCGCGGCTGGAATTTCGGCGAGGTCGCGGATCCGCCGGCCAGTTACCACCTCGCCGCTAAGCCGTTCGAGCCGGGTCGCCATGGCGTTGGCGAGCACCTGGGAGCCGCCGCGGACGACCGGCCAACCGACTTGGTGCGCCAGGCCGGCGAGCATCAGTCCGTAACCCGCGGTCGAGGCCGCATCAAGGCTGAGCATGGAATGCGCGGCCATCCCGGCGAACGCCGCCCGGGCCCTGGCGGTGCGGAAGCCCGTTCGGGCGAATAGGTTCGCCGGGGCGATCCCCATGACGCCGAACCGCGCCGCCGACAGCGGTGCCTTCGGCAGGTGCAGGGGCGCGAGCAGGGTGTCGACGAGTGGTGAACCGCCGCGCGCGGTCGCCCCGACCGTCGCCCGCCAGGCGCCCGCGTCTCGGCCAAGCTCCTGGGCGGTCTGCTCGGCATCACGGTGGATGATGACGGCGGGCTCGCCATCCAGGGGATGCGCCGCCGGGGCCGGCGGGTGCGCCCATTCGACGCCGTCCTTCTCTGGAGCAATCTCGCGGAACGCCGGTGACGCGAGTGCGAGCGCGACGACGGTCGCGCACACGTCGTGCCGGAATCCGGGAAGGGTGAGCTCCTTGGTGCGCAGTCCACCACCGACGCGCTCGGCCCCGTCGACAAGCAGGACACGCCGACCGGCTTCGGCGAGCGTGACCGCGGCGACAAGGCCGTTCGGGCCGGCGCCAACGACGACAGCGTCGAACCCGTCGGCCCTCGTCATCCGGCGTCCTTTCTGATCACTGCAGCCTCCCGCAGCTCGCCGACGGCATCCGGCTCACTCATCCTTCTATACGGGACTCTCTACCGTTGGGTTGACACCATGAATGTGCCGTTGACTCGATAGGTTCGCGTGAACGGCACATTCATTCCCCGCCGATTTGAGCGAACGGCACATTCATTCCCCGGCCGGCTTCATTGCCCGGCTGGCATTTCCCGGTTAGTGCTGAGCGTGCCGTCGTACGCGGCGAGAGCGAGCAGGGTGATGGCGGCGGTCCAGCCGAGGGGGGCAACCGACACCGGATGGTCGAATCGTGAGACACGTTCTGGGAGCGAGCCGGTCGTGGTGCGGTGTTGGTCGAGCCAGTCAAGCAGACGTTCCGCTTCGATCCGATCGGCCGGGTCGCCGGACGCGGCGAATGCGAGCGCGAAGAGCGCGGTCTCGGGCGTCCACGCCTCGTTCGGGTCACCGCCCCACTTCTCGCCGGGCCGGATACCGCCGTTGGGTACGGCCAACCGCGCCGCCGTGTCCCGTACGACAGCTTCGGTCGCGGTGTCGAAGGGCGCGAACGGCGGGGCGAGGAACGCGACGGCCGCGTCGGCACCGCTGCCACGCTTGGGCTGCCGCTGGTAGCCCGTCGCACCGAAGCTCGCGTCGACGGCCGCCGCCAACCGGTCGGCGGCGGCGGACCAGCGGTCGGCATCCGCTGGGTAGCCCAACCGGCCAGCCAATTCGGTCGCGATGCGGAGCCCGGCAAGCAGCGGCGCCGCGGTGCCCAGCGTCACTGCGCTGCCCTTCTCCCAATAGTCGGGGGATTTGCCAGGCAAACCGTCGCGGCCAAGGGACCGTGCGGCAGCATCGGCGGCACCGCGCACCATGGGCCACAGGCCGGGCACGGCGGGACCATCCGGTTGCCCCGCGCACAGGCCAACGGCCCACGGCACCCAGCCGGTCGCGTCGAGTTGTGGCTTGCGGCGCTCGCGGACCGGCTCACCGTGGAGGTGATAGCGGGCGGACCAGGTGCCGTCGTCATGCTGCGTTTGCGCCAAGAATCCGAGCACGCTGGCCGCCTCGGCCTGGTGACCAGTCACGCAGAATGCCGCCGCCACCCACGCGGCGTCGCGAGGCCAGACGTTGCGCCACGGACCGTAGTTGGCCGCGATGGTCGCACCGTTCGGCTTGGTCAGCGCACGAATGTCGAGCAGCGCTTGCCCGGCCATGTCCGCCCAACGGGTGCTGGCGGCGGGCACCGAACCATATGTCAACCACAGGCGGGCATCCGCTAGCTGATTCGGCGTGTAGCGCGTGGCGGCATCGCGTACCGACCACGCAGGAGTTGGCGAGTAATTTTGGCCCCAGCGCAGAACGGCTACGACGGCGAGTACGGCGACCGCGAGCCAGGTCAGCCTGATACGCAAACGACTGAGGGCCGTGCGCCGCGGCGCTGCGGCGACCGAGCCGCCACCGCCGGACCCGCTGGTCCCAGCGTCGGCTCGGTCCGGCTCTTTAGACGTCTCCGCCCCGCTTCCCATCCCCACCCTCGTCCCAACCCCGGCGCTATGCCGGCAACCGGTAGGCGCCGCTCAAGCGGCTGATCTGTTCAGATGAAGTCTGGGGAGATTTATACCTCCCGTTGGGGTATGCCCCGAACATGAGGTATGGCACACTCCGTACGGCTCGCAGGCCCGCTCCGCGGGCCTGCGAGCGGGCTCCGCCGGAGGGTTGACCGGCGACAGCGCGGATGCCTCGGTCAGCGCGCGGGGGGATCGCGCGGCCACTGCCCGCATATTGGTATGACTTCGACCGAGCCGGCGAGCCGCCGCCGGGCTTGGGTACGACGCGGAGCCCGGGGGATTGCTCCTCAT
>JBKOZJ010000084.1:0-27334 GCA_046725875.1 Actinomycetota bacterium
GTCGTGGTGCGGGCGGGCGCGTCGGCGCGCCCAGTCGACCCGGCGCCGGCGGTCGCGGACCGACCGGCCCAGGCGCTCTCGGCGGTCGTCCGGCACCTGGTGGCCGGGGCCGCGGTGGCGGCACCGCGGGCGCCTTTGGCCGTCCTGGCGGTGCCCGTCCGACCCGAGGCCGCAAATCCAAGAAGCAGCGCCGGCAAGAGTTCGACAACATGCAGGCACCGGCCATCGGCGGCATCACGTTGCCGCGTGGCCAGGGCCAGACTCTCCGGATGCCGCGGGGCTCCTCGCTGAGTGACTTCGCCGAGCGGATCGGGGCCAACCCGGCGTCGCTTGTGCAGGCGCTGTTCCATCTCGGCGAAATGGTCACGGCCACCCAGTCGGTGAGCGACGACACGCTGAGGCTGTTGGGCGAGGAGCTCAACTACAACGTCGAGATCGTCAGTCCGGAGGACGAGGACCGCGAGCTGCTGGAATCGTTCAACCTCGACTTCGGGGAGGACGTCGGCGTGGACGCCGACCTCGAGGTCCGCCCGCCGGTCGTCACGGTCATGGGCCATGTCGACCATGGCAAGACCAAGCTGCTCGATGCGATTAGGCAAACCAACGTCGCCGAGGGCGAGGCCGGTGGCATCACCCAGCACATCGGCGCCTACCAGGTCCACGCCGGGCCCGACAACCGGGCGATCACCTTCATCGACACCCCCGGCCACGAGGCATTCACGGCCATGCGGGCGCGCGGTGCCCAATCAACCGACATCGCCGTTCTGGTGGTCGCGGCCGACGACGGCGTGATGCCGCAGACGATCGAGGCGCTCAACCACGCAAAGGCGGCCGACGTCCCCGTGGTGGTCGCGGTCAACAAGATCGACAAGCCGGGCGCCGATCCGGCGAAGGTGCGTGGCCAGCTCAGCGAATACGGCCTGGTGCCCGAGGAGTACGGCGGCGACACGATGTTCGTCGACGTCTCCGCCCGCGAGGGGACCGGGATCGAGGACCTGCTCGAGGCGATCCTGCTCACGGCGGATGCGGCACTCGACTTGCGCGCCAACCCGAACCAGGACGCGCAGGGTGTGGCCATCGAGGCACACCTGGACCGCGGTCGCGGCCCGATCGCGACCGTTTTGGTTCAGCGCGGCACACTGCGGGTTGGCGACCCGATCGTCGCCGGTGACGCGTTCGGCCGGGTCCGGGCGATGCTCGACGAGAACGGCAACGGGCTGGAGGAGGCGAGCCCATCCCGTCCGGTGCAGGTGCTCGGCTTCACCTCGGTGCCGAGCGCGGGCGACACCTTCCTGGTCGTACCAGAGGACCGAGTAGCCCGACAGATCGCCGAGCGCAGGCAGACCCGGGAGCGGAACGCGCAGTTCGCTCAGGTCCGGCGCCGCGTCTCGCTGGAGGACATCGAGGCGGCGATCAAGGCGGGCGAGCAGGAGGAGCTGCTGCTCATCATCAAGGGCGACATGTCCGGCTCGGTGGAAGCCCTGGAGGATGCGCTCCTCAAGATTGACGTCGGCGAGGGGGTCGGGATCCGGGTCCTACACCGGGGCGTCGGAGCGATCAACCAGAACGACGTCAACCTTGCGATGACGTCCGGTGCCGTGATCATCGGCTTCAACGTTCGGGCGGAGGGCAAGGTCGGTGAGCTCGCCGCTCGCGAGGGCGTCGACATCCGCTACTACTCGATCATCTACCAGGCGATCGACGAGATCGAGGCTGCGCTCAAGGGCATGCTCAAGGCCGAGTACGAGGAGGTCCAGCTCGGCACCGCGGAGATCCGCGAGGTCTTCCGGGTGCCGCGGGTGGGCAACGTCGCCGGCTGCATCGTCCGGTCCGGCACGATCACCAGAAACAGCAAGGCCAGGCTCATCCGCGACGGGGCGGTTGCGGCGGACAACCTCACGGTCGAATCGCTGCGCCGGTTCAAGGACGACGTCACCGAGGTCAGGGAGGGCTTCGAGTGCGGTATCGGTCTCGGCGGCTTCAACGACATCAAGGTCGACGACCTGATCGAGACCTTTGAGATGCGGGAGAAGCCCCGCGCCTAGGCACCCCGTGAAGTTTGATTGCTTCGCTCCAAAACTTCGCGGGGGCCGCCGCACGGCTGATCGCCGTTGGTGACTCACCGGGACCGTCCCAGGCGCGGGTCGGTTGTTCATGAGGGGCACCTTTACTCGGTAGGTTCGAGTCCGGGTGCCCCTCATGCGATCAGCGCCCGGGCGCCGCCGCAGGAAGGTGCGGGACCACATGTACGTCGGCAGCCTGTCACTGGATCTGCTCCTCGGTGACGTACGGTCGCTGAAGGAGAAGCGCTCGGTCGTCCGACCCGTTGTGGCCGAGCTGCAGCGCCGGTTCGCCGTCTCCGCCGCCGAGGTCGACTACCAGCAGCTCTACCGGCGGGCGCTCATCGGTGTGGCGGTCGTATCGGGCGAGGCCGGGCACTGCAGGGAAGTTCTCGACGCCTGCGAGCGGCTGATCGCCGGCCGCCCCGAAGTCGAGCTGCTGTCCGCGCGGCGGCGGCTGAGCAACGAGGAGGATCAATGACTCCCCGAACCAGGCGTTCCATGCCCCATCAGGTCCGTGCGCGCAAGCTCGCCGACCGGATCCGGGTGGTGGTGGCCGAGACGATCGAGAAGCGGATCAAGGATCCGCGGCTTGCCTTCGTAACGATCACCGACGCGAGGATCACGAACGACCTGCGGGAGGCCACCGTCTTCTATACGGTGCTCGGCAGCGACGCCGAGCGGGCCGACACCGCGGCCGCGCTGGAGAGTGCCAAGGGCATCCTGCGCACCGAAGTGGGACGGCAGACCGGGGTCAGGTTCACCCCGTCGCTCAGCTTTGTTGCGGATGCCGTGCCCGGCAATGCGCGACACATCGAGGACCTGCTGCGACAGGCGGCAGCCGCGGATGCCGAGGTACGAACAGCCGCCGCAGATGCCGAGTACGCGGGCGGCGCCGATCCGTATAAGCCCGACCGGGCGGAGGCGGCGGAAGCGGATGCCGATGGCGCTGCGGGGCCGCCCACTCGGGCCGCGGACATCAGCGAGGATCGCGCTCAGCCATGATTGGGGCCCGACCATGACGGCCCGGACGTCTCGGCGGGAGCCCCGGTCCGGACTCGCTATCGTGGACAAGCCCGCTGGCTGGACCTCCCACGATGTTGTTGCCCGGATCCGCCGGCTCGCCGGCACCCGCCGCGTCGGCCACGCCGGGACATTGGATCCGATGGCGACCGGCGTGCTCGTGGTCGGCGTCGAGCGCGCGACGCGCCTTCTCGGCCACCTTGCGGTGACCGAGAAGGCGTACGAGGCGACCATCAGGCTGGGCGTCGCGACTCTCACCGATGACGCCGAGGGCCAGGTGACGGCGACCGCGTCGACCGCCGGCGTAACGGACGAGCACATCCGGGCGGCCGTCCAGTCGCTGACCGGACGGATCGAGCAGGTCCCATCGGCGGTGTCCGCGGTGAAGATCGGCGGGCGGCGGTCTTATGAACGAGTACGGTCCGGCGAGGCGGTCGCGCTGGCCGCTCGACCCGTGACCGTGTACGCATTCAAGATCCACGCCGTCCGCCGGTTCAACCGCGCGGACCGGCGACGGTCTGACCCCGAGGAGACGGTCGACGTCGACGTATCCGTGGTCTGTTCCTCCGGCACGTATGTCCGGGCCTTGGCCCGAGATCTCGGGGCACAGCTAGGCGTAGGCGGACATCTGGTCGCATTGCGGCGCACCCGGGCGGGCCCGTACAGCCTCGAGATAGCGCGGACCCTCGATCAGCTCGCCGTAGAGCTTGCTCTGCTGCCGCTCGCCGAGGCTGCTGCGGCCGCCTTCCCGCGGCGCGATGTCGACCAGGCGGACGCAGTACGGGTAGCGCACGGCGGTCGGTTGCCCGCGGCGGGGGTGGCCGGGACCTACGCCGCATTCGGCCCAGATGGCGACTTCCTCGCGCTGCTCGAGGACCATGGCCCGACCGCCAAACCAGTCGCAGTCTTCGCCGGCCAGGGCGAGTAACCAGATCGCGGCCAGTGGCATCCTGCCTCTTCGTGGCGTGCGAGGCTTGACGGCATCTGCCATGGCCATCGTCGAGGAGGGCGAGTGCTGCGCTGGGAGGGGCTCGGCCAAGTCCCAGAGGACTGGGGACGCTCGGTGGTGACCGTGGGTGTGTTCGATGGCGTGCACCGCGGCCACCAGCGTGTGGTCGGCCGGGCGGCGGAGCGCGCCCGCGAGCTGGGGCTGCCGGTCGTGGTGGTGACCTTCGACCCCAACCCGGTGGAGATCGTCCGCCCCGGCTTGCATGCGCCGGTCCTGACAAGTGTCGATCGCAGGGTTGAGCTCCTTGGCGAGGCCGGGGCCGACGCCGTGCTCGTCGTGGCCTTCACCCACGAGCTGTCCCTCCAGCCCCCGCGCGACTTTGTCGTGGCGTACCTGGTCGAGGGTTTGCATGCCGCGGCGGTGGTGGTCGGGACGAATTTCAGGTACGGCCACCGGGCCGCCGGCGACGTAACGCTGCTCGAGCAGTTGGGCGCCGAATACGGCTTCTCGCTCGAGGTCTTTGACCTCGTGGCGGCGGACGCCCATGCGGTGTCCTCCACGTACGTCAGGGAGCTGGTCGAGCGTGGCGACGTTGCGGCGGCGGTGCGGGCGCTCGGTCGCCCACACCAGGTCGAAGGACTTGTGGTCGAGGGCGACCGCCGGGGCCGGGAGCTGGGCTTCCCGACGGCGAACCTCAAAACCGTCCCCAACGCCGCCATCCCGGCCGACGGAGTCTACGCGGGCTGGCTGGTCACCCGAGGGGCCACTGCTGGCCGGCTTCCCGCGGCGATCTCCATTGGCACGAACCCGACGTTCGACGGAACCGAACGGCGGGTGGAGGCGCACGCGCTCGACCGCACCGACCTCGAGCTCCACGGCGAAGAGGTCGCGGTCGACTTCGTCGAACGACTCCGCGACACGATCAAGTTCGAGTCGGTCGATGCACTGGTCGCGCAGATGCACGCCGACGTCGCCGCCACCCGGCAGATTCTCTCTCGGGCAGCGACGCACGCCTCGCCAGAGTCGTCCGCTGGGAGCGCCGGGATTGGGGACTGACGATGATCAGATGATACGGTTGCGCGAGCCGATATCTCGGCCGTGAGCTTGCCGTACCTGCGTGACGACTACCGCAGGACCTCACCTGAGCCCCAACAGGGAGCGAAACCATGGCGCTTGACAGCGCGACGAAGAAGCAGATCCTCGCCGAGCATGGCAGCACCGAAGGCGACACGGGCTCCCCGGAAGCCCAGGTGGCACTGCTCACCCGCCGGATCAACGACCTGACCGAGCACCTCAAGGTGCACAAGCACGACCACCACAGCCGTCGCGGGCTGCTCCTGCTCGTCGGCCGCCGCCGCCGGCTGCTGCAATACCTTGCGAGGAAGGACATCACCCGCTACCGCGCGCTGATCGAGAAGCTCGGCCTGCGTCGCTGACCGGCTAGATTACTTGATAGGTAACAACTAGATACTGGAAGTTCCGACCATGCGAAGCGGGTCGGCACCCAGGGACCGCGCACCCGAATGACCGGTCCTCGGTAGTGGCTCCCGGACGGATCTTGATGATCATATCCGGGCGCTTCGATCGAAGACCGGCCGCTGCCGCGGCGTGCTCGGGCCCCCGCCGACCCTCTCCGCGCGTACGAAGGAGGGTGACCCGTGCAGGGTCCCGACATTCAATCCGCCGAGGCAGTCGTCGACAACGGTTCCTTCGGCAGGCGCACCGTCCGGTTCGAGACCGGGCGCTTGGCGCGTCAGGCGGCGGGATCGGCCGTCGCCTATCTCGACGGGGACACGATGGTCCTGTCGGCCACCACGGTTTCCAAACAGCCGAAGGAGCAGTTCGACTTCTTCCCCCTGACGGTCGACGTCGAGGAGCGTATGTACGCGGCCGGGCGGATCCCCGGCTCGTTCTTCCGGCGGGAGGGCCGGCCGAGCGAGGACGCGATCCTGACCGCCCGGCTAATCGACCGGCCGCTGCGGCCGTCCTTCATCAAGGGGCTGCGAAACGAGATCCAGATCGTCGAGACGGTCCTCACGCTGAGCCCGGAGCATCTCTACGACGTCGTTGCGATCAACGCGGCCTCGATGTCCACCCTGCTGGCCGGCGTGCCGTTTGCCGGGCCGATCGGCGGCGTCCGGGTGGCTTTGATCGACAACCAGTGGGTCGCGTTCCCCACCCACAGTGAACTGGAGCGGGCCGTCTTCGACATGGTCGTCGCCGGCCGGGTGCTCGAGGACGGCGACGTTGCGATCATGATGGTCGAGGCGGAGGCGACGGCCGAGACTCTGGCCCTGGTGGCTTCCGGCGCCACCGCGTCCACCGAGGAGGTCGTGGCCGAGGGGCTCGAAGCCGCCAAGCCGTTCATCAAGACGCTGTGTGCGGCACAGTCCGAACTCGCCGCCCGGGCCGCGAAGCCGGTCGCCGAATTTCCGGTCTTCCTGGAGTATCAGGACGATGTGCTGGAGGCGGTCTCGGCGGCCGTGCGTGACGAGCTCGAGCAGGCCCTGACCATCGCGGGCAAGCAGGAGCGCGAGGCCGAGCTCGATCGGATCAAGACTCTCGCCACAGAGAAGATCGGTGCCCAGTTCGAGGGGCGCGAAAAGGAGATCGGCGGTGCCTTCCGTGCGCTCACGAAGAAGCTTGTGCGAGAGCGCGTCGTCCGCGACAAGATCCGCATCGACGGCCGGGGCGTCACCGACATCCGTCGGTTGTCTGCCCAGGTTGGGGTGGTTCCGCGGGTGCATGGCTCCGCGCTCTTCGAGCGCGGCGAGACCCAGATCCTCGGTGTGACCACGCTGAACATGCTGCGCATGGAGCAGACCCTGGACACGCTGGCGCCGGAGCGCACGAAGCGTTACATGCACAACTACAACATGCCGCCGTACTCCGTCGGCGAGACCGGCCGGGTGGGCGCACCTAAGCGCCGGGAGATCGGCCATGGTGCCCTCGCGGAGCGGGCCCTCGTCCCGGTGCTCCCGAGCCGAGAAGAGTTCCCGTACGCGATCCGCCAGGTGTCCGAGGCAATCGGATCGAACGGCTCGACCTCGATGGGTTCGGTGTGCGCGAGCACCCTAGCGTTGCTCAACGCCGGCGTGCCGTTGAAGGCGTCCGTGGCGGGCATCGCGATGGGCCTCATCTTCGAGAACGGCGAGTACGCGACCCTCACGGACATCCTGGGCGCCGAGGACGCCTTCGGCGACATGGACTTCAAAGTCGCCGGTACCCGGGAATTCGTCACCGCCCTCCAGCTCGACACCAAGCTCGACGGCGTTCCCGCCTCGGTGCTCGCGGGCGCGCTTAAGCAGGCTCGCGAGGCCAGGCTGCACATCCTTGACGTCATGGAGGAGGCCATCGACCGGCCCGCCGAGATGAGCCCCTACGCACCGCGGATCATCACCCTCAAGGTTCCGGTCGACAAGATCGGTGAGGTGATCGGCCCCAAGGGAAAGGTCATCAATCAGATCCAGGACGACACCGGCGCAGAGATCACTATCGAGGACGACGGCACGATCTACATCGGCGCGACCGACGGCCCCTCCGCCGAGGCCGCGCGGATCCAGGTCAACACCATCGCCAACCCCCACCAGCCGCAGGTCGGCGAGCGCTACGTGGGCACGGTCGTGAAGACCACGAACTTCGGCGCGTTCATCTCGCTCCTCCCCGGCAAAGACGGGCTCCTGCACATCTCGCAGCTGCGCAAGCTCGGCGGCGGCAAGCGGGTGGAGAACGTCGACGACGTGGTCAAGGTCGGGCAGAAGATCCAAGTAGAGATCGCCGAGATCGACCCGCGCGGCAAGCTGTCCCTGGTGCCGGTACTCGAGGACGAGGCGGGCAAGGCTTGATGTTCGCCCGCGACCAGGAGCCAGGAACCACCATCACGCTGTATCCCGGGAGTGACGGTGGGGGCGGCGTCGTTCGCCGCACAGTCCTTCCTGGCGGACTGAGCATTGTCACGGAGGCTGTGCCTACGGTTCGAGCGGCTACCTTCGGCGTGTGGGTTGGCGTCGGCTCGCGCGACGAAGTGCCCGCCCTGGCCGGCGCCACTCACTATCTGGAGCACCTGCTCTTCAAGGGCACCGAGCGGCGGAACGCGCTCGAGATCTCCGCGGCCATCGATGCGGTCGGCGGCGAGATGAACGCGTTCACCGCGAAGGAGTACACCTGCTACTACGCGCGGGTGCTCGACACCGATCTGCCGCTTGCCATCGACGTGGTTTGCGACATGGTCACCTCGGCGCTCATCCAGCCACCGGATGTCGACAGCGAGCGCGGCGTGATCCTCGAAGAGATCGCGATGCACGACGACGACCCGGGCGACCTTGTGCACGACACCTTCGCATCGGCGCTGCTCGGTGACTCTCCACTTGGACGGCCGATCCTCGGCACCGTCGCCTCGATCGAGTCGCTGGAACGGGATGCGATAGCCGGCTACTACCAGCGGGAGTACTCCCCCGCCCGCACCGTCGTCGCGGCCGCGGGCAACCTCGATCACGACGAGGTCGTCCGGCTGGTCGCCGAGGCATTCGTCCGCGGTAGTCGGCCGGTCGGGGAAACAGATCGCCCGGTCGGTCCGCGCATCGGTGAGACAGATCTGCGGGCCCGTGGTGGCGTCGCCGTGGTCAACCGGCCCACCGAGCAGGCCAACCTCGTCCTTGGCGTGCCGGGTGTGGCCCGCACGGACGACCGCCGTTTCGCGCTTGGGGTGCTCAACAGCGCGCTCGGTGGCGGCATGAGCTCACGGCTCTTCCAGGAGATCCGTGAGAAGCGTGGCCTCGCATACTCCGTCTACTCGTTCGCCTCGCATTACGCCGACCTCGGAATGTTCGGCGTCTACGCCGGCTGCCTGCCGAAGAAGGTGGACCAGGTGCTCGACATCTGCCGAGCCGAGCTCGCCTCCGTCGCGGAGCGCGGAATCGCGCCGGAGGAGCTGGCCCGCGGGATCGGGCAGCTTCGCGGTTCGCTCGTTCTCGGCCTGGAGGACACCGGCTCGCGGATGAGTCGCCTGGGCAAGAGCGAGCTCGTGTACGGGGAGCTGTTGTCGATCGAGGAGATCCTCGCCCGGATAAGCGCCGTTACGCTCGAGGATATTCGCAAGATCGCCGGCGAGGTTCTCGCCGCCGAGCCCACGCTCGCCGTGATCGGCCCCTTCGACGAGGACAAGCAGTTCGCCCTGACCGCCTGATTGACCCATCGTGGCCCTGGTGTATGAGCGTCGCGGCTTCCTCAGAAGCCGATAGCCACATCTAGCCCACGGATTTCTGGCACTCTAGGCAGCCGAGGTGTTGTCGACCTAGCCAAGGGGTTTTATGGACTGGACGCTGGTCGCCGGGGGCGCGATCGTGGGAATGATCGTGGGCATGACCGGGATGGGCGGCGGCGCGCTCATGACACCGATGCTCGTCCTGTTCTTCGGCGTCCAGCCGCTCGCCGCCGTCTCGAACGACCTGGTGGTCACCGCGTTCATGAAGCCGGTTGGCGGTGCGGTCCACCTGCGCCGCGGAACTGTACATCTCGACCTCGTGAAGTGGTTGATGGTCGGATCGGTCCCGGCGGCGTTCGGTGGCGTGCTCATACTCCGGTTCTTGCTCGGTGACTCGACCACCATCCAAGAGGTGATCAAGCTTGCCCTCGGTGCCGCCCTGCTGCTAGCGGCTATCGGGATCGCTGCGCGAGCCTACGTATCGGCTCGCGGCGAAGGCGGGACGCAGCAGCACGACAGCGCCCCGAGTGTCATCGTGCGGCGGCGCGCCACAGTGATAGTCGGAGCAGTCGCCGGGCTGGTCGTCGGCCTGACATCGGTCGGTTCGGGCTCGCTCGTCGTGGTCGCGCTCCTGACGCTGTATCCCGCCCTGTCCGCAGCGCGCCTGGTCGGGACCGACATCGTTCAGGCGATACCGCTGGTTGCTTCCGCAGCACTCGCTCACGTGCTCTTCGGCGATTTCCATCTTGATCTCGCGGCCGCCCTCCTGCTCGGGTCCATCCCCGGCGTATGGGTTGGGGCTCATACGTCATCCCGGGCGCCGGACGGGATCGTGAAATCCCTCCTCGCCGTCGTGCTCACTGCCTCGGCGCTGAAAATGTTCGGCGTGCCGACGGCCGCGGTCGGCTGGTTCCTGCTCGGCCTCGCCGTCGCGGGATCGATTGCGTGGGTTCTTGTACATACAACTGCAGCGCGTCGCTCGGCAAGACCGGCAGATCCGGAGCCTACATCGAGGGTGACGGCGGCTCGCCACTAGCCGCAAAGCGTTCTGCTTTACTCGCCCTCCGGAAAGCTGCGTGCCGCGGCCGGACACGGAAGGGGTGCGAGCGTGCACGAGATCCGGGTTGGAGTGCTCGGCGCAGCTGGCCGGATGGGTCGCGAGGTGTGCCGCGCCGTCGACGAGGCAGCCGACCTCGCGCTCGTGGCGCGCATCGACGTCGGCGACCCGATCGATGCTCTCTCCGCGGCAGGCGCCGAGGTCGCAGTCGACTTCACTCACCCCGACGCGGTCATGGACAACATCCAAAGCTGCATCGAGCAGCGCATCCATGTTGTCGTCGGCACGACCGGATTCGACGACCGGCGGCTGGAGACCGTGCGCCGCTGGCTTGGCGGGGCGGCCGGCATCGGCGTGCTCGTGGCGCCGAATTTCAGCATCGGCGCGGTGCTCATGATGAGGTTCGCCACCCAGGCCGCCCGTTTCTTCGAATCGGCCGAGGTCGTCGAGTTGCATCACCCGACCAAGGTGGATGCGCCCAGCGGCACCGCCCGGCGCACCGCGGACCTGATCGCCGTGGCTCGTGCGGAGGCCGGTCTGGGAAAGATCCCGGACGCGACGACGACTGCGCTCCACGGTGCCCGCGGAGCCGATGTCGCGGGTGTATCAGTCCACGCGGTCCGCCTGCGCGGACTGGTCGCTCATCAAGAGGTGCTCTTCGGCGGCGCCGGCGAGATCCTGACCATCCGCCATGACTCACTTGACCGCGCGTCCTTCATGCCGGGCGTACTCCTCGGCATCCGGCGTATCTGCTCCACCCCTGGACTCACTGTCGGCCTCGAACCCTTCCTCGGCCTCGGCTAAGGAATCCACCCGCGGTTCAGCCTCGGTCGGCGGATCGATCCGCCACGCTGCGGTTGCTGTGGGCCTTTGCATGGCCTTCCGGGGTCTTGTCGGGGTCCTTCACTACCCTCTTAAACGCCTTCGCGGCCGAGGGGCGGTCACGCGGATTTACGGTCCGGCATGACCGGTCCCGACGGCATCGGGGGAAGGCATATGGCGCCACCGGACGCCTCGAGGCGTACCACCACCCCTAATCTGCGCCTGCGTGCGCTGCGCGAGGCGCGCAGCGAGTCGCGCAGCGAGTTCGCGCGGGCCCTTCGGACGCTCGCCGAGTCGATGGGCGAGAACCTGGCGTGCGACGAGCGGAGGGTCGCGCGCTGGGAGCGTGGCGAGGTCAATTGGCCGCGCAGCGCCTATCGCCGAGTGCTGAGCGCGCTGCTTGGGCTGCCCATCGAGCAGCTCGGCTTCCAACCGCCCGATCGAGTAGCCGAGGCGATCGCGGGTTCGCCCGATGTAACGACCTCGTCGATGCGACAACATCGCGGAACGCTGGCGCCTGGGTCTGCCGCCGCCGGCGCCGACGAAGGAGGAATACCGTTTGCTCGACCGGGCGATCGCGGTGCCGCCGCTCGGCGGGCTCAGCCGGAGCCCCTGTTCGGACCGGTGCTGGATCTTAGTCCCGAAACTCTCGAGAGCTTGGAGTCTGCGGTACTCGATCTTTGCCGCGAGTATGGACAGGCGCCCGTGCGTGAGGTCATTGGGCTCGCGCAGAAGCGGCTCGCGCTGGTCGGCCGGTTGCTCCAAGACGCCATGCGCCCGCCCGAGCGCCGCCGGCTGCTTGTCGTCTGCGGGTGGCTGTCCGCCGTGCTCGGCTGCGCGCTCTTCGACGCCGGCCAGCGCCGGCGCGCCGAGACTCAGCGGGCCGCCGTACGCGAGCTAGGCACCCAAGCCGGCCACTTCGAGCTGGCTGCCTGGGCAGACGAAATGAGCACCTGGTTTGCGCTGTCCGAGGGACGGTTCAGCGATGCGCTCGCGGCGGCACAGGCGGGCGCGGTGCTGGCCGGCAACTCCTCGGCCGCCGCCAGGCTCGCCCTCCACGAGGCGAAGTCGGCGGCTCGGCTGCGGGAGCGGCGGCTGGCGGAGGCTGCGCTGGAGCGTGCGCGTGCGATCATCGACCGGTTGTCCTGGCCCTTCGACGAACTGAACCACTTCGCAATGGATGAGGCGACCCTCGCCGCGCATGCGGCCACGGCGTACCTATGGCTTGGGGACGACACGGCCGCGGAGGACTGTGCATGGCAGGTGCTCGTACACCAGCTGAGGCCGGATGGCGCGACTCGTCACCCGATGCGGATCGCCGAGATCCGGTGCACGCTCGCCACCGTGGCCGCCCGCAGGCACGACCTTGACCAGGCCGTCTACTTCGGTTTGCTCGCGCTGGACGCGGACCGGGTGTCGGTCCCGACAATGCTGATGCGCGCAACCGAGCTGGAGGTCGTGCTGACCAATGGCTTCCCGGGTGCCAAGCAAACGATGGAATACGTGGACAGGCTGCGAGCGGTACGCGAAAACTGGCGGAGATCGGTTTAACCCCGCTTGAGAGCCGCGATCAGCGGCGGACCGGCTCGTGGGTAGGGCCGACGTGCTCGGCGATCCAGTCGACCAGCGGTCGCGCGGCCGACCATGTCTCCCGTACCCGATCGGCGGCGGCTGTGGTGTGGACCCACGGCTCGGGCGGCCACGACCGCTCGGCATAAAGCGAGCGGTAGCGAAGCAGCTCGACGCGCGGATGATCAGCAGGGTAGCCCTTGGGTCGGGTCTTCAGCGCGTCACCGTCGAGCTCGAAGCCGGCGTCTCTCAACTCTGAAACGATCTCCTGCAGCTTCTTCCCGGTGCGGTCGGCGTCCACCGCGGCCCGGTATCGCTCGAGCTGGTCTGCGCCATGGCTGTGGAAACCGGCCGCCGCCAGCATGCCGTCGGCGGAGATGTGGACGTAGTACCCAACGCCCGGGACTACATCGGCAAAGGCACCTTGATGGTTCTTGTACGGTGACTTGTCACGTGCGAAGCGCACGTCTCGATAGGGCCGGAACAGCTGCGCACGCCCAAAGTCGACGGCAAGCTCACCAACGAGTGCGAGCATGGGCGCGCGGACGTGTTCCTCGTAGTCCGCCTTGTGGGCCGTCCAGTACGTCTTCGAGTTGTCCGCCTGGAGCCCCTCGTAGAACACGAACGCGGCATCGGGGAAACCGGTGAAGGGGGCAGCGAGGTCATCCGAGCCATTACTCATGGGCGCACCCTACGCGCCCTTACCGACCGGCGCGCAGCTCGTATTGGACCTCGGGAATGGGTTCGCCAAGCACGATCTCCCGACGGTCCCCAGTACGGACGAAGCCCTCGTGCTCGTAGAAGCCGCGCGCCCGGTGATTCTGCTCGAGCACCCACAGGTTGATCGGCTCCCGGCCGGTGGCACGCAGCGCCCCGATACCGGCGGCAAGCAGAAGTTTGCCGACTCCGTCACCCCAGGACGTGGGATTGACGTAGATCGCCCAGATCTCACCGGCCGGTGGGCCGATGTCCCGGTCCGGGCCGGCGACGACGAAACCGATCACCGCTCCGCCGGCTCGGGTTGCCGGACGGGACGAATCTGCTGGGACGGCATGAGCAGCGACGAAGCTGTGCACGTGCGGGCCACGCTGCGTGAACTGCTCCTCGGCCCGCGCGATCACGGCGGGCGTCGGCTCCATCTCCGCAAGGAAATCGTCGGGCACGATGCCGTCGTAGGCTGCTCGCCATGCGGTAGCCCGAACCCTAGTCACCGCCGGCACGTCGGCGAGGGTCTGCCGGCGAATCGTCACTCCCGGTTCGCGCTCGCATGCCGGCGCTGGCGGCAGGCCTTCGTCTTCTGCCGGTTGCCGCATATCCGCATGCTGCACCTAGGACTGCCCTTCCCTGTCGATCAGGGAGGCATTTACCGATCGGCTTCGGCCGCGGAACTCGGCGACCACCTCGCCGTCGGGGCGGCGCACCGTTACGTCGTACACCCCGGATCGTCCATACCGCACCCGCTCGGTCGCCTCAGCGGTGAGCTCGTCACCGAGCCGGGCGGGTGCAACGAAAACGATGTCCGCACTGGCGGCCACGGACACCCGCCCATAGGAGTTGCAGGCGAACGCGAACGCCGTGTCGGCGAGCAGAAACACGTATCCACCGTGGGCGATGTCATGCCCGTTGATCATGCTCGGAGTGACCCGCATTCGGGCTGTCGCCCGGCCGGGCAGCACGTCGGTGATCTCGATGTCGAGAAGCTGGGACGCCCGGTCGGCCCCGTACATCGCGGCCGCCGACAGCTTGGCGACCTCCTCGGGACCACGGTCGCTCATGCCCGGATGCCCCCGCCGCCGGAAGCCGGACTGTCCTGGGCTCCGGCGGTCCTAAGGGATTGCTCGCTTCGCGCGGATAGCCGCAGGAACGGTCCGGGGCGGTAGCGCCCGTCCCGGTAGAAGTCCTCGAGGTTGTCCAGTGTCAGGCTGACCAGCGCGGACCCGAGGCGGTCACCCCATTCGAGCGGACCGATCGGGTAATTCGCGCCGTACCGCATGGCCAGGTCGATGTCGGCCGCCGATGCGATGCCCCGTCCGACGAGGTCCGCGGCCTCGTTGACCAGCCGCGCGACCGTCCGCATGACAATCAGGCCCGGGGTGTCCGCCACGACACTCACGGCCAGGCCCGCCGCCTGAAGGAATCCGACCACGTCGGCGAGCGCGTCCGATGGGCAGTCGGCCCCGGGCGCGACCGCGATCCTGGTCGCGCCGCCGTAGTCAAGAGCGAGGTCCAGCATGACGACCGGCTTCTCCTCCGGCCAGCCGGTCGCCGCGAGCCCCGAACTGAGCCGAGCGGTGGCGGTGGGGAAGTCCAATGCAGCTTCCAGATCCTCCTCCTCGTGCCGGACCGTCGCCTCGTCGAGATCCTCGACCGCGACGCCGTTCGTCCGGGCCCGCTGCACGAGGTCCGCCAGCAAACCGATCCGCGGCCCGGCGCGTACCCAGGCCGGCGGCCGGGTCGGCTCGGCTGTCCTGGGTGCGGGCACATCCTGGCCTGCGCCCGCGCCGTACGAATAGATCCCACGGCCGGTCTTGCGGCCGAGCCGGCCGGCTTCGACGAGCGCGCGCTGGTAGCTCGACGGCGCATACCGAGGGTCATAGGCCGTCGCCTCCCACACCGACTGTGAGACGGCGAGGTTCACGTCCTGGCCGATCAGGTCGGTGAGTTCGAGCGGTCCCATCCGGAAGCCGCCCGCCTCGCGCATGACGGCATCGATGGTCGCCGCGTCCGTCGCGCCCTCCTCGAGCACCCGGTGCGCCTCGCCGTAGAACGGCCGCGCAACCCGGTTCACGACGAAGCCGGGCGTCGACCGGACCCGCACCGCGACCTTCCCCCAAGACTCGGCCAGCTTGACTACCCGATCGACTACGGGCGGGTCGGTTTCGTTGCCGACGACGACCTCGACGAGGCCCATCACCGGTGCGGGGTTGAAGAAGTGCATGCCGACGACCCGACCCGGCTCCGGAACCGCCCTCGCGATCGCGTCCACCGAGATCGACGAGGTGTTCGTCGCAAGAATCGCTCCGGGTGCGAGGACCCTAGCCACCTCGCCGAAGACCGCACGCTTCGCATCCAGGGACTCCACGATCGCCTCAACCACGAGCCCGCACGGCGCGAGGTCGGCGAGCGCGACTACCGGCGTGAGACGGTCCCGCGCCGCCGCAGCCTCCGGTGCGGTCATCCGGCCTTTTTGGACCAGGCGAGCGAGCGCCGCCGCCACGTCGTCATGTGCCGCGACGGCCCGGCCCGGCTCGACATCGAAGATGAGAGTACGGTGACCACCCGCGGCGGTCACCTGCGCGATGCCGGCGCCCATCGTCCCGGCGCCGACGATGCCGACGACCAACGACGTACCGGTCACCGCTACCCCTTCGCCTCTCCTGCCTCGACCCTAGGACGCGGCTGGACAACCTCGCCCGTCGGGAGCGGCGTCCAGGTGTTCACCCCACGGAAAAGCGGCGCGTTTCCGCGGGGGCCCCGCAGGTCGATCCGGCAAGGCCGCAGGGAGGCCAAAGTAGCAGCGCTACGTGGGCGACCGAGAACGCGGCCGGGCGGCGTCTGGTCGTCGCGCAGCAGGGTGGAGGTTGTTCAGCTGCGTCCTAAAACGTCGGCCACGCTCCAGGTCCGACGGCCATTCCAGAACGGACCTGGACCAGCCTGACCGAACGTTCGGTCTGAGCAATAATTGCCGGAGTTAGTAGACCGCTGATCTTCTCGTCCTGCTGCGCGGCGCGCACGCCGACCAGATCATCGCCCCCCGTCGACTGGGAGACCGAAAGCCATGACTTATGCACAAGATCGGCCAGCGAGCGGAGCCAGGCCGAACCCGGTGCTCGACGAGCTGATCGAGCGGCACAAGCCCACCCTCGACAAGGCGGTTGCGGCGGCCCATGACCGCAGCTACTTCTCCGCGTACCCCGAGTCCCCAAGCCCCCGGGTCTACGGGGAGACGGCGGCGGCTGACGGCCTGGAGGCGTACAAAGCCCTGCTCGGCAAGCCGTTTTCCGGCGTGGATATCCCAGGGACCGACGGTGCGGCGGGGTCCGAGCGCTCGCCGTTCGGCGATGCCGGCGGGCCGAGCGGCGACGCGCAGCTCGGCGTGACCTACCCCCATATCGGCGATGTGGAGAAACTCTTCGCCGCGATGCGCGCGGCGACGCCTGCCTGGCGGGACGCTGGGCCGCTCGCCCGTGCGGCGGTGTGCATCGAGATCGTCGATCGCATTAACAAGCGCAGCTTCGAGCTGGCCAATGCGGTCATGCATACGACCGGTCAGCCCTTCGTGATGGCTTTCCAGGCCGCCGGCCCGCATGCTCAGGACCGCGCACTCGAGGCGATCGCGTACGCCTACGCCGAGATGACCCGGCACGCCCCGACGGCCTATTGGGAGAAACCGCAGGGCAAGCGCGAGCCGCTGCAGATGAGCAAGATGTTCCACGTCGTCCCGCGCGGAATCGCGCTGGTCGTCGGGTGCAACACCTTCCCGACCTGGAACTCGTATCCTGGCCTGTTTGCGAGCCTGGTTACCGGTAACCCGGTCGTGGTCAAGCCGCACCCGCGCGCCGTCCTGCCGCTCGCCATCACGGTCGCGGTGGCCCGCGAGGTGCTTGCCGACGCAGGCTTCGACCCCAACCTCGTCTGCCTCGCCGCCGAGCGCGACACCGAGGGCCTCGCCTCCGTACTCGCCACCCATCACGACGTGAAGATCATCGACTTCACCGGATCGACGCAGTACGGCGACTGGCTGGAGCAGCACGCCCGGCAAGCGCAGGTCTATACCGAAAAGGCCGGCGTCAACACGGTCGTCATCGACTCCACCGACGACTTCCGTGGGATGACGGCGAACCTGGCTTTCTCACTCAGCCTCTACTCCGGGCAGATGTGTACGACGCCGCAGAACATCCTGGTTCCGCGGGACGGGATCGAAACCGACGATGGGCACAAGAGCTGCGACGAGGTGGCGGCCGGCATTCGCGCCGCCGTCGACGAGCTGCTCGGCGACCCGGCGCGGGCGGTCGAGTTGACGGGTGCCATCGTCAACGACGCGGTGATGGAGCGGCTGGAGCGGGCCGCCACGCTCGGCAAGGCCGTGCGGCCGACCGCAGCGCTGAGTCACCCCGCCTTCCCGCAGGCAAGGGTGCGTACACCGCTGATCGTTCAGCTCGAGGCCCCAGACGAGGAGGTGTACGGGAGCGAGCACTTCGGTCCGATCTCGTTCATCGTTGCTACCGACTCGACCGAGCAGAGTCTGCAGATCTTCCGGCGTACGGTGACCGAGCACGGTGCGCTGACGGCGTCGGTCTACTCGACATCTCCGCATGTGCTCGCCGCGGCCGAGCAGGCCGCCATCGACGCCGGGGTAGCACTGTCCTGCAACCTCACGGGCGGTGTCTATGTGAATCAGTCGGCGGCGTTCTCGGACTTCCACGGCACCGGGGCCAACCCGGCATGCAACGCGGCACTGACCGATGGCGCATTCGTGGCCGGTCGGTTCCGCATCGTCCAGTCGCGCCGCCACACACCCCAGCCGGCATCCCCAGCCTGATCTCCTGCGGAAACAGAGCGCAGCAAAGCGTTTCCGCGGGGGTGGCTAGGATTCGACGGCATGATGGCTGACTTGCGGGTGGGGATCGAGCGCGTGCTGCCAGCAGTACGGAAAGATCTCGAGCGACTGGTCCGGATTCCGTCGGTGAGCTCCGATCCCATGGCGGCGGACCACGTGCGTGCCTCTGCTGAGGCAGTGGCGTCGCTGCTGCGTGATTGCGGGCTAGACGACATACAAATTCTCCAGGTGGAGGGCGGGCCACCAGCGGTCGTCGGCCGGACGCCGGCACCGCCGGGGCGCCCGACCGTGCTGCTGTACGCGCACCACGACGTGGAGCCACCAGGCGACCCGGCCGGGTGGGCGTCACCTGCCTTCGAGCCGACAGAGCGCGGTGGGCGGCTCTATGGACGTGGGGCAGCAGACGACAAGGCCGGCATCATGGCGCACGTCGCCGCTGTGCGGGCGTTTGACGGGCAGCCACCGGTTGGCGTGACGGTCTTCGTCGAGGGCGAGGAGGAGATCGGTTCGCCGACCCTTGGCAGGTTCCTTGACCACTACCGGGAACTACTCGCCGCCGACGCGATCGTGCTGGCGGACTCGGGTAACTGGGACATTGGCGTGCCGGCGTTGACCACCTCTCTGCGTGGTCTGGTGGACTGCTTCGTCGAGGTGCAGGTGCTCGACCACCCCGTACATTCCGGAATGTACGGGGGTGTGGTGATGGATGCGCTGACCGCGCTTTGCCGGCTCCTTGCGACCCTGCATGATGATGCGGGCGATGTGGCGATCGCGGGATTGGCGAGCCGCGCGGCTGCCGCGCTCGACCTACCGGAGGAGCGGCTCCGCGCCGAGGCGGGCGTGCTAGACGGGGTTGAGTTGATCGGCACCGGCTCGATCGTCGACCGGCTGTGGACAAAGCCGGCAGTGTCCGTGCTTGCCATCGACACGACCCGCATCGCCGACGCGTCGAACACCCTGCTGGCGTCGGCGCGGGCCAAGGTCAGCCTCCGGATCGCACCGGGCGACGACGCCAAGTCGGCGATGGATCGGCTGACCGAGCACCTGGTGGCGCACGCGCCGTTCGGTGCTCAGGTGTCCGTTACTCCCAACTCTTCCGGGGAGCCGTTTCTGGTCGACGCGAAAGGCGCGGTCTACGAGGCGGCCCGTTCGGCTTTCGCCGAGGCATGGGGACACCCGCCGGTGGACATCGGTGTCGGCGGCACCATACCGTTCGTCGCCGAGTTCGCCGATGCCTTTCCCGGTGCGCCCATTCTGGTCACCGGCGTCGAGGACCCGGACTCCCGCGCGCATGGCTTCGACGAGAGCCTGCACCTTGGCGAGTACGCCAAGGCGTGCCTTGCGGAGGCTCTGCTGCTCGAGAAGCTCGCCAGGCTCGGCTAAGCAGGCGAACCCTCGCCCCCGGGTGCCGGGTGCGGCCGCGTGTGGCATCCGAATAGGACAAGATCGGTGATGCGATCAGCGAGCTCGGTCGCGGTCACCGGCCCGCCCGGGTGATACCACTCCGTAACCGAATTGATCATTCCAAAGATCAGCCGGGTAGTTAGGGCCGGATCGACGCCCGGGGCGAGATCGCCGTCTTGCCCGGCTTCCGAGACGATCTTGGTCACGAACCGGTCGAAGGTGCGGCGACGTTCGAGAGCGTCCTGCTCCGTCGCCGTGTTACCCCGCACACGGAGGAGCAGCGTCACGTAGACCAGCTCCTCGTCGAGGATCTCGACCGAACGTCTGATCACGTGATGCAGCCGGTCGATCGCGCGACCCGTGATCGACTCGGGCTCGCCGCAGACAGCGAACAGCGCGTCGAGGGCACGGTCGAGTGCTGCCCGCAGCAGCGCCTCCTTGCCCGGCACGTGGTGGTAGATCGACGACTTTGTAATGCCGGCCGCGTCGGCGAGATGCTCCATGCTCGTGCCGTCATAGCCGCGTTCGGTGAACACCCGCGCCGCGACGGCGCGCAGCCTCTCCCGGTCATACGTGGCCCGGCGCTCGCCGCTTGCGGTGCGCCGAGTCCGTGGGGCACGGCTGGTCGACACGTTGCACAGTGTTGCAGCACGGCGCTCCCGCGGGGCGGCGGCAGGGCGGCGGGACCGAGGAAAGCGTGTCGCGCGGGGCGCGTCGTATGCTCCGCGGCATGACGACCGAGGAGGTCCGCATCACCGATCCCGCGGTGATGCGGGCGCTCGCGCATCCGGCCCGATTGGCAATCCTGGAGTACCTTGCGGGGACCCCAGAAGGCGCCACCGCGACGGAGTCCGCCCTTGCCAGCGGACAGTCCCCGAGCGCCACCAGCTATCACTTGCGCGCGCTGGCCAAGCTCGGACTTGTCGAGGAGGCTCCCAGCCGTGGCGATGCGCGGGAACGCGTATGGCGAGCACCGATGCGCAGCTACCGTGTCGAGGCGGGCCAGAACGCCTCGCAGGAGGCGCGAGCCGCGGAGCGCGCACTGGTCGACGTCTATCTCCAAAATGAGGACGAGAAGGTAAGGCGCTGGCTCGACCGGGCCCAGACCGAGCCGGCCGCGTGGTACGAAAACGCGGTCATCTCCGAGCACAGCCTCCTCGTCACCGCCGCCGAGCTGCGCAAGATCAACGAGACGGTCCAGGACCTTCTCCACAGATACCGGCGCCGCGATCGTCGCGAGCAGGCGCCGGAGGGCGCGCGCCCGGTGACCGTGCAGTACCGAAGCCTTCCGGATTAAGCATCAGCGGTACACGCGTACTCACCTGCTTTGGTCGGCTGGCTTCGAAGTTGCAAACCCGGCACCCTCGCGGCGTGATGGGCGCTGGTCAGCTAGGCGGAAGGGGCAGTTGCGTTAGAGGACCTGAAGGGCTATCTTCGAAAAATGTCCTTCAGATCTAGCTGGCGGGATGTTTACCTGGCCGCTGGAGCGCGCGGAGCGTCGGTCTGTGGCGACTTTCTCGCGGCGACCGTACTCGTCTTGACGCTCCAGGCCGCTGGGCATGGGGGCATGGCGGTTGCCGGCGTCCTGATGGGGAGGCGTTGCCACTTGTACTCCTCGCGCCGCTGGTTGGTCGGCTCGTCGACAGGTGGGATAGTCGCCTGCTCCTCGTTACCCTAGGCGTCGGTCAGGCTACGGTCTGCGCAATGCTGGCATACACCACCAGCCCGGCCACAATGATCGCGCTCGTTGCCGTCCTCACCTGTGGGCTCGCGGTCACGTCGCCGACTTTCGCCGCACTCATCCCCGAGATGGTCCGCCGCGACGAGCTGCCGCGGGCGAGCGCGGTCAACATGACTGCGTCCTCGGTTGGCCTGCTGCTCGGCCCCGCGCTCGCTGGAGTCCTGGTTGGTGGGTTCGGGAGCCGGCCAGCTCTGTTGGTCGATGCGGCGTCGTACCTCGCGATCACGGTAGCCGGCCTGTTGATCCAGACACGGCGGCGCCCCGGTGCGGCCGCCCGGGCATCCGCTGATGGAACGCCCGCTCCAGCCCGTAAGGCGCCGGGTCGATCCGATCAGTGGCGCGTGCGCGGGGACAGCCTGTTGCGCTCCCTGCTGCTGGCGCTCGCCGCCGTCGTCGCATCGGTAACGGCGATCAACGTCGTGGTCGTGTTCTTCGTGCGGGAGACGTTGGGAGCCTCAGCGACAACGTTTGGCCTTGTCGAGGCGGCCTGGACCGGCGGGATGCTAACCGGTGCGTGGGTGCTCGCGCGCTGGCTGCGGCGGCCTCGCGACGACGGCGCGCTCGGCGTCAGAACGCTGGTTCTGCTCGGAGGCAGCTGCGCTGCCGTCCTCCTCGGGTCCGCCGCCCCAGCTGCCGGCTGGCTCCTTCCGATCTGGTTCGTGGGCGGCATGACGAACGGCGCGACGAACACGGCCGTGTCCGTCCTCATCGCGCAGCGCGTGGCCCCGGGTCTTCGTGGTCGGGCGTAGTCGATGCTCGGTGCTTTCGCGCAAGGCGGCAGCGTGGTTGGCTACCTCCTCGGCGGCGCCTTGCTCAGGTGGCTCCCGCCGCGCCCGCTGATCGCGCTCGCCGGCCTTACCGGAGTGTTGGTTACCGTCCTGTTCACCGTCCCCCTGCGTCGCGCCGCAATGCTCGACAAGACCGTTCGGGACAACGCTTTGGCAGCCGCAACGGGCACGGTTTCGGCTGTTCGCTGACCCTAGGGTCGGCCACGTTGACCGCCAGACAGATCGCGATTAGGCTACGAACCGAACGTTCGGTCGGTTACCGGCAGCTGGCTGCTGCCCGGAGGTGTACGCGCGATCATGTACGGACTCCCAGAGGAAGCTCGCGCCGTCATACCCGACTCAAGCGGCGCTTCCAGCTACGACGATCTCCAGGTCGAGTTCGACCAGATGGTGGCGGCTGACCAGCGGATCGAGCCGCGCGACTGGATGCCGGACGGATACCGCAAGACGCTGATCCGCCAGATCGCGCAACATGCCCACTCGGAGATCATCGGAATGCAGCCGGAGGGCAACTGGATCACCCGGGCGCCGAGCCTGCGGCGCAAGGCGATCCTGATGGCGAAGGTCCAGGACGAGGCCGGCCATGGCCTCTACCTCTACAGCGCGGCGGAGACTCTGGGCGTGTCCAGGGACGAGCTGATGGATCTACTGCACGCCGGCAAGCAGAAGTATTCGAGTATTTTCAACTACCCGACCCTGACCTGGGCGGACATGGGCGCAATCGGCTGGCTGGTGGACGGCGCGGCGATCACCAATCAAATCCCGCTCTGCCGTTGCTCGTATGGTCCGTATGCCCGGGCGATGATCCGGATTTGCAAAGAGGAGTCGTTCCATCAGCGGCAGGGCTACGAGATCCTCTACACGCTCTCCCACGGCAGTCCGGAGCAGCGCGACATGGCACAGGACGCGGTCAACCGCTGGTGGTGGCCGAGCCTGATGATGTTCGGCCCGCCAGACGACGAGTCCCAGCACACTGCGCAGTCGATGGCGTGGAAGATCAAACGTCACTCCAATGACGAGCTGCGCCAGAAGTTCGTCGACATGGTCGTTCCGCAGGCCGAGGTGCTCGAGCTGATGCTGCCCGACCCGGATCTGCGCTGGAATCCGGAGCGCGGTCACTACGAGTTCGGGCCGATCGACTGGGACGAGTTCTGGCAGGTGGTCAAGGGCGACGGTCCGTGCAATCGGCAGCGGATGGAGCATCGGGTAGCGGCGCACGAGAACGGCCGCTGGGTCCGGGAGGCCGCGCTGGCTCATGCGGCCAAGCGGCGGGACCGGGCCGGGGTGGCCGCATGAACGCGGAGGTATCTTCCCTGGCCGGCCGCCGCGAGTGGCCCCTGTGGGAGGTCTTTGTACGGAGCAAGCGGGGGCTGTCGCACAGCCACGTCGGTAGCGTGCACGCAGCGGATGCGCAGATGGCGCTGCGGATGGCACGCGATGTCTACACGCGGCGCCAGGAGGGCGTATCCATCTGGGTCGTCCAGGCCGCGACGATTACCGCCTCCAGCCCCCAGGAGAAGGACCCGTTCTTCGAGCCTGCGGGGGACAAGGTCTACCGCCACCCCACGTTCTACGAGATCCCCGAGGGCGTGGAGCAGCTGTGAGCCGCCAGCCGACCGCGGAGCTGCCGCCGGTCGCCCAGTATGGGCTGCGGCTGGGCGACGACGCCCTCGTACTCGCCCAGAGACTGGGTGAATGGGCCGCCGGGGCGCCGGAGCTCGAAGAGGACGTCGCCTTGACGAACCTGGCGCTTGACCTGCTTGGGCAGGCGCGGGCGCTGCTGACCTACGTCGGCAAGCTCGAGGGTGCCGGCCGGACCGAGGACGACCTCGCGTTTCTGCGCGATGAGCGGGATTTCGTGAATGTCCAGCTCGTCGAGCAGCCCAACGGCGACTTTGCCCAGACCATCGCGCGGCAGCTGTTCTTCTCGGCGTATCAGCGGCTCCTCTATGAACGGCTCGCCGGCTCGGCCGACCCCACCATCGCGGGTGTGGCCCAAAAGGCGGTCAAAGAGGTCGACTATCACCTGGACCATGCAGCGGGGTGGACCGTTCGGATGGGTGATGGAACCGAGGAGAGCCACCGCCGGATGCAGGCCGGCGTAGCCCGGATGTGGCCGTTCGTGGGCGAGCTCTTCCACACCGACCAGCTCGCGGAACGCCTGGTCGTCGAGGGCATCGCGGTCGACCCTCGGGCGCTGCGCGACGACTGGAACAAGTCGGTCGGCTCGGTCCTGGAAGAGGCGGCGTTGAGCGTGCCGGAAGGCTCCTGGACGGCACCGGGGGGCGGTCGCCGCGGCATCCACACCGAGGGTTTTGGCTATCTCCTGGCGGAGATGCAACACCTGCACCGTTCACATCCGGGAGCGCGCTGGTGACCACGGTGGCGTCGGAAGAGTTGGCTCGGGTGCGGTCCGCGGTGGCCGCCGTGCCCGACCCCGAGCTTCCCATGGTCACGATCGAGGATCTGGGCATTCTCCGCAACGTTTCGATCGAGCCGGGCGGGCAGGCGGTGGTCACGATCACCCCTACCTATTCGGGATGCCCCGCGATGGAGACGATCGCGGTCGATGTGCGCGCCGCCGCCGCTGGCGCCGGTGCCGAAGACCCCGAGGTCCGCACGGTTCTTGCCCCGGCCTGGACCACCGATTGGATCACGGAAGAAGGTCGCCGAAAGCTCGCCGAAGCCGGCATCTCGCCACCGGGGCCGGCCTCGGGAGTCCGGCATCGGCCGGGTCGCGTCCTCGTCACGATCTCGCCGCGGTGTCCGCGCTGTGCTTCTCCGCAGACCCGTCTCGTCAGTAAGTTCGGGTCCACCGCATGCAAAGCGATCTACGTGTGCACCCAGTGCCGGGAACCGTTCGATCATTTCAAGGCGATCTGAAGTGTCCGCGCTGCCCGCGGCCGTCCCGAGCCCGAGCCTTGGGGGAGCGCCGGACTTCGTCTCCCCAAGGGGAGCACAGCCGGCCGCGCGTCCCGGGCCGCGCCGCCATGCCGTCTTCCACCCGCTGCGGGTGGCGGCCGTCGACCGGCTCACCGACGATGCGATCGCGGTGACCTTCGAGGTGCCTCCCGAGTTCGAAGACGAGTACGACTTCGTACACGGGCAGCACTTGACGATCAGGGCCCGGATCGACGGTGCCGAGGTGCGGCGGAACTACTCGATCTGCAGTCCCGCTGGGTCCGGCGTTCTCCGGATCGGGGTCAAGCGGCTGCCCGGCGGCGCCTTCTCCGAGTGGGCCAACTCGCACCTCACCGTCGGGTCGGTCCTGGACGTCATGACGCCCACCGGCCGATTCTTCACCCCGCTCGACCGGGCAAACGGTAAGCACTATGCGTTGATCGCGGCTGGGTCGGGCATCACGCCGATCTTGTCGATCGCCACATCCATTCTCGACCGCGAGCCACAGAGCGCCGTGACCTTGCTGTACGGCAACCGGACGACGAGCTCGGTCATGTTCCTGGAGGAGCTGGAAGACCTCAAGAACACGTATCCGGCGCGGGTTGCCATGTTCCATGTGCTGTCCCGGGAGGCGGCCGAGGTCGAACTGTTGCATGGCCGAATCGACGCGGACAAGCTGACGGTCTTTCTCGACAGCCTGCTGCCTCTCGACACGGTGGACGAGTGGTTCCTCTGCGGGCCGTACGACATGGTCGAAACGGCGCGCAAGGTGCTTACCGAGCACGGCGCAGACCCGGCCCACATTCATGTCGAGCTGTTCCACGTCGAGGGCGAGCCGGTGCGCGCGGTGTCGCCCGCGCCCCAAGCCCAGCCGCCGGGCGCCGGCGCCTCGGTCACGGTGCTCCTCGACGGCAGGAGGACGACCTTCGAGCTGTCCCCGGGCGCCGAACCGATCCTCGATGCCGCGCTGCGGGCGCGCGGTGATGCTCCGTATGCCTGCAAGAACGGCGTATGCGGCACCTGCCGGGCGAAGCTGCTCGAGGGCCAGGTTCAGATGGACCAGAACTACGCGCTAGAAGACGACGAGCTTGCCGACGGCTACGTGCTCACCTGCCAGTCCCACCCGATCAGCGACGAGGTCGTCCTCGACTATGACGCGTAGGACGCTGCTGAAGAACCACATCCTCCCGGCGCGACGACCAGACGCCGCTCGCGACGGGCGAGGTCGTTCACCAGCGCCTCGCCTGTGTCCCTCCGGCGCGACGCCGCTGGCGGTCGGCCGCCTACGGGTTTGTGATCAGTCCTGGTCGGTCCAGGTGCGCCGATGCGTAGCCTTCGCCGGCCACGGCGATCGATCAACATCTGAGAGCGATCGATCATGGAGACTCTAGGTCGACGCCTATCGCTCCTGGCGAATCTGCCGGTCCGGGCTCCTGGCAACACCGCGGTGGCATTTGGTCGATCGGGTAGCGAGGGCGGACTCCGGGCCGCGTCGGTGCGCGTATCTGTCGGGCGTGGCCAATAGATTGGGCCGAGCCGAGCAAGCCGTGCGCCGAAGCCCGGCGCGATCGAGCGGGGAGGTGGATCCAGTGGCCAATTACGAGATCGAGTTCCGCGGCGACGTGACGGTCGAGCTTGTGCGCACGAGCGCCCAGGATGCGGACGTGCTCTTCGCCGCGCGGGTCTCCACCAAGGGAGAGCTGTCGCTCGAGGATGCCCGGGCGGATGCGTCCGCATCTAAGGGCCTAATCGGATATTTGATGCGAAGCCGGCATGGCAGCCCATTCGAGCACAACTCAATGACGTTCTTTGTGCAAGCGCCGATCTTCGTGTTCCGCGAGATGATGAGGCACCGAATCGCCTCGTACAACGAGGAGAGCGGACGTTACCGAGAGCTGCAGCCGGTTTTCTACGTGCCACCCGCGGAGCGGAGGCTCGTCCAGGAGGGGAAGCCGGGCCACTACAACTTCGTCGACGGCACCCCTGACCAGCACAAGCTGGTCGAGGAGGCGACCAGGCGAGTGTGCGAGCAGGCCTACTCGGCCTATCAGGAGATGCTGGAGGCCGGGATCGCGCGCGAAGTCGCCCGGATCGTGCTGCCGCTGACGACCTATTCGACGATGTACGTCACGGTCAACGCCCGGTCGCTGATGAATTTCCTGTCGCTGCGTACCAAACGCGAGAACGCCGCCTACCCGTCCTATCCGCAGCGGGAGATCGAGATGGTGGCCGAGAAGATGGAGGCCGAGTGGGCCCG
>JBKOZJ010000085.1:0-43216 GCA_046725875.1 Actinomycetota bacterium
ATTGATTGGCAATACGCCAGATCATGTCGCCAACACCCGGTCGCGCGAGGACCTTGGCGGATTCCCAGTCGGTTCCGTCAGTAGACGTACCACCATCCGTTGCCGAGCGGCTCCCCTTCGGCGAGGTAAGCCGGATACCCGGAAGAGGTCGATCAGAAGATCAGCATCGGCCTCCCCGTCGAAGTAGACGTAGCCGACGGCGTCGTCCGGTATGCCGACGAACTAGGGCATGAAGACGACAAGCCTCCCGTCCTGGCGGGTCACGGTGGCCGCCCGGCCATTGGTGGACAGGTCGGCCAGATACCGGGGCAGCCGCCGCCCATCGCCCGGTGTGCCCAGCCGACCGTGGTGCACGAGGTCGGCCACGCGAGCGACCCCGGCCGATGGACCGCGTAATAGCTGCGGGTTCGACCACCGACCAGTTGGTGAGGTAGCAGAACGCCGAACGCTGTCCCGCTTTGCCGGATCCACACGGAACGGACCACGGGTCGCCGCGCTCATACCGCATAGGGTCGCGCCAGCCGACCTCGCCCGCCACCAACCCCGTCGACACCTTCGAAGGCCATCTGTCTGCCCGCCCACAGGCGAAGCACCAGCCGCATACAAAGACGTTCTGCGTGTCGATGCGGCATGTAGGAACGTCCTCCTGATGCGCTAGTCGGGCTTGGTGTCCCATCGCAGGAGGAGGACGTTCGTGGGCAAACAGTTGATCCGGAGACCGGTCGCATCGACAAGGCCGCGATCTTCACCCAACGCGTGGTCGCCCCGCACCGGACCCCATCCGGCGCCGACACGGCCGCGGAGGCGGTGTCGATCTGCTTTGCAGAACGCCGCCACGCCGATCTGGACCAGATCGCCCGCCTGCTGGGCGTCGACCAGCAGATCGCGCGGGCCGAATCGGCGAGCTGGTCTACGACGACCCGGCGGACGGTGCCCTGGTCGCGGCCAGACAGTACCTGTCCGGCGACGTACGCGGGAAACTCCCCCGCCGCCCGGCAGGTCAGCTTGACGATGTCTCGCCGGCGCTGGCTGAGGTACCAGTCGGCGGTCTCCTCGATATCGATGGTGGTTCTGAGTACGGCGGTGTCGGCAGGGTTCAGTTCCGCGAGAGCTTCACCCCGGGGCGAGATGATCACGGTCGGGCAGTGCTGGTGAGGATCGGCGACGTTCGCGGCAAGCACGAACCGCTGGTTCTCGGCTGCCCTGCTGATCAGATGGCTTCGCCAGACTCCTGGGGGTTCTGCGGGGTTGGCAGCATGAGTGAGGTAGATGAAGGCCTGTGCTCCGGCGGCCGCGAGGTGCTGCCACCGCTCGGGGAAGCGGATCTCGCGGCAGATCTGGACGCCGACGGTGAGGGATCCGCCGTCCAGGTGGAGCCGGAGGGTGGGAAGCTCGGACCCGGCTTCCAGGCGCCCGCGTTCATTCATCGCCAGGTTGATCTTCCGGTAGGTCCATTGGGTGCCGTGGGGGGAGATGTAGAGGGCGGCGTTGGACCAGGTGCCATGCTCATAGAGCAGCGATCCGCAGAACAGGTGGACGGCTTGTTTGCGGACCAACTCGGTGAGGCGGCCGGTGGCGTGGGCGAGCGCGGTGGGGTCGAGGCGGCCGAGAATCGAGAGGTCAGGGCCGTATCCGGACAGGGCCCCTTCGGGGAGCACGACGATCTCGCCGGGCTGAGCGTCGGCCAGGACCCCCGCGATGGCCGACAGGTTCTGTTCGGTGTCCCAGGTGACGGGGATCTGCGCCACCGCTACCGGCGCTTTCATGTGTGCTCCTACATCTCGAACGACTCACCAAGACTGAGATCCCACGCACGAATCACGTCGTCGACGATGGTCGGCAGGTCAGCAAGCCAGCGAGCACCGTCGTCGCCCCATACGGCGACGACATTGCGTGCCAGCGCCTTTGTGATCATGCCGGCATACTAGGGTCGCGCAAAAGCGCCTCCGTGAGCAGCAGGTCGAACGCGAGCTCCGCCGTCCCGACGCGTTGGCCCCGGCCCCCGAGGTTGCTTTGGACCACGGGCGGCGGTGACTTGCGGCGAAACCGCATGAGTGCGAAGAGGTACGCCCGCTGGAACGCGCCCGGCGCCAACTCGATGAGGGTAGCCGCCGTGCCAGACACCGTCACCAGGCCGGGGTCGGCGCCGTTGACGAGTGCGCCGACGCCCCGACCGAGCGCCGCCGAGACGGCACTCGTCTGGGCAACAGCATCCGAGTCGCCCCGCCGCGCCCGCTCGAGAACCTCCGCCGCGGCACGGCGAATTGAGGGCCGCGGCTTCTCGCGGCCAATACCGGCCAAGGCGAGATTCCCGACGTCGAGGTCCCAGCAGCCCCGGCTGCCGCAGTGGCAGCGGCGGTCGCCGCCGTTGCCCAGCGGCATGTGACCGAACTCGCCGCCGGCCCCGTGCGCGTCGGGCGCCGGACGCCCGTTGATGAGCAGTGCGCCGCCGACGCCCGCGTCGGCATGTATATGCAGCACGACGTCCTGGCCGCGGGCGGCTCCCCGGCGGGCCTCGCCGATACCCGCAGCCGTGGCGTCATTCACAGCCATCATCGGGACGCCAAAGTCCGCGAACGGCGTGAGGGCGTCGA
Source organism: Actinomycetota bacterium (assembly GCA_046725875.1). Taxonomy (GTDB): domain Bacteria; phylum Actinomycetota; class Actinomycetes; order JAKEEW01; family JAKEEW01; genus JBKOZJ01. The sequence continues at coordinate 2,595 of JBKOZJ010000085.1, forward strand.
CGTCCGCCCAGCCCATGAGGGATGCTTGCGCGATTCGGCCACGATAAATCGTGGCCGGCGCGCTGACCGTGAGTGCTCGCGTGCGGCCCGGCAGCTCGGTAGCAGCCGATCGGACCGCCTTGGCAATCGTTGCAAGGGCGCCGCTGCTCCGCCGTCGATCATGGTTGCTCTCGATGCTGTGCAGTGTGCTTCCGCCGATCTCGACCACGTCCATGGTCCAACCGTCGTAACTGATCGCGACGGCAACGACGACCGGCCCTTCGGGGTGCGGAACCAGTTGAGCGGTCGGTCGACCCGGCCCCGAGCTGCGGGCCTCGGTGTCCGCCTCGGTGAGCAGCCCGCGATTCTTGAGGTCGGCGACCAGGACGGTTGCAGTTCCCCGGCCGACACCGACCTGTCGGGTGACCGCGGCGCGGGTGGGCGGGGCCGGCGCGTCGTGGACAGCGCGCAGCATCCTCAGGAGGCTCGCCCGACGGAGATCGCGCGCGGTGCTCGGTCCCGTCTTCGCCGCCATGGATCAGATGGTCGCACAGAGCGACCGGTATATGCTCTCGGTTCGAGCAAATACACCTCAGCAAGGAGGCCGCGTGACCACCCCGGCACTCACCGCGCACATCGCGGCCGTCCTGCTCGACATGGACGGCACGCTCGTCGACTCTGATGCAGCGGTCGATCGCTCCTGGGCCCACTGGGCCGGGATGCGCGGAGTCCACTTGGCCGAGGTCGCCCGGGTGATCCCCGGTCGGCCAGTTACCGAGTCTGTGGCGCTCCTGGCGCCTTGGCTCGATCCTGCCGAGCAGCGCGCGGATGCCAGAGAGTTGCTGGCTTGGGAGCTCGCCGACCTCGACGACATCAGACCGACCTGCGGCGCTGTCGAGCTGCTCGCCGCCCTCCGCTCATGGGATATGCCGCATGCGATCGTGACCTCGGCCGGCGAAACCCTCGCCCGAGCACGCCTGTCCGTCGCGGGTATACCGGTCCCGGACGTCCTGATCACTTCCACAATTGTCCGACGCGGCAAGCCCGACCCCGAGGGCTACCTGTTGGCTGCCGAGCGGTTGGGCGTGGCAGCGAGCGCGTGCATGGTCGTCGAAGACACGCCCGCCGGCGTCCAGGCCGGGCTCGCCGCCGGCGCCGTCGTCGTCGCCGTTCGCGAGGTGCCGTCGGCTCACCTTTGCGTCTCGGACCTGCACGAGCTGCGCCGTCTAATCGAGCGCCAGCTCGACTCGGCCCAGTCAACTTGATCACCACGACCCGCTGGCCGATGGCGGTTGGCGACGGTGGGTCAGACCGCCATGCTTAGCTCGTGAGCGAATGGGTGGGACAAAGCGCGGCTCAAATCGCCGCGGCGGTGCAGGGGCATAAAGTGACCGCGCGCGCTGTGCTTGACGAGCATCTCGCCGCGATCGCGGAGCGCGACCGTGAGCTGCGCGCCTTCCGGGTCGTCCGGATGCAGGAGGCGCGCTCCGAAGCCGACGCACTCGACCGGCGGCCGGACCTGAGCGAGCTGCCGCTTGCCGGCGTGCCAGTCGCCGTCAAGGACAACGTCGCCGTCGCAGGAGAGGCGATGCGGCGCGGCTCGATGGCAACGTCCAACCTTCCCGAGACGGCGGACCACGAAGCCGTTCGCCGGCTCCGGGTCGCCGGTGCGATCATCGTCGGCCTCACCAACGTACCCGAGCTGACGATCTTCGGGACAACGGAGGGCCCCTTCGGGATAACCCGCAATCCGAGAGACCCGGACCGGGTGGCGGGCGGCTCTTCCGGGGGCAGCGCCGCGGCGGTGGCAGCCGGCATGGTGCCGCTGGCGCTCGGGAACGACGGCATGGGGTCGATCCGCATTCCGGCTGCCAACTGCGGCCTCGTCGGGCTCAAACCGGGGCGCGGGCTCGTGCCCTCCGGCCTGAGCGTGAACGACTGGTACGGGATGGCCGAGAACGGCCCGCTCGCTCGGACGGTGGCCGACGCAGCGCTCATGCTTTCCGTGCTCGCCGACCGGCCCGAGCTCGCCACAGTGGACTCGGCCGAACGCATGCGAATCGCGGTTTCGACCAAGTCGCCGGTGGTCGGGCTGCGGATCGACCGACACTTCAAGGCCGCGACGAACACCGCCAAGGAGATCCTCTCGGCCGCGGGTCACAATGTCGCAGTCGCAACTCCTCGTTATGGAGCCGGCCTGCCCTCGGTCGCGCTTATCCATTGGACCGCCGGCGCGGCACTCGATGCTGAAGGGCTCGACCATCGCCGCCTTGCTCCGCGAACGCGCCGACACGTCGCAGTTGGGAGGACCGCGCAGCGGCTGCGGCTCGTACAAGAGAAGCCACGCGAGCGGTGGCGCGCGCGGGCATGGCAGTTTTTCCAGGACCACGACGTCCTGCTCACCCCGGCACTCGCGTGGCCGGCGCCGCGCGCCCGGAACTGGCACGAGCGCGGCTGGATGCGCAACTTCCTCGCCAACCTCTATGCTCCGATGGCCGCCCCATGGAACTTGGCCGGCTGGCCGGCCATGGTCGTCCCGGTCGGCGACCACCCGTCCGGCCTCCCGGCCGCCGTCCAGCTCGTCGCGCCGCCCGGCGGTGAGGCTCGGCTCCTCGCCCTTGCCGCCGAGCTCGAGCTGGCGACCTTACGGCCTAGGAATTCGCTTTCAGCCTGAGTCGGCAGCCGAGAAGAAGCTGGCTACGTCACCAGTCGGTCCAGTCGGGGAACTGCGGCTCGCTCACGCCCGGCTGCAGCGGGGTCAGGCCGGCGCCGTTCGGACGGATCACGTTCAGGCCGGGGGCGAAGATCAGGTACTGGCCGTCCGGGGACCAGTCGGCGAACTGGGCGAAGGCGTCGGTGAGCCGGTGCTGGTCGGAGCCGTCGGCGTTCATGAGGTAGAGGGCGAAGAACGGCCCGACGTCGCCGGTGGTCAGGCAGTCGGGACGGTCGGTGTTGGAGCAGTCGTCGCGGGTGGACGCGAAGGCGATCTGGTGGCCGTCCGGCGACCAGGACGGGAATCCATCCTCGCCGGGGTATCGGTGAGGCGGGTGATCCCGGTGCCGTCCGCGTTCGTCACGTAAATGTTGTAGTCGGGATCAGTGCCGGAGGCGCCCGGCTCCTGCGACATGAACGCGATCTTAGTTCCATCGGGGGACCAGGCCGGGTACTCGACATAGACGTCGGCGGGGATCACATGGAGCCCGGTCCCGTCCGGGTCTGCCACGCAGGCCCGGAATCCGAAGGACACGCCGCGGGCACAGTTCCACAGAACCTGCCCGGCGGGGGACCAGGTCGGCCCCCAATCATCGGCCGGGTCCCGGCTCAGGTTGTGCTGCCCGAAGCCACGGGCGCTCATCACGTAGATCTCGGTGTTGCCGTCCCGCTCGGACCGGAAGGCCAGCGTCGTCCCGTCCGGGGACCACGCGGGGTCAAAGTCGTGCGCGGGATCGCTGGTCAGCCGGTGCAGCCCCGACCCGTCCGCGTTGACCACCCAGACGTCCTCGGTCCCATTCGAGAAGGCGATCCGGCCGGCCAGCGAAGACACGTCGATGGAGCCGGAAATGGTCGGCGACGGTTCAGAACTCGCGCGAGAGTCCGGCGAGACCCGCGTGGACGGCGGGGGAGGCCCCGCCACCGACCCGGAATCGGCATCCCCGCCAGACGTGCACCCGGCCACGACCACAGCGGCTACCCCGACGCCCAGCCGAAGGATCAACCTCGCGCCGAAGGACATACGTTCCTCCTTCTACTCGCCCTGGCCCACTCCGGTTACACCCACCGTCGTCCAACGGTTCCGTACGCCACGCCGGCGCCAGCTTCGGGATCGTCAACACCGAACCGAAGCCTTAAGTATTCGCATCGCATGCCCGACCAGGATGGTGATTTCCGGCGCCACCCCGGTCGCTCGTTTCAACGTCGACTGAAACGGTTGCGCCGTCGCGGAGCTGCCCAGAAACGTGGGGAAGCGCGGTCGTAGCTACGCCCGACCAGTGACGTACGGAGGGTGGGAAACCAGCCATGCGAAGATCAGCAGCCGCTGTGGCAGCCGGAGGATTGGCCTCGGGCCTCGGTGCTCAACCGGCCGCACAGGCCCGCTGTTCGAGGGCTTCGCCGTCCTCCTCAAGCACGTTCCCGCGAAGCCTTATCCGCGAGGGCGGGCCGTGGTCAGCTCAGCTAAGGCCCCCGGCCGCCAAAGATCGGGCGATCTCCCAATGTGGTCGGCATCCCTTAGGGACCACTCTCGAACGTATCCGAGGAACGGCGTTCGAGGAGGGCAGCAGTGACCGTCACCAGCGACTACTTCACCAAGCTCGTGTCGGAGCAGCGCTCCGTCGGTCTGCGTGAGGAGGCGGCGGCCTACCGCCTTCGTCCTGATGATCAGCGCGGCTCGGTCCTCAGCCCGCACCGTGCGGAATCGCGGCGGACCACGGGACGCACAGACAGCGTGTATCAACTTCGAGGCGCGCTATGACAGTTATCGATTTTCCATCCCGGCGCCGTCGGCCGGGGGCGCCACGGTGGGAGCGCGCTCCTGGATGGCTAGGCGACGGGTGGTACCGCCCGTTGAGGTCTGTCGTCCGGTCTCGCGCCGAGGAGTCCGGCTGCATCACCAGGGCATCCCGGTCGGCCCTCACGGGGGAGGGGACATGAAGCGGATCCGTGTGCAGAAGCCGGTGCAGCGGGGGCGTTCGGGGTCGGAGGTGCTTCCGGTTGACCCATATGACCCGGATGTACGTCGGGCCAAGGCGCTGGCCCGCGCCGCCGGCGGGGGAGTGGCGACCAAGTGAACGCGGTGAACGCTGGTCGTAAACCGCAGGCGCGCCGGGCGGCCCGCTTCGAGCGTGATGTGCTGCCGCATCTGGATCGGCTGTACGGCCTGGCGCTGCTGCTGCCCGTCGACTGCGACGCCGCCGAGGATCTGGTCGAGGCGACGTTCACCGCGGCCCACGCCTCGTTCCACCTGCTCCCGGCCGGCGCGGACCCGAAAGCCTGGCTCTACCGCATCCTGCTCAGCGCCTACCGCGGCAGGCTGCGCCCCGAGCCCCCGCCCGCAGCCGTCCCGGCCGACCCGCCCGCCGAGGCTGTGCCGCCCCCCGGTTCCGGGCCGGCGCTGATCGAGGCGTTGCGCCGGGTGCCGGACGCGGATGTCAAACACGCCCTCCGCCGGCTGCCCGTCGAGGTCCGGGTCGTGGTTTACCTGGCCGACGTGGAGGGCTACGCCTACGCCGAGATCGCGGCCATCACCGCGACGCCGACCGCGACGGTGACCGCACGGCTGTACGACGGCCGCCGCCAGCTGCGGGACCGTCTGCAGACCCACGCCACCGGACCGGTCTCGGTGCTCCGATGAGCGTCCGCGACCTCCAGGCCGGCCGGCTGGGCCGCGTGCTGCACTCGCTGTCGGCCGCCGGGCTTGGCATCGGCGAACGGAACGAAGCGAGCCGGTCCGGCCGGACGTCCCCGCCCACCGGCGAGCAACCGACCGATCCCAACCACCGCGACGACCCACGAGCCTCCTCGATCCTGCGGCGGCTCAATGCCCCGCAACGCGGCTGGCTGCTCGCCGCGATCGGCGAGGTGGAACGCCCGCGCGCCGCGTCCGGCGAAACACCGTCGCGGGACGCCCTGGACGATCTGCTCGCCGATATGGGTTGCCAGATCGACCGACACGGACCAGCCGCCGAACCCCGGATCCAGCCGCTCGCCGACGCGCTGCGCGCGGCCAGGCCGGTCGCCGCCGCCGTGCTGGCATCGCCCGCGGAACCCGACGTCGCCCGCGCCCGGGCTTTCCTCCACCTGGCTCGCGCCGCCGCTCGGCAGCCCCGGCGGAAGCGCGATACCCTCACCGCGGCCCTGGCCCGGACCTGATGCCGCGGCCGTCCGCCACCGGCCAAACTGGAGGGCGGAGCGTCCGCTGGTGACACACCTGACTGTCGGGCTCGACCCTTGATGCCGTACAGCGGAAGGTGAACGCTGCCAGGCACGGCCAGGTATCACGAGGGCCGCGAACTGGCCCGTGGGAAGGTCCGATGTCGAGGAAGTTCATCTCCGCAACGGTGAGCGTCGGCATGGCAATCGCGGTCAGCATGATGGGTGCCACATCGACGGCTGCAAAGGACCGGAATGGATTCATCACGCAGCAGCCGGCGATGCTCGCCGGTGCGGCGCCCGGAGTGACGGCCCGCCCGTTGCTCACCGTCGGCGACACCTTGCCCACTGGTTTCCGCTTCGAGGCGATCCCGGACGGAATCTCCATCGACAAGCGTCGCGGCCATCGCGTCGATGTCTTCGTGAATCATGAGACCTCGCTGGTGCCCTTTCCGTACGTGCCGGCGGCGCCGACATCTGGCAACTCGCTCAGTGACTTCGACAATGCGCAGGTCAGCAAGCTCACGTTGTCCACCAGAGCAGGCGGTGTGCTCGGGGGGAGCTTCGCCGTCCCGTCGTCGGCCAACTATCAACGATTCTGCTCGAACTTCTTGGCAACCAAGGAGCAAGGCTTCGAGCACCGCGTCCTGTTCACGAACGAGGAGACCAGCGACGTCGTCTACCGGACTGGCCAGGCGTGGCCGGTAGCACCGGCACCAGGTGCCAACGGCTCGAACCCTGAGCAGGCCGGCGTCGTGGTCGCCTACAACGTGAAGGCGGGCACGTACACGTCGATCTACGGGATGGGCCGGTTCAACCACGAGAATGCCGTGCCGGTGCCGGGCTACAAGGGCGTGGCCATCCTCTCCGGCGACGACACGTTCAGCGCACCCTCGTCGCAGATGTACCTCTATACCGCCCGCAACGCGAGGGGGGTCCTCAATGACGCGGGCGCTCTGTGGGCGTTCGTTAGCAACGACCCGGCCGTGAACGACTACGGCGACCTGACCGGCTCGGACACGGTGTCCGGGCGCTTCGTCCCCGTCCCGCGCGAGGTTGCGGTCGGGGATCAGGCCGCCCTCGAGACCTGGTCAAATGCCAACAACGTGTTCCAGTTCATCCGCATCGAGGACATCGCCTACGACCGCAACGATCACAATGTGGTCTACTTCGCGGACACGGGTGAGCCGCGCGCGGTGCCCGATGCCACCACCGGGCGTCTCCGACGAGGCCCCGCCGGGACGCTCGGACCGTACCCGAACGGCCGACTCTTCAAGATGGTGCTCGACGAGCAAGACCCCACGGTCGTGCGTGAGCTCTCGATCCTTATCAATGCTGACGTCGGTGGTTACAACAACGTCGGTGTCATCCACCAGCCCGACAACGTGGAGACGACGTCGGGCAGCCTGCTGATCCAGGAGGACCCGGGCGGCCACAACAACGCCACCTCGCCGGCGTTCCCCAATGCCACCAACGCCCGGATTTGGCGCTACGACCTGGCAACCGGCTCGCTGTCCGTCGTGGCAGAGGTCGTACAGTCCGCCGACCCAACCGCGGCCCGCGGCACCTGGGAGTCAAGCGGCATCGTCGACGCCTCGGCGGTCTTCGGGGAGGGCGCGTTCTTGGTCGACGTGCAGGCGCACTCGTTGTTCATCGATACGGCCGACGGCCCCGACTACCTCCCACCGCCGGGGCCCGACTTCCTCTACAAGCGCGAGGGTGGTCAGCTACTGCTGTTGAGGATCCCGGGCGCCTGACCAGAGTCGGTTATAGGCGCGCCAGATGCACGAAAGGCAGCCCAGATCCCAGGTAGCGCACGAACTCGTTCGACCGGTTGCGAGAAGCTCTAATGGCGTTGGACGGCGCGTGGTGTGAGGCCGTCGAGTAGCTGTTGGAGGATTGCAATGCATTCGCGGCGGGCGGCGTCGGGAGCCTCGGCGCGGGCGATGTACATCGCGCACTCGGCAAGGGCGCCGAGGAGCGCGTGGGACAAGGGGACGACCGGTTGGGGCGTGATCGCACCGGCGTCGATCGCGGACTGGAGCGCGTGCTGGAGCAGGCCAAGCCCGTAGCGTTCGGCCATGTCTCGCCATGCCTGCCAACCGAGCACGGCCGGGGCGTCCAGCAGGAGGATCCGTTCGACAGCTGGGTCGGCGCACACCTCTAGGAACCGCCGCAACCCCGCGTGCAGCGCGGCGATTGGATCTGCGTCCACAGAGCCGGCCGCTTGGGCATCCGCGCTGATCCGGTCGGCGATCTCGGCATGGATCGCCTCCGCAACCGCAGCGAACAGGTCGGCCTTGTCGCGGAATTGATGGTAGAGCGCTCCCCGGGTCACGCCAGCAGCCTGAACGATCTCCTGGGTGCCTACCCCGGCGTAGCCGCGCTCCGCAAATAGGCCGCGGGCGGCGGCAGTGAGCCGCTGGCGCGTCGCCTCCGAGCGTAGGTCCTGCTTGGTCTTGACCGCGTCAGCCATCCTGTCCCTTGTCCTTCATGCTGTCTGTATGTAAACCACGTACAAGAGGTCTGTATCGTATCTGCGAGCGTTCGGCAGGCCAAAGCTCACGGGACAGGGATCTCATTGCCCGAACTCGGTTCGGCTCGCGAGGCCACCGGTGGGCGCTCCATCACCGGCGACGTCGCCCTTATGCCCGGTACCACTGACGTGGCCTACATCGCAAGGACATCTAACTCGGTTTGTGAATCAGCCAAGACTAAAGCTCGTCCGCTTTGGCCATCTGCCCACAGGATCCGGAGCAGTCGAGGCCATCGGGCAGGTGCCGGTGCGGGCATGGCCGGCGTTGTGGTCAGATGACGGGCACGTCGCGGCGGCGCAGCCCGGTGAGTCCGGTGGCAGCGAGTGCGGCGGCGGTGGCGGTCAGCCAGACGAGCGGGGTGGCCGAGACGGCGGCGCCTGGTGCCTTGGGGATGTGGCTGAATGGCGAGATGTCCAGCAGCCAGTGGTTGAGCTGCATGGCGGCGCCGACCATGAGGAACAGGAGGCACGCCGCGAGCGCCCCCCAGCTGGCCTGAGCGAGGCGGGGGAGCACGCCGAACAGCGCGACTGCGAGCCCGGCCAGCATCCAGACGGCGGGCAGCTGAATGACGGCAGCGCCGAGCAGGCGTGGCAGCTCATGGCCGGTGTTGCCGGAGTCCAGGCCGTAGGTCAGCGCGATGGCCAGCCCGGCCGTCACCAGGGCGATGGCAGGACCGAGGACTGAAAATGTCAGGTGGCTGGCCGCCCAACGCAGGCGGCCGACCGCGGTGGCCAGGACGGGCTCGGCACGACCGCTGGTCTCCTCCTGCTGCAGCTTGAGGGTGGCCTGGATCGCATATGCCGCGGCTATCAGCCCCACGATGCCCATGATGCCGGCTAGGTAGGCGTCGATGAGGCCCGTCCGGCCGCCCATGCGGGCGAAGATGTCCCGCAGCGTCGGGTTCTCCTGCTGTGTGTCGCCGATCCCCTTGGCGAGGCCGCCGAACACCGCGCCAAGCACGGCGAATCCGGCGGTCCAGCCCGCCAGCAGGCTTCGCTGGAGCCGCCAGGCCAGGGCCAAAGGTGTGCGCAAGCCGGATGCCGCGACGGCCGGGCCGAGCCGGGGCGGGAGCAGCCCGGCGCCGACGTCGCGCCGCGCAGACAGGGCGATGGCCGTGGTGGCGAGCACGCCGGTCAGGCCGGCGACCAGCGTGAGCACCCACCAGTGCTCGCCTCCGTAGGGCTGGATCCGGTGCGCCCAGCCGATCGGCGACAGCCAGGCCAGCCAGGCCAGGTCGCCGCCGGCGCGGCCACTGATGTCGCCGGCGACCCGCAGCAGGTAGGCAGCGCCGAGAACGGTGGTGGCAATTGCGCGGGCGCCGGCGGCGCTGGCGGTCACCTGGGCGGCCACGCCGCCCACCGCGCCGAACACCCAGCCGGCGGCCGCGAGCTCCAGGCCAAAGGCGATCGATCCGGTGTTGGGCAGGTCCTGGCTGGTCATGCTCAACGCGGCGAGCAGCGCCAGGACCAGGTTGGCGCCAAAAGTCGCGGCCAGCGCCGCCGCCAGGCCGGCATGCCGGCCAACCGCGGTCGCCCCGAGCAGCTCGCGGCGGCCGGTTTCTTCCTCAACACGGGTGTGCCTGATGACGGTGATCAGGCTGATCAGCCCGACGATGACGGGCATGAACCCGGCTCGCCAAGTCACGAACTCGCCGAGGCTGGAGCCGGACAGCTGTCCATAGAGCGCGACGAACCCCCCGTTGTCGGCGTACTGCTGACGTTCCGCCGCCGTGGCAAATACCTTCCGGAGCGAGGACGGGAAGCTGATCAGGACGAGGCAGAGGAATCCAATCCACAGCGGCATCATCAGCCGGTCCCGCCTCAGGATCAGGCGGATCAGCTTGCCGGTGCCTGTCATTGCGGCACCTCCACATGTGTGCCACCTGCCGGACGGGTCCCGTCGTAGACCCGCAGGAACAGCTCCTCCAGGGTGGGCGGCTGGCTGACCAGGCTGCGCACACCGGTTCGGCGAGAAGGCGCAGCGTGGCGTCCAGCGCATTGGCGTCCAGATCGAAGCGCACTCGGCTGTCCTGAGTCTGCAGGTCGTGCACGCCGGGCAGGCCGGCCAACCCCGTTGGGGGGCCGGATAGCTCGGCCTGAATGGTCGTGCGGGCCAGGTCACGCAGGTCGGTGAGGGTGCCCGCCTCCCTCGCCCGACCGTCGCGGATGATGCTGACCCGGTCGCAGAGCGCCTCAACCTCGGCGAGGATGTGGCTGGACAACAACACCGTCCGCCCGCGGTCACGTTGGTCCTCGCGGATCACCTGGCGGAACACGTCTTCCATCAGCGGGTCCAAGCCCGCAGTCGGCTCGTCAAGCAGCAGCAGCTCCGCGGTGGAGGCGAGCGCGGCAATGAGGGCCACCTTCTGTCGATTTCCCTTCGAGTACGCTTGGCTCTTCTTGCCGGGGTCGAGGTCGAAACGCTCCAGCAACTCGGTGCGGCGCTGCTGGTCCAGCCCGCCCCGCAGCCGTCCGAGCAGATCGATCACCTCACCGCCGGACAGGTTAGGCCACAGCATCACGTCGCCGGGAACATAGGCCAGCCGGCGATGCAGCCCAGTGGCATCCCGCCAGGGATCGCCGCGGAGCAGCCGGGCGGTCCCGGCGTTCGCCCGCATCAGTCCGAGCAGGATGCGGATGGTCGTGGTCTTTCCGGCACCGTTAGGGCCCAGAAAGCCGTGCACCTCACCCGTGTGCACGGTCAAGTCCAGTCCGTCCAGGGCGCGCGTGCTCCCAAATGTCTTGACCAGCCCCTCAGCACGGATCGCCTCAGTCACGGTCACGCTCCCTCTCATTGAATTCGGCGATTTCGAGGCGCGCCGGCGCGGCCACCGTGCGGCACCGCTCGCCAGTAGGTCTAGGACAGCGCGCCGGTGACGGCATCGTGTTCGTGTCTTCTTGCGGCCCGTTGAAGGCGCCGGCTCAGCATCCGTACGCGGGCGACGCTCGGCCATGCCCGGGGGCGGGTAAGGATCGCGCGCAACAGCGGCAGCGGGTCAAAGTAGCTTTCCCGTTCCACAACTACTGCATCGAGCAGGGTTGTCCGGTCGCAGACCCGCCATGCGACTGGGCGCCCGCCGAGGGAACCGCGAAGTGTCAGCTCGATGTAGGCGCAGTCGGCGCCGACGGCACTGCGTTCCACGTCCCCGTGGAGGTCGGGAATGAGGGCGAACAGCGGCCGGGCAAAGCTGTCTCGGAACGCTTGATGACCCACCAACGTCGGCAACCCTGGCTGGATCAGGCGGATGTGCGGATCGAACCACGGCCGGAAGTGGTCCGCGAAGGCGTCGGCGCTGGCAGGTGCCCGCCAGCCCTCGGCAAAGGCAGCGACCCAGGCCTGCGCCGCTTCGAGGCCCGTCCCGGCCGGGGTGTCGGGGTTCAATGCGTTCCTCCGAAGGTTCCTGCAGTGAGCTCAGGCCGGTTCACCCGATGCTTCAGGGGTTGTTCTTGGTTAGGAGGGCGGCTACGAGATGGCCGCTGGCGATGGAGCCCCCGGCGAGGGTGATCGCGCCTGGAACGCTGCGCCGGTTTGGGACACCTGCTTCGTTGAGGGTCTCAGTGGCCCACAACCAGAACGGGATGACGATGGTGGGGGATGTGGCGACACCGCTGAAGTAGCTGCGGGTCAACAGGCTTACGCCGATGTGACCGAGGCCGTGCAGGCCGAAGCCCATGAGTGCGTTCTGGTAGAGAGCCGAGCGGCCTTGGGTTCGGTACCCGTGCACGGCCGCCGCGGCGATGATCAGCCCCACCGTGGCGACGCCGGTGGCCACATAGCGGTCGGTGAGGCCGTGCTCTCGTACCGAAGCGGGCACCGGCACCCAGCCTGGCATTCGCGTCACCAGGCTGCGGGAGTTGTCGCCCATGGTCGCCAACTCTTCGAGGTCGTGGCCCATCCAGGCGGCGAAGAGGCCGGCTGTGGCGAGTTGAATGCGGTTCACGACGTCACCTCTTCAAGTGGCAAGTACGCTACGATACGCTACGTATCGTAGCGCTCAGCGAAGGACAACGAAGACGAAGGTGGCGATCAGCCCGCCCGCCACGGCGCCGGCCGCTGTTTGGGCTGTGGTGTGGTCGCCGAGTCGAACCCGCGACCACGCCACCAGCGCCACCGCGGGAGCGCTCAGCGCGAGCGCCGGGCCCAACGTGAGGGCGAGGATGGCGACCGTTCCGCTTGCCGCGGCAGCGTGGACGGACAGCTTCCACCACAGGGTCACCACCAAGGTGGCCACCAGGGCGGTCAGTATTGCGGCGACGAGCGCGACCAGCTGTCGGGGACCGTTCAACACGACAAGCATGGCCAGCCCGGTTGCAATCGAGGCGATGCCGGCGAGCAGCGGGATGGGACGCTGTGTGCGGTCTCGCAGGTGCCGGTCGGTCCATCGGCGGCGGCGGACACCGGCCGTGACGACACCGTAAGGGATCAGGCCGCATACGGTCGCGGCGAACAGCCCCCAGCCGAGCCCGGCCGGGCCGGGAGCGCTGTGCCATCCGACCAGCAGCCCTTGGCCGACGGCGAGGTTGGGAGGTGCCAGCAGCTCAGTGACGGCGCGTGCCAGCCTGTCCATGGTTTTCCTGTCCGTGTGCCGCGACGCCGCCAGTCGTAGGCATACCGCTCAACCTCCGATACAGACAGACTGTACGTATCTTACATACAGACAGTATGAAGGGCAAGAGGCAGGAGTGTGTAACCGAGCCCGGAACAAGCTCCCGAGCTGGAGAGGTTTGTACACTTACGCTACGATACGTACCGTAGCGTTGCGAAGAGCGGATGGTAAAGGGCAGGATCCGCGATGCGGTCGCTGGTCGGCCTGCCGTGGCCAGGTCACGACCGAGGTCCTGCGGCGGGCGGTGCGGGAGCTGCTGGAGGAGGTCGGGTACCGCACGTTGACCATCGAGGGCGTGGCGATTCGATCCGGCGTCGCGAAGACCACCATCTACCGCCGGTGGCGGTCCAAGGCCGAGATGGTCTTCGACCTCATGCTGCACTCCTCGGACGAGCTCCGAGCCATGCACGATCGCGGCAGCCTCGCCGGCGATATTGAAGCGCTGGCCGCGCGCATCGTGGCGCGATTGCCGGTCGCTGGGCCGGCGCATCTTCCCCGGCCTGATCTGTGAGGTCGCTTCCGACGCCGCCCTCATGCAACGTTTTCGGGCGACATTCGTCGCCGACGGCCGCCATCAGATCGAACAAGTGCTGGAGCGCTCGGTCCGCAGAGGCGATCTGACGCGACCGCCGCCGCGGACCTACAGGCCGTGCTCATCGGTGCCGTCCTTATGTTCGGATTGCTCCAGCCGGACCTGGACGACGCGATGCAACGAGACAAGATCACCCATCTGGCCATGGCCATGGTCAACCAGGGCCAGGACTCACCGTGACCGGCCGGGCGCTCGATCCGGACCTTCACGCCTTCGCTGCGGATCGCCTCGTCAGCGCGGCGCTTTGACCCGTCGCCGGCGTGGTTCTCCTTCGTCGGTGCCGCTGACCCCGTCCTGGAAGCGCCGACGAGTTAACTGGTGCCGACCCGCTTGTCGCAGCTCACAGGCGGTCTGCCGCATAGCCGCGCTGGTGTCTGCGCTTCGGGAGGTCACGCGCGGCCGGATCTTGCCCTGCGGTACCTCATCCGTCAATGCAACAAGCCCCGGCGTACGCCCTAAATCGATGGTCACGGCGGTCAGGTTCATGGTTAGCAGCACGCCGGGCTTGGGCAGTTCGCGGACTCCGACAACGGTCCGGGCAGGACGGTGGGCGCCCATCTTCTCCATATAGGCGGCGTTCATCCCCTCGAAGTCGCTCATTCTGCTGAGAAAGATGTTGACGTGCACGACGTGCACCAGATCCGAGCCAACCGACTCCAACATCACACGGAAGCTCTCTAGGATCTGCCGGGTCTGCACTCCGATGTCCGTCCCGGCCAGCTCGCCAGTTGCCGGATCGACGCCAGCGGTGCCGCCAATCGTGATGAAGTTCCCGACCCGTGCGACATGGCTGTATGGGCCAATCGGCTCGGGCGTGTTCGCCGGCGTGCTCGTTTCGACCTCGGGCACGCGAATGCTCCCCTCTCCCCCTGGTTTGGCGCTCCGCACTAACCGGACGCTTCATTCCGACTGCGACGCCTGCGCGCATCGGAATCGGCCATCAGCCGACCCTACTACCGGCATCAGTACGTCCTGGGCGCCGCCTATGCCGTCGCGCCGCCCGTGTGTGCTGAGGCTGGCCACCTCAGCGGCCGGCTCCGGCGGCTCCAGCCGATCAGCAAGCCGGCGCAATACCGGCGCCAGCCGGATCCGGGACGCGCTGTATGGCCGCTCTGGTCCGGCGAGGGCAGGCGCGTCCGGGAGGGCAGATCGCCGCTCGTCGCTCCCTGCGAGCCCGGCCTTCATTGCAATGACCTGGAGTGGCTCCATGATCGGTCCCCTCTGTTTCTAGTCGTTTCTTTGTTCGTTCGGCCAGCGATCTAACTGCCCGGGTAGTCGGGCGGTGCCGAGGATGCGCGGCCCGAGCACCGATGGTGTCGCCTTGCGCGGATGCAGGAAGTAGCCGACCGACTCGATCTGGAAGCCTGCCTCCTCGATCGCCGCGCGGGTGTCTCGGTTCGGGTGGCAGCCGCCCATCAGCCGGGGCCAGATGACGCTCGCAAGGTCCTGATACCGGACGCGGATCGGCTCAGTGGCCCGTACGTGCTCCAGGAACCGCAGCTCGCCGCCGGGCCGCAGCACGCGGCGCACTTCGGCGAGCGCTGCCGGAATGTCAGGCACCGAGCACAGGACGCCGCAGGCGACGGCGGCGTCGGCGTACCCATCCTCGATCGGGAGGCAGTCTGCGACTCCCTCGATCACTTTGATCTCGATTGCGGCCAGCGACGCGGCCACTTCCGCCCGGGATCGCAGGAACGGCTCCGGCTCGACCGCGGTCAGCTCGGTCACCGAGGTCGGGTAGTGCGGAAACGTCAGCCCGTTCCCCGCGCCCACCTCGATCACCCGGCCACTAAGGCCGGCGAGCAGCCGCTCACGGAGGTGCCGGTATTCGCGGTCGTCGCGCCATCCGGCGGTGCTGTTGAAGAACCGCGCGAACAGCGGATGGCGGACTGGTTGCCGCCCTAAGGCGGTGCTGGAGCCCATAGCTCTAGACTCCGGCCGCAGGCGCGTCGCGGCATCGGAGGAATTCAGTATCCCCCCGGTCGGGTTGCCTTACGGCGGCGTCCCGTCGGACATAGGCATGTCCTGGTCGAACAACCGCAGCCGGTGAGCCGTCGGCGCCGCCTGGCCCCGGCTGGTGACGTTCAGCTTCTGCAGAATCCGCGAAACGTGCACGCTCGCCGTCTTCTCGCTGATCACCAGATCGGTCGCGATCTGGCGATTAGACCTACCTGCGCTGATCAGTTGCAGCACCTGCGCCTCGCGCGGAGTCAAGCCCAGCCGGTCCAGTGGGTGCTCGGGCCGCGCTTCGTGACCAGCTTCTGCCGCCGCGTCTTCTAGCGCCAGTCGCTCCTGCCGGGCGAGCGCCTCGATCTCCACGCGCAGCTGGCCAGCGCCGAGCCGCTTCGCGTCGCGTGCTGCGGAGGCCAACATCATCGCCGCACCTGCCCGGGCGCCGGCCCGGACCATCGCCTCGGCCGCGCATGCGGGCGTACGAGGCGTGGTAAGGGTCGCCGGCCGTCGCCCATCGGTTCACCGCCTCGCGCCATGCGGCGGCGAGATCTGCTGGGTGCCGGTTCCGCCATGAGCCCAGCTCCGCAGCGAATTGCGCCGCCCAGGCCCGCCAGGGTGGCGCACTGGTTGGCAGCCGGTTCGCGGTTCGTTGCAGCTCCTCGACCTGCTGCTCGTCCGTTGCCTCCCGGAAGGCAATATCCCGAAGCTGGACATACGTCTCGATGCGGGCCGCCGTGGTGACCAGCAGCCAGGCGTACGAGTCGTCGCCGCGGGCGTGATCGATGTCGAGCACCGACCGTGCTGCGACGCGGGCCTCGTCGAGGCGATCCTCCTGGAACGCGATCTCCGTACGGAGCAGAGCCAGGGGCAGCCCACCCTGTGCGTCTTGGCCACCGAGCGCTGCACGGGCGTCCGTAAGGAGCCGCTTCGCAGTCACCAGATCCCCGCGGCGGGCGGCGATGTCGCCGCGGACCAGCAGCGGGAAGGCGGCGAACCAGCCCGGCGGATCCAGCTGCAGCGCCGAGTCGAGGAGCGCGTCCGCGTCACCCCAGCGACCTTGGGCCAGCAGAGACAGCGCGCCGAACGCAGCGATGTGACCGCCGAGGGTGTGCGCGAGGCCGGCGTGGGCGGCGACCTTACGACCCGTGAGTGCGCTGGCGGTCGCCTCCTCGAACCTGCCCAAGGCCCAGAGTGTCGCGGTGAGGTTGAGGTCGATCCGGCAAGTCCAGCCTGATGGCCCGCCTGTTCGGCCAGCGGTCGAGCCCGCTGCAGCTCCTGGACTGCGCCCTCATGCTGGGCGAGTTGCACCAGCGTCTGCGCGAGCGTTGTCCGGGCGGCGATCTCCTTTCCAACGTCGCCGAGCTTCTCGGCTAGCTCCACCGCTTCGGCGGCCATCTTCTGCGCGTCGGCCGGAGTGCTGTCGCGGAGCAGGGCGGCGGCCAGTGCGTCGAGGACCGAGATGCGTATGTCGGAGCCCTCCGGCGCGTACTGCTCGGCCTCCTCAGCGGCGACGAGCGCGCCGTCGCGGCCGAGGTGGAGTAGCAGTCGTGTCCGCTGCTCGAGGAGGGTCGCGCGGAAGGCCGCATCGGCCCCTGGGTGCCGGTCCGCTAGTGCCTGATCAACCAACTCCAACGCGGTCTCCAGCTCGCCCGCCCGCATCGCCGCCCGCGCCGCCTGGGCCACCAGCTCCGGTCGGGCCACGTCCGCGTTGGGCACCTGCGACAACAAGTCCAGCGAGTGCATCAGCATCTGGTGCTGCTCGGCGTACGCATGGAGCGCGCCCGCGACCGAGGCGGCGTGCAGCATCGCGGGCAGCGCCTTGGCGGGCTCCTGTGCGGCGAACCAGTGATGCGCGACCGCTGCCGCAACCTGTTCGTGGGTCAGGAGCGTGGGCTCGGTCTCCAGTGCCGTCGCATACGCCCGGTGTACTCGCATCCGTTGGCCGGGCAGCAGGCTGTCGGCCACCGCCTCCCACAGCAGCGTGTGCTGAAACGCGTACCCATCGCCGTCGGGCACCAGTATCTGCCCGTCCACTGCAGTTTCCAGCTGCTCGAGAAGGACAGGATCAGGGAGGTCCGCCGCTGCGGCGAGCAGTCGATGCGGCACTCGGCACCCAGCGACTGACGCGGTACGCACCAGGGCCTGCGTGGATCGGGGGAGCGCGTCAAGCTTGGTGATCAGTAGATCACGCAGCGTCGCTGCAAGGCGGGCCTCGCCGGCATCGAGCAGCTCCTCGACGAACAACGGGTTGCCGCCAGATCGGTCGAAGATCGTGTTCAGCGTCGCGGGTGATGGGGGGATTCCCCCAGTCCGTACGGCGACCAGCTCCGCGGTTTCTGCACGGGACAGCGGACCCAGCTCAATCCGCGACACCCCGCGAATCCGCTCGAGCTCGGGAAGAAACGACCGCAGCCGATGCCCCCGTGGTATGCCATCAGAGCGGTATGTGACCACAGTCAGCAACCGGGCGTTGCGGACGGTGCGCGCGAGGATGTCCAGGAGGTTCACCGTCGACTGGTCCGCCCATTGCAGATCCTCGATCACCAGAAGCACGCGACGTTCGCTGCTCAACCGCTCAAGCAGGGCTGGCACCACAGGCAGCAGGAGAGCCTCCCGGGTGGCAGGCGGCTGCGACGCGCCGGGCCCGTATGCCGTTCCGATCTCGGGGAGCAGGTGCGTCAGTCCGGACGGCGCCGGCAGCAGCGATGTCACCGCCTCGGCCCCGACCTTCTGCACGAGCTGGCGCAACGCAGCGATGATCGGCGCAAGCGGGAGGCCCTCCGACCCGAACGCGATACAGGCGCCGCTCATCACCAGCAGGTCATCCGAGTTGCTGGCGTCGGCGGCAAACCGCTCCACCAGCGTCGTCTTGCCGATGCCCGCCTCACCGGCGATCACTACCACCCGCGGCGTGCCCGCCGAAGCCCCCCGGAGAGCTTGATCAAGCCTGTCGCGCTCCCGCTCGCGCCCGACCAGCGGGCGAACCGGTGGTCCGTCCGGCATCCCTCAAGGATTCTCCGCGGCGAGCCCATTATCAATGTCGGCTGCGTCCCCGAATGGGAGAGCAGGGATGGCCACCAGCATGTTCAACTCGTTGGCCTGGTCGAGCGCCACGGACGTCCTGGGTGCCGCCCGTTGTGGCGTGATCGGGATAGCGCCCACGGGTCGGGGCGGCGGTGCCCGCGCCGTGGCGGGTTGGCCCAGCCAGCTGCCAGCACGCCTACTGCGCTGCTGCCGTCCTCGGCTGAAGCGCACGGCGCGGTCGGATCTTCATTGAGCGAGGCGTGCGGCGTCGAGTAACTTGCCGAAATGGACTCGCTAACGCCCCTTCCACCCGTGCGTGAGGACTGGGAGCGTGCGCTCTGCGTCGCGGCGCATCCAGATGACCTGGAATATGGAACGGCGTCCGCCGTCGCAAAATGGACGAGCCAGGGCAAACAAGTCACATACCTGATCGCCACCCGCGGCGAGGCGGGGATCGACAGCATGCACCCGGACAAAGTCCGTCCACTGCGAGAGGAGGAGGAGCGGCAGGCTTCCCTCGAGGTCGGGGTAGAGGTCGTCGAGTTCCTGGACCATCGGGACGGGGTGGTGGAGTACGGGCTACCGCTCCGCCGTGACATTACTGGGGCGATTCGACGCTACCGACCCGAAGTCGTCGTGGGAGGCGCCTTCGACATACGCATGATGGGCGGCGTGACCAACCAGGCCGACCACCGCGCCGTCGGCCTCGCCACCCTCGATGCGGCCCGGGATGCCGCCAACCGCTGGATCTTCCCGGAGTTTGCCGACGAGGGCCTGGAGCCGTGGACCGGCGTTCGGTATGTGTGCCTCGCCGGCGCCGCGGAGCCCACCCACGGCGTCGACGTGACCGGCTTCGTGGATCGCGGTGTTGCCTCCTTGCAGGCACATCGCGCCTATATGGAAGGGCTGGGCGACGCGGCCTTCGATCCGGCCGAGTTCCTGCCCTGGGCTGCCGCGGTCTCCGGCACCCGGTTGGGTGTCGAGGCGGCGGTCCTCTTCGACGTACACATCTTGATCCCCGAGGGCCCGCCGCCCTGGGCTCAGTAACCGCGGCCGCTCAGTAGCGCCCGCCGCCGCCGCCCCCGCCTCCGCCGGACGAGAGGACTAGCGCCACGACGATCGCCGCTATGACCAGTGCGACGATCACCCAGATGGTCACGTTACGGGTCGTGCGAGAGGTCATTTGGAATCACCTCCAGCGACGCCGGGTACCCCTGCAGGACCGCGGCAAGCGCGGTGACGGGTATCCGCCGCCTGGCTGGAGGAGGTCCCACATACGCGCGTCGGCCGTTCGGTCGTGCATGCACTCGGCTTTGCCGGGTACCCCGACGTGCATGAACAAGGCCCCGATCCCCGAGCAGAAGCGTGTCGTGCGGCTGGCTAACACTGGCGGGTGGGCGGTCTGCATTCCGGGAAGTCGGAAGGCTGTTGTCGTCCTCCCGAACCGATCAGACGCCGTAGCCCGGGCGAAGCGAATTCTCTCCCAGAAGGGCGGCGGCAACGTGGAGGTCGAGGAGGACGGCAACGTCGTGAACGTACACCAGGTCCGCCCACGGCCCGGCAACGTCGGCGGTATCCCGGTCACCCGTCGCGCCTACCGCCATTAACTGTCTTCAGGTTGCGCCGCCCGTCTTTGCGAGCGCGCGAACGAGTGCGAGCGTGCTCATGGCAGCAGACGTTCCCCGGCCAGTGCCTGCTCGCGGGATCCGCGGGACGTTCGGCCCTGGGAAACCGCCCCAAATTCCGCGCTATCAACGTCTGCAGGCCGCCCGCATCTGATTCCTTGGCGGCCTTAAGAATCGGGCACGGCGCCTAGAGCCGGCCCCGTCGTAAAGAATTGCTAGCCCGACCGGCGTAACTGCTGGTACTTCCGTGACGGCTGGTGCACAATGACAGGCACGATCACCGGTCCACCGGCTGCGGCTCGCTAGTCCGCTCGGGGAAGGCGTACTCCGCGAGCGAGCCAGGAGGTATCGGTGACGACAAGGGGCGTGCTGTACGTCCACTCTGCGCCGTCCGCGCTGTGCCCGCATGTCGAGTGGGCCGTCGCGGGCGTTCTTGGCGTGCGTGTGAGCCTTGACTGGACCCGGCAACCGGCAGCGCCGGCGATGTGGCGGGCCGAGCTCTCCTGGCAGGACGAGCCGGGCACGGCCTCCCGCCTCGCATCGAGCCTCCGCGGCTGGCATCACCTACGCTTCGAGGTCACCGAGGATCCTTCGGCAAGCTGTGAGGGCGAGCGGTACAGCTACACGCCCGCGCTCGGCCTGTTCCATGCGATGACCGGTGTACACGGGGACATCGTCGTGCCGGAGGACCGGCTGCGCGCGGCCATGGCTCATGCCGACGAGAACGGCCTGGGCCTTCAGGGCGAGCTCAACAAACTCTTGGGCCGACCCTGGGACGACGAGCTCGAGCCGTTCCGTTACGCCGGCGACGGCGCCCCCGTTCGCTGGCTCCACCAGGTCGTCTGACATTGTCACCCATCCGAAGTCCGGCAGACTTGCGGCGGCTTTAGCAGAGCCGACGAATCCCAGCGGGCCGCAGTGACGTGGCGTTAAAGCGGAATGTTGCCGTGTCGGCCGCGGATTTGGGGGGAATCGGCGATGGCGCGAGCGAGAGCACTCCGGGTTGCATCCGGCGCGACAACGTCATCGACGACGCCGATGTCAATCGCCCGGGTCAACCCCCCGGCGATCTTCTGGTGCTCGTCGGCGAGCTCCTGCTCGACCAGTGCGCGCAGGTCCTCGGGAAGCTCGGCTAGCCGGCGCCGATGCAGGATGCGCACCGCCGCGACCGCCCCCATGACCGCCACCTCAGCAGTCGGCCAGGCAAAGACTCTGGTGGCGCCCAGCGATCGAGAGTTCATCGCGATGTAGGCGCCACCGTAGGCCTTGCGGGTCACCAGCGTCACGCGAGGCACCGCCGCCTCGGCGAAGGCGTGCAGCAGCTTCGCGCCGCGGCGCACGACACCGTCCCACTCCTGGCCGACACCGGGCAGGTAGCCCGGGACATCCACCACGACGACGAGCGGCACCCCGAACGAGTCGCACATGCGTACAAAGCGCGCCGCCTTCTCCGCCGACGCGGAGTCGAGGCAGCCACCGAGGCGCAGCGGGTTGTTTGCAATGATGCCAACGGTCCGGCCGCCAAGGCGGCCGAGAGTCGTGACGATGTTCGGGGCCCACTTCGGGTGCAGCTCGAGCGCTGAGCCGTCGTCTAGGATGCCCTCGACGACGGGGTGGACGTCGTAGGCACGCTTGGCCGACTCGGGGAGCAGCTCGGCTAGGTCCGTGTCCTTGACCCCGTCCACGTCGAGGGCGCCCTGGTCGCCGAGAAGCTTCGCGAGCCGGCGTGCATCGTCGTAGGCGTCCTCCGTCGAGCTAGCGACGACGTGTACGACGCCGGAGCGGCGGCCGTGCGGTTCCGGGCCGCCGAGCCGCAGCGCGTCGACGTCCTCGCCGGTCACCGACCGGACGACGTCTGGACCGGTCACGAAGACCCGGCCGTCCGGGCCTAGGATGACGACGTCAGTCAGTGCGGGGCCGTAGGCCGCGCCGCCCGCCGCCGGGCCGAGAACCACCGAGATCTGTGGGATCTTCCCGGACGCCCTGGTCATGACGGCGAAGATCTGGCCGACCGCGTCGAGGCTCGCCACGCCCTCGCGAAGCCGTGCGCCGCCGGAGTGCCAGAGACCGATTACTGGTGCGCCGTCCCCGAGCGCCCGCTCGTACGCGGTGAGGATGACGCGGCAGCCGTCTCTACCCATCGCGCCGCCCTGCACGCGAGCGTCGGATACGAAGGCGACAACCGGCGCGCCCTCGATCCGGCCGGTCGCCGCGAGCATTCCACTGTCGTCTTGCGGGGTGATGAGCTGGATACTGCCGGCGTCCAGCAGCTGCGCAAGCCTCGACATCGGGTCGCGTGGATCAATGGTTGATTCGGCTGGTCGCTCGTCGACGGCGGTCACCGTGGTCCTCCTACTCGTCGGCGGTGGGCAGCGGGGTGGTTGTGGAAGGGATCGGGTCAGTCGCCGGCGGCCCGGGTGAACGCCAGCGCGACATTGTGACCGCCGAAGCCGAAGGAGTTGTTCAGCGCAGCGATCTGGCCGGCCGCCAGCGTCCGCGGCTCACGGCGGACGACGTCGAGCCTGACCTCGTCGTCGGGATCGTCCAGGTTCGCGGTCGGCGGGGCGGCCCGGTGGTAGAGCGCGAGGATCGTCGCAATCGACTCGACCGCGCCCGCTCCACCGAGTAGGTGACCGGTCATCGACTTCGTCGCCGAGACCGCCACGTGATCTGTGTCGTCACCGAGCACCGCCCGGATGGCCTGCGCCTCGGCAATGTCACCCTGCGGCGTGGACGTGGCGTGGGCGTTCAGGTGTACAACCTGCTCGGGCCGCACGCCGCCGTCCTCGAGGGCAAACCGCATTGCGCGGGCCGCCCCAACACCGACCGGATCTGGCTGGGCGATGTGGTGTGCGTCCGCTGTCAACCCGGCACCGGCGAGCATGCCGTAAATCCGCGCGCCCCGGCGAGCCGCGTGCTCCGCGGATTCCAGGATGACGATTCCCGCGCCCTCGCCAAGCACGAAGCCGTCCCTGGCCTTGTCGTACGGGCGCGATGCCCGCTCCGGCTCCTCGTTGCGCTTCGAGAGCGCCATCATGTTCGCGAACGCGGCCAACGGCAGCGGGTGGATCGCCGCCTCGGTACCGCCCGCGAGCACGACGTCGGCTCGCCCGGCGCGGATCATCTGCAGCCCCCACGCCAGCGCCTCCGCGCCGGAAGCACACGCGGAGACCGGCGTGTGGACCCCGGCCCGAGCGCCGATCTCGAGGCTCAAAAACGCGGCCGGACTGTTCGGCATGAGCATCGGGATCGCATGGGGGGAGACCCGGCGCGGTCCCTTCTCCTTGAGCGCGTCGTAGTTGGCCAGCAGCGTCGTCACGCCGCCGATGCCAGAGGCGACGACGACGGCGAGCCGGTCCGGGTCCACCTCGAACTTCCCTGGTGGCCGACCCGCTTGGACCGCCCCGTCCGGGTCGCTCGCGTCCCCCCTTCTAGCGGCGTAGCCGGCGTCCCGCCACGCCTCCCGAGCTGCGATCATCGAGTGCTGGGCCGACCGGTCGAGGCGGCGTGCCTCGACCCGGTCGAGCACGTCTTCGGGGTCGACAGCGACCTTGCCGGCTATCCGGACCGGCAGCTCCTCGGCCCACGGCTCCGTCAACGCCGCGATACCAGAGCGGCCGGCGAGCAGGGCCGACCATGTGGATGCCACGTCACCGCCCACCGGCGTGGTCGCGCCGAGGCCGGTGACGACGACGTCTCTGCCCGACGATCTCGTGGTGTCAGAGACTGTCATGAGGGACTATTCCTCTCCTTGCCAGATAAGTGAGACCGGGACGAGGGGTCAGGTGTTCTTCTGGATGTAGCCGACCGCATCGCCCACGGTCTTGAGGTTCTTCACGTCGTCGTCGGGGATCTTGACGCCGAACTTCTCCTCGGCGGCCACCACGACCTCGACCATCGACAGCGAGTCCACGTCGAGGTCGTCGATGAAGGACTTGTCGGGCTGAACATCCCCGACGGGGACGCCGGCAACCTCGTGGACGATCTGCGCCAGACCGCTCGTGATCTCCTGTTCGCTCTGTGCCATTGCCTGGTTCTCCTTGCTTGTGGGGGTGGGTTCGGCGCACTTGGTTGTACGCCGCGGGTGGTCACGATTTATGGAAGGGTGACGACCTGGGCGGCATAGACCAGGCCGGCGCCGAAGCCGATGATCAGTGCGAGGCCGCCGCTCTTGATCTCTCCGGACGCGAGCATGCGCTCCATGGCGAGCGGGATCGATGCGGCTGACGTGTTGCCCTGGTCGGCGATGTCCCGCGCTACAGGTACGTGCGGCGGCAGCTTCAGCGCTTTGATCATGGCATCGGTGATTCGCATGTTGGCCTGGTGCGGGATGAATGCGTCCAGGTCCTCCGCCCGTACGCCCGCGAGGTCGAGCGCCCGCTTGGCGACCTGCGCGCCGTCCCAAACGGCCCACCGAAAGACCTGGTTGCCAGCCATCCGAAGGTGGGGCCATTCGGCCGGCGTCGCTGCTTCCTCCCCGGGATTGTCAGCTTTATCCCGATGAAGCGCCTCGGCCCAGCTTTCGTCCTGGGTGATGAGGTCGGCCTTCGAGCCATCCGCGCCCCAGGAGACCGGGCCGATGGCGGGCTCGTTCGACGGACCAACCACGGCCGCTCCGGCACCGTCGGCGAACAAGAACGCTGTCGACCGGTCGAAGCTGTCAGTCATGTCCGAAAGCCGCTCGACGCCGATGACGAGGACGTACGCCGCAGTCCCGGTCCGCACCATCCCCTGCGCAAGCTCGATGCCGTAGCTGAAGCCAGCGCAGGCGGCCGATATGTCAAAGGCGCCGGCTCGGCTTGCTCCGAGCTCGTGGGCCACCATCGGCGCTGCCGCGGGTGTCTGGTAGAGATGGGTGACCGTCGAGATGAGCACGCAGCCGAGCTGGTCGGCGGTGATCCCAGCATTTGCGAGCGCCTTGCCGGCCGCCGCGACGGACATCGCATGGACCGTCTCGTCCGGGCCGGCCCACCGACGGGTCACGATGCCCGACCGCGTCCTGATCCACTCGTCAGATGAGTCGATGTACTGGCAGATCTCTTCGTTGGTGACGATCCGCCGCGGACGATAGCCACCGATGCCGAGGATCCGCGCATGCGGAGCACCCGTCGACGGGCGGATGGTTGCGGTCATGCGTGTGCTCCCTCGGGGTGCAGGCGAACCAGGGGCTGACCGGGCGAGACCGGGTCACCATCCTCCACGAGCCATTCCACGATCGTGCCCCCGTGTACGGCCACCAGTGGCGTCTCGTCTCGCCGGGCGACCAGCGAGCCGACCACCGTGCCGGGCTCGAGCAGCTGTCCGACGGGCAGCTCGGCCGCGACGCGGACCGTGCCCGAGCCGGGCGCGACGACGAGCCGCCAGGTCGGCGCGGTGTCGAGCGGGCTCGCGACTCCATGCCGTTCCACGAACCCGCGCGCGGCCTCCAGGTCGTCGGGGGTCCGCAGGGCAAGGGTCTCCACGCCGGGCAGCGCCCGCTTGATCAGACCGGTAAGCGTTCCTGCCGGCGGGACCTCGATGACGCCGGTGGTTCCAAGCTCACCCATAGTCTGCATGCACAGATCCCACCGAACCGGCGCGCCCACCTGCGCGACGAGCCGTCCGAGCACCTCACGGCCGTCGTGTACAACGCTGCCGTCGGCGTTGGAGATCAGCCGCAGCCGCGCATCGTGCGTGGATACGGCGCGAGCGAACCGTTCCAGAGTCCCGACGGCCGGTGCCATGTGGTGGGTATGGAAGGCGCCGGCGACGGAGAGCTGACGCACCCGAGCGCCCTCCGGTAGGTCGTCCTGGAGGGCGCTCAACTGCTCGACCGTGCCCGCGGCGACAACTTGGCCGGAGCCATTCACGTTCGCGGGGGTGAGACCGTACTCGGCGATCTTCTTGAGCACGGCTTCCTCTTCGCCGCCGAGGACGGCGACCATGCTCGTCGGTGTGGCGGCAGCGGCGGCCGCCATCGCCTTGCCACGCTCACGGACGAAGACCATGGCCTGCTCGGCGCTGATCACCCCGGCACCGGCGGCCGCCGCGATCTCGCCCACGCTGTGCCCGGCCGCGGCGCCGACCACGTTGAACGCGTCGGCGGGGTGCGGGAAGAGCGCCAAGGCGCTGACCATGGCCGACGCCACCAGCAGCGGCTGGGCGACAGCAGTGTCGCGGATGGTCTCCGCGTCGGCCTTGGTGCCGTAGTGGACAAGGTCGAGGCCGACGCAGGCGGATAGCCAGTTCAGCCGATCCTCGAAGCCAGGCAGGTCGAGCCATGGGGCGAGGAAGCCCGGCGCCTGCGCGCCTTGACCGGGGGCGACGAGTACGAGCACGTACTGAGCTTCCCCCGTCCGGTGGGTGATCCGCGGTGCCGAGCCGGACGAACCGAGCTTGGGCGTCTTTGTAGAGGTCCTACAAAGGCTCCCCCGCGTCCGCCAGTCTTCCCAGGGCCAGGGCGGTTTGCAGGACGAAGGCGGAGCGCGCGTCGGTAGGTACCAGCCCTGTGAGATCGGTCACCCGGCGGAGGCGGTACCGCACAGTATTCGGATGTACGAAGAGCATCCGCGCTGCTGCCTCGAGCGAAGCGGCCGGTTGCAGGTAGGTCCCCAACGTCACCAACAGCGCCGACCCGGTATCGAGCAGTGGCCGATAGATGTCATCTACGAGCTGCCGCTTCGCGGCCGCGTCACCGAGCAGGACCCGCTCGGGTAGCAGGTCGGAGGCGAGCACCGGACGGGGCGCGTCCGGCCACGCCGGCGCGGCCCGCAGCCCCGCGATCGCCTCGTCGGCCGACCTGGTGCCGGAACGCAAGTCGGCGACGGTCGGCCCGACGACGACCGGCCCCGGACCGAACTGGGGAAGCAGCGCCTTCGCCGCCACAACGGGGTCGGCGACGCCGCCGAGGATGGCGACCAGCCGTTCTCCGTGCACGCTGGTCAGCACCTCGTGCCCGACATGCCTGCCGGCGCGCCGGAGGTTGTCGACCACTGCCTCCGCGTCGGCATTCGGCACGTTGCCGACTACCGCGACGACGTCGGTCGGCGATCCCCAGCCGAGCGCAGCCGCCCGGGAGACCACCGCCTCGTCCACTTCGCCCCGCACAAGTGCATCGACAACAAGGGCCTCCAGGCGGGCGTCCCAGGCTCCGCGAGCCTCCGCGGCGCGCGCGTAGACCTCCGCTGCCGCGAACGCGATCTCCCGCGAGTAGCGCAGCACCGCTTCGCGCAGCAGCGGCACGTCGACCGGCTCGGCCAGTTCGTCGATGTGCTCCTCGACGATCTCGATGCTCACCCGCACCATCTCGACGGTCTGGAAGAGCGAGATCGCGCGGGCCAGTTCGCGCGGCGCCGTGCCGAAGACGTCCGCGGTGATCTTCGGCGTCTCCAAGCGCTCGTCGCTGGCGTGCCGGAACCATTCGACGAAGGCGGCAATCCCGGCCTGGGTTACCAGGCCGACCCAAGAACGATGCTCCGCACCGATCCGTCGGTACCAGGGAAGCTTCTCGTCCATCCGGGCGATCGCTGCGGCGGCCAGCATGCCGGTCGCCCGTTCGAGCCGCCGCACCGTGCCGGCGCGCACTGTGGGACGAGCCGGCGTGCGACGGGTTGGCGCGTTGCCGGGCCGAACCGGGGTGGACGCCATGCCGGACAGTCTCTCAGCCCGGCCCGCCGCGCTGGTCCTGCTGGGCGTGCAGATCGGCGTCCTGGTAGCACGGACCCGCTCCAAACCGGCTGAGTAGAACCGCATTCGCAACCGACCTTTGGAGCGCGCACCTCCTACCGCCGGGGATGCGGTAGGAAGTGGGGTTGTGGATCCGGTGGACGCGCTGCGGCGGATCGCGTTCCTGCTCGAGCGGGCGCGGGAGCCTACCTACCGGGTACGCGCGTTCCGTACTGCGGCCGCAGCCGTCGCCGCGCTACCGGTCGGCGAGCTCGACCGGCGGGCCGCCGACGGAACGCTGACCGAGCTGCCGGGCATCGGCAGGGTAACCGCCACCGTTATCAGCGAGGCGCTCGGCGGCGAGGTGCCGGTCTATCTGCGCCGGCTCGAGGCGACCGGCGGACGACCGGTGGCCGAAGGCGGCGCCGAGATCCGCGCAGCCATCCGGGGCGATTTGCACACGCATTCGGACTGGTCGGACGGTGGTAGCCCGATCCAGGAGATGGCCGCGACCGCGAAGGAGCTCGGCCACGAGTACGTCGCGCTTACCGACCACTCGCCCCGCCTCACGGTTGCCAACGGCCTGTCCGCGGAGCGGCTGCGCGAACAGCTGGATGTTGTACGAGAGCTGAACGAGGGAATCGCGCCGCTGCGGATGCTGACCGGCATCGAGGTCGACATCAACGAGGACGGCTCGCTCGACCAGACCCCAGGACTGCTCGGCGAGCTCGACCTTGTCGTCGCGAGCGTCCACTCAAAACTGCGCTCACCGCGGGACGAGATGACCCGGCGCATGGTGGCGGCCATTATGAACCCCTATGTGGACATACTCGGCCATTGCACCGGGCGGCTCATCACCGGCGGCCGCGGGACCAGGCCCGAGTCGCAGTTCGACCCGAAGATCGTATTCGCCGCCTGCGAGCATCTCGGCGTGGCGGTCGAGATCAACTCCCGGCCGGAGCGTCTGGACCCGCCGAAGCGGTTGCTGCGCCTGGCCGTCGAGGCCGGCTGCCTGTTCGCCATCAATACTGACGCCCATGCGCCCGGCCAGCTCGACTGGCAGATCAACGGGTGCGAGCGGGCCGCGGCCTGCGGAGTACCGATCGACCGGATCGTCAACACCTGGATGCTAGACCAGCTCCTCGCGTGGACCCGCCGCGACCGTGGCGGGATGAACGGCACTTTCACTCGATAGGTTCGACTGAAGGTGCCGTTCATCCCTCCTGGTTTCGCGTCAACGGCGCGTTCATGCGAACGGCTAGCGGGTCGGCCCTTAACCGGCTCGGGTTCCTCCGCGGGCACCCGGGTGGATTCGTCGGCGTGACCGGGCCACCAGGATTTGCGTTCAATCTGCGCGGTCAGGCTCGGCACCAGGAAAATCGACATCACGAACGCCGCGAGCACGATGCCCAGTGAGACTGCGAAGCCCGTCTGGGTGAGCTGCGCCAGACCGGCGAGCAATCAACGAGGCGAACGTGCCGGCGAGGATGAGGCCGGCGGCGGCCACCGATGGTCCGGCGTGCTCGACCGAAAGGTCGGCAGCGGTCCGCGGGTTGTGGCCCTCCTTCGCCTTCTCGCGCAACCTCGCGATCATCTGGATGTTGTAGTCCGTGCCGATCGCGACTACGAACAGGTAAATGATGATCGGCAGTAAGAAGATCATCCCGGCTCCATTACCGGCGCCGAGGAAACGATGACCGCTCCGCCGATCGCCGCCGCGAAGCCGAGCAGGACGGCAAGCATCAGGTAGATCGGCGCGACCACGCTGCGCAGCTGCTTCGACGTGCACCTGGGTGGGATTCAGCGCACCAGCGAGGAAGCCCGTCTGCAGGTCCTTGAACGCTTGCGCCGACTCCGTGTCTTGGGGGAGCTGGCTGAAAGAGTCCCTTCTCCGCATCGATCGTCGGCGAGCGCCCTACTTGAAGAAACCCTCTCGCAGGTTGAAGCCGTGCTCGAGGTAGACCTTCAAGCACGCGATCATCTGCATCCAGCCCTCGCAGTTCCCGTAGGAACGCTGTAGGTTCTCCTGAGTCTCGGGCCAGGTGCCCTCGCTGATCCGGACCATGGTCGATCCGGCGTCGAGGGCCTCGAACTCGATCCGGACCTCGGTTAGCTCCTCGTTTGCGCCCGAGTTCCACTCAAAGACGATGAGACGGTCGGGTTCGACCTTCCGTACGTACACGGGGAAGGTACCCGGGAAGTCGGCGAAGTCCCACGTGACGGCCTTGCCCTCATCGAGTGGTCCGCTGGCGCCGCCAGTGGTGAAGTAGCCGCTCAGCTTCTCGGGGTTGTACACCGCGTCGAACACCTCGTCGACGGGCTTGGCGACCCTGCCGTGTACCTGGAACTTCAGGTCCATGGCTCTCCTCCTTCTTCACGTCCTCGGCTTCGCGGTAATGTTGTATCTTTATAACATGTCGTCGGAGGCTGTTCAAGACCGGGTGTTCAAGGCGCTCGGAGACGCTCGGCGGCGCCGAATGCTGGACCTGATGCGAGACGCGCCGAGGACGACAGGCGAGCTGTGCGATCACTTTCCCGAGCTTGACCGCTGCACGGTGATGCAGCACCTGTCCGTGCTCGAGGACGCCGACCTGGTGATCGTCCGTCGCCGCGGTCGTTATCGATGGAACTACCTGAACCCCCTGCCGATCAAGGACATTCACGATCGCTGGATCGGCCAGTACGCGTCAGGAGCCGTCGACTTCCTGGTGCGACTGAAGCAAGACCTGGAAGATGATCGCCGGGCTGGCTAGCCGATGAGGGCCGATGCCGGGGGGCTTGAGCCCCACTCACGCAGCCGGATCCAGGTCGGATGATGGCAGCGCCGGGCGGTTGATCCACCCTCGCGCCCGCGTACTCGCGGGAGCGTTCAGCCGGGGAGGCTGTCGAGGAACGGGTCGACGGCGGCGTCGTTCTCGGCCATTCCCCAGACTTCGGTTGCCTTCCCGTCCCGAATGTGGAAGACGTTGACGTACTTCCACTCCGCACGTGATCCGTCCGGTCCGCTAGCGACGGCCGAGCCCAGCGCGACGACATGGTCGTCGTTGGCGAGGACGTCGTGGACCTCCGCCGCTGGCGGTTCACCCATTGCCTGGGCCTGTCGGTCGAAGAGGTCCAGGACCGCGGCCTTGCCCCGGTAGGTACCGGCCCACTTGCTGTTGCCGCCGACGTGCCAGACCACGTCGTCGGCGATGTGCTCATCCATCCAGGAGGTGTCGCCGCGCTGCATGGCAGCGAACCCCTCCCGCACCAAGGTGGCGTTGGGATGGTCATGGTGAGTCATGGCGCCTCCCCTCCACAGGCGGCCGGAGAGGCCGCCTCTGCAGGTCAACCTACGCCTGATCGCCGCCGCCGGCGCCACCTCGTCCGGAGGAAATCGGGCAATCTGATCAATCGCGTTCCGTGTCGGCTCCGCGGTGTCCGCAACCGGCCGCCTTAGATCCGCTCGTCGATCGCTTGCAGGATGCGCTCGTAATCCTGGTCGCTGGTCCACGCACCGTCCGGCGGGTCGGGGCTCCAGGGCAGGTTCTCCCGGAACGCCACGACGTAGCGCCGGACTCCATCCGGTCCTCGGGCTGGATAGTACGTGCCCATGTCTTGCTCGGCGATCACGTCGAGCGTGGTTTCCGTGTATGTATGGAAGCCGTGCACCGTGTGCGCCGGAATTACCACGACGTCCCCGGGGCGGCAGGTTCTGCGTTCGCCTCCAACGCGTACCAGGAGCTCGCCTTCCCGGACAACAAGGACTTCGTCGCCGCCATGCAGATGCACATGTCCATCGTCATCGGCGGGCAACCGACCGGTGGTGACCAGCAACCGGGTAAGCCCGTTAGCCGGTCCGGCCACAACTTGGAAGCCGGGCTGTGTCGGCTCTCGCCATCCCATGAAGAACGTCATCCAAAGATCGTCTCATCAGGTCGGCCCAGACCTCTGACCTACTCCGGGGACCGCTTGCTCAGGTCTCGCCGGCCGTCTCGCCACGCGGGGCCGCGGTCACATCGTGGAGCTGGTATTTGTCGACGGCGTCACGGACGATCTCCGCGCTGACTTCGCCGCCTGTCGCGAGCGACTCCAAGACCGCGACCGTGATCGATTGGGCGTCGACGTGAAAGTGCCGCCGCAGGGCACCCCGAGTGTCCGACTTCCCGAACCCGTCGGTGCCCAGCGACGAATAGTCGCCCGGCATCCATGGTGCGATCTGGTCCGGTACCGCGCGCATGAAGTCGCTGACGCCGACCACCGGACCGGTGGTCCCCGACAGCGCCTGGGTGACATAAGGCACCCGCCGCTGCCGGTCCGGGTTCAGCAGATTCCACTCGTCGCAGTCCAGTGCCTCGCGACGTAGCTCTGTCCACGAGGTGGCCGACCAGACATCCGCGGCGACGCCCCAGTCGGCGGCGAGCAACTCCTGCGCCGCGAGGGCCCATTGCATGGCCGGGCCGGACGCCAGAATATGCGCCTTCGGACCATCATCTGTACCGGCCGCGGGCTGATACCGGTAGAGCCCTCGCAGCAGGCCGTCAACGTCGAGCCCCTCAGGTTCGGCGGGCTGAATATACGGCTCGTTGTAGACGGTGAGGTAGTAGAAGATGTCTTCCCCGTGCGGGTGCTCCGACGTCGATCCGTACATCCGCCGCAAGGCGTCCTGCACGATGTACGAAATCTCGTACGCCCACGCCGGGTCGTAGGAAACGCACGCGGGGTTCGTGGACGCAAGCAGGATCGAATGGCCGTCCTCGTGCTGCAGACCCTCGCCGTTCAACGTGGTTCGTCCGGCCGTCGCACCGAGCAGGAAACCGCGGCCGAGTTGGTCCGCGAACGCCCACATCGAGTCACCGGTCCGCTGGAAGCCGAACATCGAGTAGAAGATGTAGACCGGGATCATCGGCTCGCCATGCGTCGCGTAGGACGTGCCCGCCGCGATGGCCGAACCCATCGCACCGGCCTCGCTGATGCCCTCGTGCAACAGCTGGCCCGTCTCGGATTCTTTATACGAGAGCAGCAGGTCACGGTCGACCGCGTCATAGCGCTGCCCCTGCGGCGAGTAGATCTTGGCCGTCGGGAAGAGCGAGTCCATGCCGAAAGTCCGCGCCTCGTCCGGAATGATCGGCACGAATCTCTTGCCGATCTCTGCATCGCGGACGAGATCCTTCAGCAGTCGGACGAAGGCCATCGTCGTCGCGACCTTCTGCTTGCCGGACCCGGTCTTCAGCTCGGAGTAAACCGGGTCACCGGGGAGCTTGACCGGCTGCGGCCGGACCCGTCGCTCGGGCAGGAAGCCGCCAAGCTGACGGCGCCGCTGCAGCATGTACTGGATCTCGTCCGACTCCGGACCTGGTTGGTAGTAAGGCGGCAGCTCGGCCTCGAGCTCCCGGTCCGAGATCGGGAGATAGAGCCGGTCGCGGAACTCCTTGAGGTCAGTTTTGGTCAGCTTCTTCATCTGGTGCGTCGCATTGCGCGCCTCGAAGCTCCGCAGCGTCCAGCCCTTGATGGTCTTGGCAAGGATGACGGTCGGCTGGCCAACATGCTCGGTCGCGGCTTTGAACGCCGCATACACCTTGTGGTAGTCGTGACCGCCCCGGGACAGCCGCTTTAGGTCGTCGTCCCCGAGGGACTCGACCATCTTGCGCAGCCTTGGGTCATCGCCGAAGAAGTGCTCGCGGATGTAGGACCCGGACTCCACCGAGTAGGTCTGGAACTGGCCGTCCGGCGTTGTGTTCATCTTGTTGACGAGCACCCCGTCGACGTCCTTGGCGAGGAGCGGATCCCAGTCTCGGCCCCAGATCACCTTGATGACGTTCCAGCCGGCGCCGCGGAAGAACGATTCCAGCTCTTGGATGATCTTGCCGTTGCCGCGGACCGGGCCGTCGAGCCGTTGCAGATTGCAGTTGATAACGAAGGTGAGGTTGTCCAACTCCTCCCGGGCAGCCACGCCGATCGCGCCCAGCGACTCCGGCTCGTCCATCTCGCCGTCGCCCAGGAAGGCCCAGACCCGCTGCTCCGAGGTGTCCTTGATCCCGCGGTTGCGCAGGTAGCGGTTGAACCGCGCCTGGTAGATCGCGTTGAGCGGGGTCAGGCCCATCGAGACAGTCGGGAACTCCCAGAAGTCGGACATCAGACGCGGATGTGGATAGCTCGGCAGCCCGCCTCCTGGGTGCGATAGTTCCTGTCGGAAGCCGTCCAGCTGGTCGGCGCTCAACCTGCCCTCGAGGAAGGCGCGCGCGTAGATGCCGGGCGAGCCATGTCCTTGAATGAAGATCTGGTCCCCGCCGCCTGGGTAGTCTTTGCCCCGGAAGAAGTGGTTGAAGCCCACTTCGTACAGGCTCGCCGCCGATGCATAGGTCGCGATGTGCCCGCCGACCGCCAGCTCGGGTCGGTTCGCGCGGGACACCATGATCGCCGCGTTCCATCGAATGTAGGCGCGGATGCGGCGCTCGACATACTCGTCGCCGGGGAACCAGGGCTCCCGCTCGGGCGGGATCGTGTTGATGTAGTCGGTGCTTCGCAGGCTGGGGACGCCGACCTGGCGCTCCCTCGCTCGCTCGAGCAGCCGCAGCAGAAGGTAGCGGGCGCGCTGCCGCCCGCCCGACTCGATCACTGCATCCAGCGACTCGAGCCACTCCGAGGTCTCGGCCTGGTCGATGTCGGGGAGCTGACTTGGCAGCCCGTCGCTGATGATCGAGAAGCGGTCTCGTCCAGAAGCCACGTGCGATCCTCTTGTTCGCGTCAGTGGTGCCCTCTTCGGTATCCGGCACGCCTATAGTCCGTTCCCGTACATCGTCCCCCGCGGAGGCCATCTGCGTCACATCTGCCCAGACCTGGACGACCCAGACCCGGCTCACATCGGATCTTGCTAGGGACCACAAGGTTGGGGTATTCACGATTTGCGGATGTGCTGCCAATGTGGGAGAGCGCAGGAAGGGAGGTCACGATGCAGGCAGCAGTTGGCGATCGTCTGCACGTACACGGCAATAAGGTGGGTGAGAGCGACCGGCTTGGGGAGATCGTCGAGGTACGCGGCCAGAATGGCGGCCCGCCCTACCTCGTCAAGTTTGACGATGGGCACGAGGGCCTGGTCTTTCCAGGCCCGGACACGATCGTGGAGCCGAAGAGCTCGGCGCAGGCGAGCAGCTAGACGTTCTTGCCGCCGGGCCGGATCCTGACCACATGGAGAGTCGCGTCGTTCGGGTGCGCACCGGGCGCAGTGAGGCGACGTACGACCTGACAGGTGAGTGCGAGGGATTCGTTCGCGATGTGGCCGGCGGTGGCGACGGGCTCCTGCACATGTGGGTGCCGCACGCCACCGCCGGCCTGGCGATCATCGAGACCGGGGCGGGCAGCGACGGTGACCTGCTCGCGGCGCTGCGTGATCTACTGCCACCCGACGCTCGCTGGCGGCATCGCCATGGTTCGCCGGGGCACGGTCGCGATCACCTAGTGCCGGCCTTGATCCCGCCGTATGCCACGATCCCCGTCATCGGTGGCCGGATGGCGCTGGGAACCTGGCAGTCGATCCTTCTGGTCGACACGAACGCCGATAACCAAGACCGGCAGGTCCGGCTCAGCTTCCTTCCCGGTTGACCGTCCGTAACCGTCTTGGTCCCGGCACGGTATCCACAGATCGGCTGAGGTACTTGCCAGGGCTGCCCTAACCTGTGTGGACTACCGCCCAAACAGCCTCGTCAGGAGGCGGGCGCGAAGGAGTGGAGGTTCGTCCGTGAGCGCAACCGCGGGTCCCGCGGATGTGGAGCATAGCCTGGCCGGGCGGCTTGGCCTGGCCGCTGGCCAGCTCGTTCAAGAGATCGGTTACGACGACGACTCAGACGATGCGCTGCGCGAGTCGGTCGAGGCCGTGACCGGTAACGACCTCGTCGACGAGGACTACGACGACGTCGTCGATGCGGTACTCCTCTGGTGGCGGGAGGACGATGGTGACCTGGTTGACGCTCTCGTCGACGCGCTCACGTCGCTTACGGACGGCGGCGTGATCTGGTTGCTCACGCCGAAAGCCGGACGTACCGGGCACGTGGAAGCCAGCGATATCGGCGAGGCGGCACCGACGGCCGGCCTCGCACAGACCACGACTGTCAGCGCCCCATCGGACTGGATCGCCACCCGGCTGGTGACCCCGAGGTCAGCACGCGGCAGCAGACGCTGATCTGCACGGGACCGATCCGGCCGCGGGTTCGGTTTACCTCGAGGAGGACCTCAGTGACCACGATCGACGTTGGGACCGAGGCGCCCGACTTCCAGCTGCCCGACCAGCACGGACAGCAGGTGCGGCTGGCTGACTTTCGCGGCTCCAAGAACGTTGTCCTTGTGTTCTTCCCGTACGCATTCACCAACGTCTGCACGGGTGAGATGTGCGCTCTACGGGACGATCTCCCCTCTTTCCAGAACGACGACGTGCAGGTCATCGCCGTTTCCTGCGACACGATGTTCACCCAGCGGGTGTACGCCGAGCGGGAACGCCTGCAGTTCCCCGTCCTCTCCGACTTCTGGCCTCATGGCGCGGTGGCCGCGCGCTACGGCGTCTTCGATGCGGCGCGCGGATGTGCGCTGCGGGGTACGTTCATCATCGACAAAAACGGAATCTTGCGCTGGACGGTTGTCCATGCTGTTCCGGACGCGCGCGACCAGGCCGAGTATCTCAAGGTCCTGGCCGAGCTGCAGGCAACTGGAGGCGCTTAGCTCGATGCCCTGCTATCGCTGCGGAGCACGGCAGACTGATCCGGTTCGCGGACCGAGTCCCTGGAAGCGCGCCGTTTATTCCGGGACGCAGGTTCTGGTCTGCCCGGACTGCCAGGAGGAAGCGGAGTGGCGGTCCGAAGTCGACCGTTGCGTTAGCTGCCAGTCCGTCCAGCTCGTCCGGATGCTCGGCGACACAGTGTGCCGGTCCTGCGGGGCAACGATCGAGTCGTCCGGCGGGCCGCTCGTTCCTGAGCCGCGGTCGGCGTCGCCGGAAGGACGGTCGTCGCCCAGCATGGCTGCCGCTGACGCCGGCCGACCGCCGGGTCTCGCTGACGAGGTCGCCGCGGCCCTTGATCGCCTCTTCCAACGCCACGGCTCATCCGCGGGTTAGCCGCGTTCCGTCCGTTTGGTCCTCGGCCGGGTCGTTCGTTCGCTGGAGCCCGGCTGCCCTTGCCGAGTGGCGTAAGTGGCCGGACCGGCGACTGGCCTTTGACCAGGAGCAGGAATCGCTGTAGCGGCGTTGGCTCGGCGTCGATCAGGTGTGGTACTTGGGCGTGAAAATGATCAAATATTTGGATCGAGGATTGGCGGCGGAGCATAGATATGGGCGTCGATTTGCGCTGCCCGACTGCCACAGTCTGGTCCAAAGCTAGATCATCTTCACGCAGTAGCACCGGAGTTTGATCGAAACCGGCCTCCAATCGCAGCCGCAATGACAGCGCCTGATCGTCGGCGCCACGGCCGCTGCGCCGCGGCCGCCGCCCCGTATCGAGAACCTCAGCGTTGGGGGATTGCAGGTACCATCGAGCGGTTCGCGCACTTGCGATGATCATCGGGCGTATAGCTCAGCGGTAGAGCACCTCCCTTACAAGGAGGGGGTCGCTGGTTCGATCCCAGCTGCGCCCACCGAGGACCCTCCGGCCGTAGAGCCTTGCCAACCGCGTGGAATGCCCAACTCAGTCGAGCGCCTAGGCCAGATGTGCAGGGACGCGTAAATGACCAAGGCAACAAGCCAACCAAGATAGAGAGCAAACACCCATTTGCTGCCGCTGACTCCCGTGGCCACCGCGATGACCCAAAGGACGGCGGGGCCGATCCAGCGCGCTCGCACTGCCCGCCGTGGATGGCAGGCGGCGGTTCCCCAAATGTGGCGGGCTGCTGATGCCAGGCCTCCGCTGGCGGCGGAACCCGACGCGCCATCCGATGGAGGACCAGCGGGAAGAGCACCGCGATGAGCAGCAGCACGGCAACGACTGCCACGATGCTCACGCCGGTCCCTACCCGCACAGCCTCTTCGCCACAACCCGTCAGTCATGAACTGACCCGCCTTGCGATCAAACACACCCGACCACCAGAGGTGGCAAGGGAGGGGCCGGGGGGTCCGGGGCAAACCCCCAGTCAAAGACTTGTGCCCGGCGCG
This sequence comes from Actinomycetota bacterium, assembly GCA_046725875.1. Taxonomy (GTDB): domain Bacteria; phylum Actinomycetota; class Actinomycetes; order JAKEEW01; family JAKEEW01; genus JBKOZJ01. The sequence continues at coordinate 40,534 of JBKOZJ010000085.1, forward strand.
CCTGCGCAGGCGTCCGAGGTCCGGTGACTCAGAGCAGCCGGTAATAGACGGCGACCGGGAGCGCGCTGCACCCGAGCCCCTCGTAGAGGGCTCTGGCGGGTGCATGGAAGTGATCACCTCCAGTGCCAATCACCACCACCTCGGCGCCGAGCGTTCGCATCTTCTCGAAGGCATGTTCGCATAGCGCGGTTCCCAATCGCCTTCGGCGGTGTTCGGCCGCGACCGCAAGGAGCGTAATGCTTCCATTCCTGCGGGCAGGATCGACGGTCCAGGCGACGTAGCCGGCGATCGCACCGTCAGTCTCCGCGACCGCAACGTACTTGTGCTGACCCGGGTCATGTAGCTCGGGCACCTGCTCGCGGTAGTCGTCGCGCCAGTTGCCGTGCTGGTTGGCGAAGACAATCTCGCCCATCAAGCGACGAAACGAATCCTCGTAAAAAGCCCGGAACGTCTCGATGGTCAGCTCGATAAGCCGGGCCAAGTCGCGCTGAACGAACGGACGAATGAGCACGGAAGTACGCCCCTCGGACTGATGTTGATGACGGACGGAAAGGTCACCAATTGATCCGCTCGCAGCCTTGGGCCCAGCGAGTCGGCCGTCAGCAACGAGTACGCCAAGCGGCGAAGCACTCCACGGCGGCGAGTCTACTTTGCGGTTGCTCTTCGCCGGACTCTGACTTTGTCGTCAAGCGCGGCTTGGATGAATGGGTAGCGTCAGCTGTTTGGGTGCGATAGATCATGGCGGCGCGGGCTTGTAGGTCGCGCCCTCTGCATGGCCGGGGCCGTTGTAGGGCCAGCCTCGCTGGTTTCCGCTCAACGAAGGGGGCAGGATCGCCGGGAGTGATAGCGACGACGAAAGAGTGACGCCATGGCCATCGCGACCGTGAACCCGGCCACGGGTGAGACGTTGAAGACCTTTGACCCGTACTCGGATGCGGAGGTGGACGAGCGCATTGCCCGCGCTGACGCCGCGCATCGGGTCCTGCGCGCCGCCACCTTCGATCAGCGCGCCGGCTGGATGCGACGCGCGGCCGACGAGCTGGAGGCGGAGCAGGACGAGACGGCCCGCCTGATGACGATCGAAATGGGTAAGACCCGGGCGGCGGCGGCGGCCGAGGTGGCGAAGTGTGCCAGGGCTTGCCGGTTCTACGCCGATCACGCCGCGGAGTTTCTCGCCGACCAGCCAGTCGACCCAGCGTCGGTGTCCGCCAGCCGCGCGTACACCCGCTGGCAACCGCTCGGTCCCGTGCTCGCGATCATGCCCTGGAACTTTCCGCTTTGGCAGGTCATTAGGTTCGCGGCGCCGGCGTTGATGGCCGGCAACACAGGGCTGCTCAAGCACGCCTCGAACGTGCCGCAGACCGCCCTGTATCTCGAGGACGTGTTCCGGCGAGCCGGCTTCCCAGACGGCGCCTTCCAGACCTTGCTCGTCGGTGCGGAGAAGGTGGAGCGGATCCTCACCGACCCTCGGGTGGTGGCCGCGACGCTCACTGGCAGCGAGCCGGCCGGCCGGTCCGTCGCCGAGATCGCCGGGCGGCAGATCAAGAAGACCGTGCTCGAGCTGGGTGGCTCGGACCCGTTCGTGGTGATGCCCTCGGCCGACCTGCCCAAGGCCGCCGAGGTCGCCACCGTCGCGCGCACCCAGAACAACGGGCAAAGCTGCATCGCGGCCAAGCGGTTCATCGTGCACGCCGACGTGTACGACACGTTCGCCGGGCTGTTCGTCGAGCGAATGTCCGGGCTAACGGTCGGCGATCCGATGGCCGACGACACCGACATCGGGCCGCTGTCGACCGAACGCGGCCGCACCGACGTCGAGGAACTGGTCGCCGACGCGGTCGACAAGGGCGCAAAGGTGCTCTGCGGCGGCCAGCGGCCGGACGGCCCCGGCTGGTACTACCCGCCGACCGTGGTGGCCGAGATCAGTCCAGAGATGCGGATTTACTCCGAGGAGGTCTTCGGCCCGGTGGCCGGGCTGTACCGGGTCGCCTCCTTGGATGAGGCGATCGAGTTGGCGAACGCAACTAAGTTCGGCCTCGGTGCCAACGCCTGGACCAATGACGAGACCGAGCGGAATCGATTTGTCGACGGATTGGCCGCGGGCTCGGTTTTCATCAACGGCATGGTCACGTCATACCCTGAGCTTCCGTTCGGCGGCGTCAAGCACAGCGGCTACGGCCGGGAGCTGTCGGCCCTCGGCGTTCGGGAGTTCTGCAACGCCAAGACGGTCTGGGTGGCGGATGCTCCGCAGGCCGGCGGGGCGACGGTCGTCGAGTAGCGGGCCCGCCGGCGGTGTTACCGTCGCGGCATGCGGGCCGCACATATCGCCGAGCTGAAGGCGACGCCGCGGGTCGTCGAGGTCAACCCCGTGGCGGGCCTGCCGATCTTGGCTGTCGCCTTAAATGCGCTCGACCTGAACGTCGCGAACGGCGTGTTCTACGGAGGCCACCCGCCGTTCCCGTACGTCCCGGGCTGCGAGGCGGTCGCGCGGACCGACGTCGGTGGGCTGGTATACCTATCCGGCGAGGGTCATGGCATGGCCCGCGACGGCTTCATGGCCGAGCGCGTCCATGTCTCCGAGACGGTGCAGCTGCCACTGCCCGAGGGCGTCGACCCCGCTCTCGCCGCGGCCGCCGGCATCGCCGGAGTCGCCGGGTGGGTGCCGGTCGCGTGGAAGGCGAAG
>JBKOZJ010000086.1:0-12581 GCA_046725875.1 Actinomycetota bacterium
GCCGAACCCTACGGCGCCACCCGCTGGGAGTTCGCCACCTAGCAGTCCGGGAGCGGTTAATCCGTTCCTCTCCGACCGAAGGCGCGCTTTGCTACTGCGGATGTGCCGATGGCGGCGAACACCGCCACGGCAACTGCTGAAGGAATTTTTGAGCCGTCGCCCGATGAACTGTGGAAGATCATGTCGCCACCGTAGACACCGACGAAGAGCACTGCGAGCCACATCGCGATGATGGCCAGAGTGGCCCAAACTCGGGCACCAATAGCCGAGACGCAATGCCTCGATCGGCAGGCTTATCGGTGGACGGCTGATGCGTCATTACTGTCATGACAGCCTCCTACGCCCAACTCGATCCTCGTGCCTCCCTCCTTTTGCCGGTAGGGCCGTTCGTCCCGAGTTGTCCGATCGTCGGCCTATAACTGATGGCACGGACGCGCTGGCGCTGGCGCGGGGGCGTAAAAGTAAGCACCACCGCACCAAGTGGGCGGGCCCGGAGGGCGGGTTCGGCTGTGCGCCGAACCCGCCCTCATGTGTCGGTTAGCCGGTCGTCGCCGCGACCACGTCGGTGTTGCCGAACGTTGCCGGGCAGGCGGTCGGCGGGTAGGGCGCTGGAAGATCTCGCTCGCCCGCGGCGAGCGACGACGCCCGGTACGCCTGCACCGCGGGGCATACCGCCGCATTCGACGCGTCGATGTAGAGCCCTACGCCGTAGGTACGCGTCGCGGCGGCGTACACATAGTCACCGATGCGCTCCTGGTAGATGTCGTGACCCGGATACGACGCTCGGATATCACCCATCGGCCCGACGTACGCCGGACTCCACGAGCCGGCCCCCGACGCCGGAACGGCGGCGGTCAGGAAGACGCCGTGGTACGGCCGTGGCGAGGTCATGTCGGCCCCGCGCCACGGTGAAGTGACCGCCTCGTAGATGACGTACGCCCTGTCGCCGATCGGCGAGATGGCCGGTGCAGCGTAGATCGGCCGATCACCGGCGAGCGAGACCGGAGCAGGCGTGCTCCACTGGCCGTTCCGGTTCCACGCGACCATGGCCTTCTCGGCGTTGAGCGTGCCGTCCACCCATGAATCGATGATCGTGTTGGTCGCGCCGACCCCGGTGGGAGCGCCGTTCGCGATGTCCACGCTAGGCGCTGCGGACAGGTCCGTGCGCGCGCCGGCGTACCCGTCCATCACGCAGCGGCCGTAGATCGGGTCGACGAAGTAGCACGGGTCCGTGGTCCGCCACAGCGTGGTCATCTTGGACCAGGACCTACCGCCGTCGGTGGAGGTCCACATGACGTGGAAGCTGTGCGTCGGCAGCCCCACCAGCGCGGGGTTCTCGAACATCTGGCCGAACAGGTACACGACGCCCGTGCTCGTCGTGCGGATCGTGCAACCGCTGATGCCCCACAGCGTCGGGCCGCGACCCTCGGTGCCGGCACGGGTGATCTGCTTCGTGGTCCACGTCGATCCGCCGTCCGGCGAGACGGACACCTGGAGCGGTGCGGGGAAGTTCCCCGGCAGGTGCTGGCCGACGCTCCGGAACTGCGGAGCGCAGACGTAGACGCGCCCGAAGTACGGCGACGACGCCGCGTTGTCCGCCCAGATCTGCTCCTTGTCCTCGAAGGCGGTCTGACTGCTCCTGGTGTTGATGATTACTGGCTGCTTCCAGCTGCTCTTCTGCTGCACGCTAGTCGGCGTCGGGTCGTCCAGCCGCGAGACGGCGAGTGCTTCGAACCCGCGGAACGTCCGGTTCGGGAAGGTCTGCCCGATCGCCGACGTGAGGTTTGCGTAGTAGACGCGCGAGCCGTTCGCCCACGAAAAGCCGTTCGGGCCCGGCTTCGGTCCGATCGACACGGCGGGGTCGCCGTCGCTGACCAGCCCGTTCTCGTAGTACCACGGCAGGGTCCGGATCGGGCCGAATTCACCGGGGCAGGTCGAGACCGGCGGGCAGTTGCGGCCGGTCCACCCGGTATACGTCGGCTGGGTCCAGGTGTGACCGGAGTCGAACGAGAAGTACACCCCGGAGAGTCCGGCGCCGGTGGCAAAAGCGTCACACGAGCCGGTCTCGGCCACGAGATCCGTGGGGCAGATCGGCTGGTCGACGTAATCGTTGGAGCCCGCGACGAGCACGTTCGGGTGGCTGGCATCGACGGCAACGGCGGGTTCATTCTGATGGTTGGGTGGCGTGATGTTCGCCGGTGAGCCCACGCTGACCAAGGATTCGGTGGCCTCGGTCTGGGCCGCTGCGGGCAGCGTCGGCAGCAGTAAGACGCCGGCGCCGAGCGCGGCAATAAATACCGTGGAGCGTTTCATCGAGTGGCCCTCCGTCCACGCCGGCCGGGCCATCGGGGTACCGAAGCGGGCCGGCGACTGCAGTGAGAAACGTCCTGCGGAGCAGGCTACGCCCGCCGCAATGCCGCGAAAAGATCCACCTGTCCCAAGACCGACGGCGGACGCAGCTGGTGATCACAGAGACTCATTCGAACGGACGATGGCCGGCAACCCATTGGGTCTTGCAAGCGAATCGGCTGGGCTCGATACTCCTGAGTTGTCAGCCGGTGCCGCAACGGCTACTCAACGTTGCGACCTCCGGTCGGGAGGATCTGGATTCCGCCGTCTAGGTCCCAATGACCGCTCGGGAGGAGCCTATGAGGATCGAACGCACTTCTGTGCGAGGCCGGATCGCCTTGACCGTCGGACTACTGGCCGCGGCCCTAAGCGCGGTCCTCGCCTCCGCGTACGCGCCGGCCGCCGGCGCGGCGTCCTCGGAGCACTTCGATGCGCGGGAGCTCGCCGCAGCCAGTGCCGCTGTGGAGCGCTCGGCCGTGGGGGGTGTCGCGTGGTACGTGGATGCGGCGTCGGACCGCGTCGTCGTCACCGCCGACGGCACCGTCTCCGCCACCGAGGTCGCCACGATCAAGCGCGGCGCCGGCGCGAACGCCGCCGCAATCAAGATCACGCGCGCCGCTGGCGTTTTCGCCCCCTTGCTGTCGGCCGGTGACGCGATCTACGGCGGACGGTACCGCTGCTCACTCGGCTTCAACGTCGTCAAGGGCAGCGCCTACTACTTCCTCACGGCAGGACACTGCGGAAAGGTCGCCAACACCTGGTACACCAACTCCAGCCACACCACCCTGATCGGTCCCACGATCGGCTACAGCTTTCCTGGCAATGACTACGCCCTCGTGCGCTACGACAACACCTCGCTCAGCCACCCGGGCGGGTACACCGCCGCTAACGCCTTCGTCGGCGAGCAGGTCAAGCGGACCGGCTCGACGACCGGCACCCACAGCGGCACCGTCACAGCGCTCAACGTCACCGTTCGCTACGTCGGAGGTGGCACCGTTCGCGGAATGATCCAGACCACCGTCTGCGCCGAACCAGGCGACTCGGGTGGCCCGTTGTACGACGGCACCAAGGCCCTCGGCCTCACGTCCGGCGGCAGTGGCGACTGCAAGTCCGGCGGGACAACCTTCTACCAGCCGGTCCCTGAAGCGGCGAACAACTATGGCGTGACCGTCTACTGATCGATCCACCGGACGTCCCGGCCGCGAGCGGCGAGCTGCGGCCGGGACCTCTATTACTGTTCCCTCGCATCGGCTGGGCCGTGGCAACCGGTTCCCTGGTCCGATCGGGAATCTGCTGAGAGCATTCGCGGATTCCTAGGCCGGCGGCGAGGTGGTGGGCGCAGCTCAGCCTGTTCGAGGAACACCCGCTGCTTCGGGTCCACCGTAAGTCGCGAGCGCGTAGATCACGAGAACACCGATGGCGATGTAGGCCAGCGCCCAGATCGGGTAGTACGGCATCCACCAGATCGCGGTGATGCATGCGATCGCGGCGGCGGCGATTCCGGCCCATCTGCCCGTCTGCGATCCGTTGAGCACGAGGACCGAGCAACCAATGAGCGCGAGGCCGACGATGAGGTAGATCCAGCCGTATGTGTTGAGGCTGTGCCCGAGCAGCGCGTCCTGGAGGTTCGACGGGATCGGCCCGTCGTAGTTGAACGCCCAGATCGCGTCGAAGATCCGCATGATGCCGGCCACGGCTAGGACGACCGCGGCGAAGATTATCCAGCCCCCACCTCGCCTGCGGTCAAGGTCTGTGACGGCCCCGGTGGTGGTATCCATTGTGATCTCCCTTCGAACCGCGCGCGCAGTCCCCCAGTAAGACCGACGTGGTGCGGCGTCTCGTTACAGGAGTCTCCCGCGGATCGGTCCTTGGGTGGAGTCGTCCCGGCTCTGTTCCGCGTGCTGGGTGCGCGAGCAGCCGGCGTCAAACGCATAGCCCACCTGAGGCTTTAGTGATCTCGCGGCATGTCGGCAAGAATCCGTATTTTCTAAGCGGCGTAGCGTCGGTAGAACAGCTTGTCAGCACAGTGCACCGAGGAGCCCGCCGTGACGAGCGATGCTATTCCGGAGAAGGGCCAACCGAGCCTGGAAGGCGAGGCTGCCGCACTACCCGAGCTGCATCTGGCCGACTGGCGGGCGACCAAGGACACGCTGCACCTGTACTGCCAGATCGTTGGGAAGATCAAGCTGGCTACCACCGCGCCGCGAAACCATTGGTGGAATGTCCCGCTCTACGTCGACGTCCGCGGTCTGACTACCCGGCGCCTGCATCATCGGCATGCCACGTTCGAGATCACGTTTGATTTCGTCGACCATGCCCTGGTGATGCGGACCGCGGACGGCCGCATCAGGTCGTTCGCGCTCGGTGGCGGGCTCGCTGTCGCGGACTTCGATGCGCGCCTCCACCAGGTGCTGGGTGAGCTGGGCGTCGACGTGGAGATCAAGGAGGAGCCGTTCGGCCTGCCCACCACCACGCCGTTCGCCGAGGACGTGCAGCATGCGGCCTGGGACCGCGACGCCGTCATGCGGTTCGGCCGGATCCTCGACTGGTCAGACTCGGTGTTCGAGGAGTTCAGTGGTTGGTTCAACGGCAAGATCAGCCCCGTGCATCTCTTCTGGCACAGCCTCGACCTCGCCGTGACCCGGTTCTCGGGCCGTCATGCCCCGCCGTTGGACGCGGATCCCGTCACCAGGGAGGCGTACACCCACGAGGTCATCTCGTTCGGCTTCTGGCCCGGCGACGACCAGGTCGACGACGCCGCCTACTACTCCTACACCGCACCTGAGCCGCCCGGGCTGCGCGAAGAGCCGCTCTCGGCGGGCACGTGGATCCCTTCCGGCAGCGGCTCGTTGGCGATCCTGCCGTACGAGACCGTGCGCACCGCGCGCGACCCCAGAACCACCCTGCTCGCCTTCTGCCAGAGCGCCTACGACGCCGGCGCCCGCCTCGCCGGCTGGGACACCACCAGCTTCACCTCCACCTGGTACCCGACGCCGGAGCAGCTCCAAGAACTCCGCGCAACCGCCGCCGCCGACCTCGGCCGACCCCAAGACGGATCCCCAGGCTGAGCCGCCTTCCGTCGGCGGTCGTCACGCACGCAGGGGGTGGGGGACGATACTGACCTCGCTACTGGCCTGGGCTCGTCGACGGGATCCGACCCTGACGAGCATCCGCCGGTCGGCCCGGGTCACCGTCGTGGCGTGCCTCGGCTTCTACCCCTGCCGGTATTGGCTCGACAACCCCACGATGGCCACGTACGCCCTGTTCGGGACGGTCGCCCTCGGCATGCTCGCGCAGATCCCGGGCACCCCGGCGCAGCGCAGCCGAACACTGCTCACCGTGCTGCCGGTGGGCTACTTGCTGGTGACCGCGGGGACCTTGCTGTCGGTATTGAATTGGTCCGCGGTGGCCGGGATGTTCGTATTCGGCTTCCTGGTCAGCTATGTGGGCGTTGGCGGACCTCGGCTGGTTGGGCTGGCCACCGGCGCCCAACTGCTGTACATCCTGCCGTGCTTCCCGCCGTACGACCCCGGCTCGCTGGGATACCGCCTGGCCGGGCTGACCATCGCGGCCCTGCTCCTCGCCGCGGCCGAGCGGCTGCTGTGGCCGGAACCGGCGCCTGGCGCTGCCGATCGTCATGCTGGTGGGCTTCGCGGCCGGACCGCTGCTCGGCCTGGGTTGGGGGCAGGCGCTGTTCACATTGGTGATCGCGCTGATCTTCGGCCAGCTGGCACCGGCAAACTGGGAGCTGGCCGAGGCGCGGCTCTTCGACGTCACGGTCGGCGCCACGGTCGGCGTACTGATCGGGGTGTTCGCCTGGCCGTGCGGTGGCGCGGGCGAGTTGTACCAGGCGACGGCGAGCTTCCTGAACGCCAGGGCGGCCGTGGTGCGCGAGACGGTCGCCACGGCCGCGGGCGGTGCCGGGCCCGGACCGGCGCTGCCCCGGGCTCGGCGGCAGGGACAGTTAGCCGAGGCGTCGTATGCGCTCTACCAGACCGAGCGGCATGAGCCCTCAGCGGTTGACTGGCAGGCGACGCTGAACGCCGGACATGACGCAGTGAGCTGAGCCGACGCGGTCCTCCGGGCATGCCCGAGCGGGCGGCTGCTGTCGTCCGTGGTCGCGCTGACCGTCCAGGCCGAGGCGGTCGCCGCCGCGTACGAGCGATTCGCGGCTGGTCTGCTGAGCCACGAGCGGGTGCCGCTGGATCCGATCCCCGCCGACCCGGGCGGCTGGCCCGCCGACCTCGGGCTTGACCTGTATCACCTCGCCGACCTGCGAGTGTGGCTTGGCCGGCTGGCCGACGACCTGGCCCGGATCGCCGCACCTCCGCGCGCCGCAGCGCCGATTTATGCCGGGTAGCACTCAGGAGGGTGACAAACCCGGACACGAAATTCCCCGTACCTGGCGTAAAGCGGAAGTCGGCGGCGGGCGGCGAGGCAGCTCGGCCTGCGAGGTCGACCGAGATCCGGGTCACTCGGACTCGGGGCGGACCGCGGCGACGGCGAAGGTCGAAACGGCGGCCAGGACGAGACAGCCGATCCCGATTGCGTGCGTCCAGCCGGCGTCGGTGAAGACCATGAGGCCCACGCCCGTGAGCAGCGTCCCGAGGGTGAGGACGGCCCGCAGCGGCCGCGGCTTCTCGCCGGCTGGCCTCCTGCGCACGGGGATCTGGAACCGCGCGCTTGGCGCACCCCAATCCAGGCGGCCACGGAGAAAGAGTGTGAACAGCAGGGCGAGCGACGGGACGAGCACGATCGCGCCGACTGCGACGGAGACGATGACGGCGATCAGGGTGGTGCGTCCCGCCGCGGCTTGGCTGACCGTGAGGCCGGGCAGTATGTACGGCCGTTGCGCGAACCCCCAACCGGCGACGATCGCCGCCACGGCGAGCGCGGCCGACGCGCGCGCGACGGTGAAGAGGCTGCGCCAGACGAGGACGATCGTGACGACGCCGGCGACCGCCGAAACGATGACCATCGCCAGCCCAGCTCCGTCGGTGAGGCCGTCCCAAAGACGGGGTGCATCGGACCGGGCGACGGCAAGTCCGCCGAGCGCGAGCGCACCGGTGACCACTCCCGCCCAAAGGGCGCGCGCCCGGAAGTCGAGTTCGAGGGTGTGCCTGCCGATCCGCCGGGCGTCGGCCGCGAGGTAAACGGCGGCGAGATAGGCGCCGGTCGCGACGCCGAGCACGCCGATCATGACCGATGTCGGGTTCACCCAGCTCGTCAGCAGGTCGCCCCGAGCGTTCCCGACGGGCACTCGATCGGAGGCGATTGCGCCGACGACGGTGCCGAGGGCGAACGGGGTCAGCACCGAAGAGAGCGCGAACAGGTTCTCGACCGCGCGCTGCCCGCGGTCCTCCTGGTCGAGCTGGCCGCGCAGCGCGTACGAGGCTCCCCGGAGGATGATCCCGACGGCGGCGATGAAAAGCGGGACGGCGAGCGTGGAGGTGATCGACGCGAACGCGGTCGGGTAAGCGGTCCAGCAGACGACCAGAATGAAGACGATCCAGACGTGGTTCGCTTCCCAGACGGGTCCCATCGCATGTCGCGCGTGCTCTCGCGTCTCCAGCCGGCTGACCTGTCCACCGCCGGCGAAGAGTGTCCAGAAGCCGGCGCCGAAGTCGGCGCCGGCGAGCACGGTGTACGCGGCGATTCCGACAAGGATGAAGACGATCGGGACGTCAGCCAGCATCGTTGATCTCGAGTGGGACGCGGCTGAAGCGGCGGAGCAGCCAGAAGACGATGCCGGCGAGGCACAGGTAGACGATGGCGAGCGTGCCGTAGCCAACGGGAATGCCGTCTGCGGCCGTCACCGCCTCCGAGGTTCGCATGACGCGATAGACGATCCAGGGCTGGCGGCCGACCTCGGTCGTGATCCAGCCCGCGATCAGCGCAACGACCGACAGCGGGCCGGCGATGACGACCGCCCGGTAGAACCAGGGCGATCTCGGCAGCCGCCTGCGGCGGAAGCGAACGTAAAGGTAGATCAGTCCGAGCACGGCGAGCAGCGTGCCGATGCCGACCATGGTCTGGAAGGCGAACCGGACGACATTCACCGGCGGCTGCTCGTCCACCGGCACGCTGTCCAGCCCGGTGACGGTCGCATTCGGGTCGTGATAGGCGAGCAACGAGAGCAGGCGAGGGATCTCGATCCCGTAGACCACCTTCTCGCCGTCATACCAGCCGAGCAGATGTTCCGGGGCCCCCTTCGTCGTCGGACCGAGTCCCTCGATCGCGGCCAGCTTGACCGGCTGCTTGTCGGCCACCTCCCGTGCCGCCCAGTCGCCGATCACGACTTGCAGTGGCGCTGCAATCGCGGCGGCCGAAAGTGCGACCGTGAGCGCTGTCCGCTCGTAGCGACCCCAGCGTCCCCGCAGGAAGCCCCAAGCGTACGCGGCGGCGACGACGAAACCGGCGACGATGTAGCCGGCGAAGTACATGTGTACCAACTCGTGCCAGAAGAACGAGTTGCCGAAGAGCGCCGACCACGGGTGCGCGTCGACGGCCCGGCCGTCTACCAGCCGGAAGTCGCTGGGATGGTTCATCCAGCCGTTGACTGAAATGACGGTTAGCGAGCCGGTCACCCCCGCGATCGCGACGGGTACTCCGGACAGGAGGTGCAGCCGCGGACGGAGCCGGTCCCAGCCGTAGACGTAGATGGCGATGAAGATCGCCTCGACGAAGAACGAGAAGCCCTCCAGCGTGAAACCAAGCCCGAAGACGTTGCCGAAGCTCGCCATGAACTCGGGCCACAGCAGCCCCAGCTCGAAGCTGAGGATGGTTCCGGTGACGACGCCGACGGCGAACAGCGCCAACATGATCTTCGACCAGCGCCTCGCCAATGTCCGGTAGACCACATCCCCGGTGCGCAGAGACCGCCATTCGCAGAACAGCACCATCGCCGGAAAGGCGATCCCGAAGCAGACCAGCGGGATGTGCACCGCCAGCGAGAGCGCCATCATCTGCCGTGCCTCGAACAGGTACTGCTGGTCGACGGCCGGGAAGCCGGCAGCGGCAACCGGCAGCGCTCCGTTGACGACGGCGGCCACCATGGATAGTGCTTCTCACCGCACGCGGGCGATGCCCCGGAGGTTCCGTACGTTCGCCAAGGCGACCTCGAGCATTCGGCTGCCGCCTCCCTCGAGCACGATGTTGGTCAGCGCAAAGCGCGCGGTCTTGCTCGCCACAGGGTAACCACTGTAGGGCGATGCCGAATCGCGAGCATGCCCCATCGGATGAGGGATCGACCGGCGATTACGGCGAAGTGCCGTTGGATACCCGCAAGCGGGAATGCAAGGACCCCAGCCAGTGGCAAGGTCGCTCGACGTGCGCAGAAATAGCGTGCGAAGTGTCAGCAGCCACGCCTTCACGAGCACACATATGTCTTCGCGGCGTGTCCCCGTCCCATCGTGGAGGAGATCCGATGGAGATAACCTTCCCCGCGTCGGCGTTCGCCCCGCGGCGGTGGGCTTTTGCCTCGGAACCGGCTATCTCATGTGGGTCCACAGGAAGTGGCCGGCTGGCCCAGACGCGATGAGCGGATGGACCGGTCGCTTGGCGTATGGCGAATCTGGATGCGGAGTTCTGCCAGTTCCTGGCCGGGATCATCCTGTTCGTCAGACTGACCTGGCTACAGGTCTTCAAGGAGCCGCCGCTCTACATGGCCGCGCTGTGTGCCGGTCGGTCTGGCAGACGCCAGCCGAACGGTGCGGCGAGCCGGTCGACCGACGGCTGGGGACCCCAAGAGCCGGGGGTGTATAGCTCGACTGGTGGGGGGTGCTCCAGGAGCGGCTGGGAGACTTCCCACAGGCGTTCGACCGCGGCCTCCTGCGTGAACAGGGACTGATCCCCGAGCATTGCATCGAGGATCAGCCGCTCGTAGCCAGCGAGGCTGTTGGCCGTACAAAATGAATCGGCGTAGCGGAAGACCAGCTCGCTGGCGCCCAGCCGCACCTCGGCGCCGGGTTCCTTCGCCAGGAAATCGATGGTGATGGAGCCGGGATCAGCAAACTCGATGACGATTTCGTTCCGCCGCCCGTGCGGGGTGTCGGTCCGGCGGATCGGGAACATCCGCAGCGGCGGCTCATGGAAGCCGAGCGTCACGACCTGTCGACTCGCCGCGAGCCGCTTGCCGGAACGCAGGAAGAACGGGACCCCGGCCCATCGCCAGTTGTCGATCTCGGCGCGCACCGCGGCCATGGTTTCGGTCTGGGACTCTGGTGCTACTCCCGGCTCGTCGCGGTAGCCCTCGTACTGGCCACGCACCACGTGACGCACGTCGATCGGCTTCATGGCGTCGAAGACCTTTGCCGTCTCGTCGCGCAGGTGCTTGGCGTCCAGCGAGGTGGGCGGCTCCATCGCGACAAAGCCCAGGACCTGGAATAGATGGGTGACGATCATGTCCCGGTACGTGCCGGTGTGGTCGTAGAAATCGGCGCGCCCTTCGATTGAGAGCGTCTCTGGCACGTCGATCTGAACATAGCTGATGTGCCTGCGGTTCCAGACCGGCTCGAACAGACCGTTCGCGAACCGGAAGGCCAGGATGTTGTCGACGGACTCCTTGCCGAGGAAGTGGTCGATGCGGAAGACCTGTGACTCGGCGAAGAAGCGACCGACGGCCTTGTTCAGGATCCGGGCGGACTGCAAGTCCGTCCCGAACGGCTTCTCCAGGATGATCTGCGACCCGGGGGCGAGGCCCGCCGCACCAAGTAAGGTCACCGTCGACTCGAAGGCCGCCGGCGGGATCGCGAGATGGAAGAGCCGCCCCGGCGAGCCCGCGATCTTCTGCTCTGCTCGCTCGATCGCCACGACCAGGGCGGCGGCGTCGGTCGGACCGACGCTGGTAAAAGAGAGCGTCCGCGCGAACGCCTGCCATGCGTCGCCGGTGGGCTTGCTGATGCCGAAGGTGGCGACCGCCTCTCGGGCAAGTTCTCGGAACTGAGCGTCGGTCATGTGCCGGCGAGATGAGCCGATGATCCGGTACCTGTCCGGCATCAGGCCGGCCGCTGCCAGGTGGAAAAGTCCGGGCAGCAGCATGCGCCTGGCCAGGTCGCCGGCCGCCCCGAACAGGATGATGACGTAATTCTCCGGGCGGCCAGCTGCCCGAACCTGGCCGGGCCGGGCAGATCTCGAAGTCAAAGCCATAAACCGACCTGCTTTACTTCCGGCTTAATCCCGTCAGCCGAGGCGAGGGGGCCGCGGCGAGATCAGACCCGATATGCCTCGGCCAGCATCGAAACCTGCGGCGAGTTTACGGCCGAGGTCAGCGTGCGGAACTGTCAGTCTCCGGCTTGCTTACGCCGCGGCCGCCAGGGCGGCACGGACTCGCGTCCCGAGTAGCGCGATCCGCTCGACGGGCTCGTTGCTGAACACGAAGCGAACATGGCGGTCCGCGATCTCGCCGCCCCAGCCGCGCATGGGAGTGGCGGCGACCTTGTGGTCGAGCAGGCGATTGGAGACCTCCACGCAGTCGAGGCCGAGCGTCGCGACGTTGAGAAGCAGCGACCAGCCTCCCGCGGCACGGACGACCGGAAGTCCGTCGAGCTGCCGCAGGGTTTCATCGCGCCGTCGTTGCCACTCGGCGTTCGCGGCCTGCAGGTCGTCTTCGGGCGAGCTGAGAGCGACGCGAACGCCGATCTCCGCGAAGCCGCTCGGCGTGAGCCCGTTGTAAATCTGCACCCGCGAGAGGTCGTTCATGAGATCTCCCGGGGCGACGACCCACGCGATGCGCCAGGCGATCATGCGCCGGTCCAATGGATCGCCGATCGTGATGGTCCGGTCGCGCATGTCGGGAATCGTCGCAGGATGAATCACCTTCCGGCCGTCGAAGAGCACGCCCTCGTAGCCGGCCCAGTACAGCAGCCGTAGATCACGGCTGGTCACAAGATCCGCAATCGCTTCCCACTCGTCGTGGGACGCTACCCAGCCGCTCGGGAAGGACGCGTTGTTGATGAAGATGACCCGTGTTCTGTCGCTCACCGCGGCGCGGAGGGCGTCAAGGTCGAGCCGCCACCAGCCGTCGACAACGTGCAGCGGGGCCAGGCGGGGGATCGCCCCGACCAGTCGTACCCGGTTGATCATCCCCGCGTAAGTCGGGTCCGTCAGGACTACCTCGTCGCCTGGCTCGGTGAGGCAGAACAGGGCGTCGAGCATCGCCTCTCCCTCGCCGCCGGTGATGACGATCTCGCGGTGGGCGTCGTAGCGCGGCCCGCCGCGCCGCTCGATGTGAG
>JBKOZJ010000087.1:0-29212 GCA_046725875.1 Actinomycetota bacterium
GCGCCGCGCACCTGATCGGCGACGAGATCCGTCGAGTACGGCCGGTCGAGCGCCGCCCAGTATGACTCCCCGAAGGGTGTCGTACTCGACAGGAGGGCGATGGCGAAGAACGCGTGGAGGGCCATGGCGGCAAAGAGCACGACGATCTTCAGCAGCGGCTGCACGCGGCGGGGCTGCGGGTCGACTCCCACGAGGACCCAGAAGAACAGCAGGCCGACGGCGAGGAAGTGTACCTCCATCGCGATGTGGCCGAGGTGGCTGCCCATCAGGCCGGCGAACAGCCCGGTGAAGTAGAACCCGTAGAGGCTGCCTATGAACAACGCGACCGCGACGACCGGATGCGATAGAGCCGCGACGGGCCGCGAGTGCAGGATGCGTAGCAGCACCTGCCGCGGGCTCAGGTCGCCGGGCACCCGAGGTCCTGGGAGGGTCCGGATGGCCAGCGTCAGCGGCGCGCCGAGGACGAGCGGAATCGGCGCCACCATCGACAGCGCCATGTGCGCGGTCATGTGCGCGCTGAAGAGCACGTGTGCGTAGAGACCAAGGCCGCCGCAGGTGGCGTACAAGACGATTGCGAGGCCGCCGTACCACGCGATCGTCCGCCCGACCGGCCACCGGACGCCGCGGCGGCGCAGTGACAGCACCCCGGTGGCGTAAAGCGCTCCGGCGAGCCCGACCAGCGCGAGCATGAAGCCGCTGGGGGTGAAGCTGAAGAGGTAACGCGCGAGCGTGGGTTCCGGCGGCAACGGGAAGCCGATCAGGTCTGCGGCGGGGGTCGCGGCCGCGCTCTCGGTGACCGGTGTGGGGCTGCGAGACAGGCCAACCGCGAGCGCGACGGTCGCGAGCATCACGGTCAGCTCGGCCGATGCGAGCCGGAGAAAGCCACGACGGACGCGTTCCGGGCGGGCGGCCTTCGCCTCGTGGCCGTCCTCCGGCGGCCAGCCGGTGCTGGCGCCGCGCGCGCCATCACGGAGAGCTGCGAAGCGGCCGACCGTCGAACGGCGGTGCCGCCATCCGAAGGCGCCGAGGATGCCGAGCGCGACCGCCTTGGCGACGACGAGCGTTCCGTAGGAGGTGCCGAACAGGTTGTCCAGGCTTCCGAGCCGCACGGCGGCGTTGGCTACGCCGCTGATCCCGACGGCGGCGAAACACCATCCGGCGAGGGTGGAGTAACGCGGCACCGCGTATGGCAGCGCCTTGGACCCGTGGGTCGCCGCCCAGCAGAGGGCGCCGAGGCCACCGATCCAGAGCGCCACCCCGAGCACGTGGACCAGCAGGCTCGCAATGGCGAGGTCATGGCTGCCCGCGCCAGCCGCGTGACCGGTAAGCGCCTGTGGCACGAAGGCGCCCAGCGCGAGCGCAAGGGCGAGGAGCCCGACCCGGGGGCTGAGGACCCAGGGCACGCACAGCGCGACCGTGGCCGCGAGCACGGCCTGTACGAGCAGAGACGTGCCGAACGAGGTCTGGGTCAGGAAGCTGCGCAAGCCCGAGCCGGAGATCGTCGAATGCAACGGCTCACCGATGATGTCCGCGGCGGTAAACAGCGTCTCGGCGAGGATGAGCGCCGTCCACGCGGCGGCGAGTACGGCCGCCCACCGGAGGCTGCGGAGCTGAAGGCTCCACAGTTCACCGTTGCGCGACGGCAGCAGGACCGCTCCCGCCAGGATGAAGCCGACGGTCGCCATGCCCGCGGCATCGGCAAGCAGCCGGATGACAGGCAAGCCCCAGCCGACCACGGGTCCGGGGTCGGGCAGCCCGGCGGGGGATGGCTCGTAGGCGCCGTCGCCCACGACCAGAACGGCTATAAGGATCAGTAGGGAGACCGCGGCGCTGAGCGAGGCCCATCGGATGATCGTCCGGTCGGCCCGGCGCGGCCGGTCGCGGTCGGGCGGCATAACCGCCGTCCGGGCCGACTCGATGGCCGGATCCGTCACTGGTTCCTCCGATGCCGTGGCTGCCGAGCGGAGGCACCGTCCGGGCCGGCCTCGGTCGGGCCAGGGGATGTGGGCTCCGCGTCGTATTCACGGTCTTTCCTCAACGCGATGAACGCCGCGACGAGCGCGGCGGCAACGAGGATGCCGAGTGCAACGAGGTGACCGCGGTGTCCACTGCCGCTCTCGCTGCCCGACGACCCCCCGGGAGCAGCGCTCCCGGCCGCCGTGGGCGCGCTGCCCGCCGCGGCTGCCCCGTCGTTGGCCGGGGCGAACATGAACGACACCTGGCCGGAGACGGGGTGTGCGTCATCGGAAGCGACGCGGTAGGAAACCGTGTACCACCCTGGATCATTCAGCTGATCGAGCGGCTGGGTGACGGTATCCTGCCGGATCTGGGCGCGGCCGTGTTCCAGGTGCGTACCGTCCGGGGCCATCACGACGAGCGTCGCGGGCGGGCGCACGGCCTCGCTGAAGGCAAGCTCGATCTCGGTTGGAGCTTCGGTGACGGTAGCGCGGTCTGCTGGCTTGGACGATGTCAGCGACGCGTGTGCCGAAGCCGGGCCGGCGAGAGCTGCGGCCAAGCT
This sequence comes from Actinomycetota bacterium, assembly GCA_046725875.1. Lineage (GTDB taxonomy): Bacteria > Actinomycetota > Actinomycetes > JAKEEW01 > JAKEEW01 > JBKOZJ01. The sequence continues at coordinate 2,519 of JBKOZJ010000087.1, forward strand.
GAGCCAGGCGACCGCCAGGGCGGCGGCCGTCGCAGCTACCCGCCTCGTTTCGGTCCACGCTGTGTGCTTTGCTCGCACATATTCCTCGCATGGTGATTTCGAACATCCGGCCCTATGCAGGCCAACCGAGAACTGCTCTCGACCCCAGTCATGCGCCAGGCGACATGCTATGCCGGACCGGGCTCCTGGACGGGCAGTGACCGGTTCCCGCCGCCGCGCCGTAGCCTGGACCGCGAGGTCAGTCAGGGGAAGGGGAGCCGAAATGTCCGCCACCCTCGATCTGTCCTCGCATGCGGGACGCCATGCAGCGGACCGGCTGAACACAGACCTGATCGCATGGCTCACGACAGTCCGGCCGAGCGGGCAGCCGGATACCGTGCCCGTCTGGTTCCTCTGGCAGGACGGCGGCATCCTCATCTACAGCCAGCCCAACCGCCCGAAGCTGCGCAACATCGCGGGGAACTCGCGGGTGTCGCTCGTTCTCGATGATACCGACAAAGGGCACGACGTGGTTCGAATCGAAGGGACCGCGCAGGTCGTCGACGCGCAGCCGGCCGCAAGCGAGGTCAAGGAGTACGTGCGGAAGTACACCAGCGACATACGGTCGTCATTCGGTACGCCCGGAGTCTTCGCTCGCAGCTATTCCGTGCCGATCGTCGTCACGCCGACGAAAATCCAGGCCTGACCGAAGCACCGCTACATCTACGCGCCGAGCGCCGCGGGCGCGGCGCTCGGCAAGACCGGTGAGTGACTCTACCCCCGACTGATGGGGATCTTGTGGCTCGCCGACTTGGACTCCTCCTTGAGGGGGACCGTGATCGTCACGATGCCGTCCTTGTAGGACGCCGAGATGTTGCCCTCGTCGGCGCCGCGGGGGAGCTGGATCGTGCGACTGAAGGAGCCATAGCGGAACTCGGACCGGTTCTTCTCGACCGAGCGCTCGGAACGTTCGGCCCGCAGCGTGAGCAGCCCGTCGCTGATGCTGACGTCGAGATCACGCTCGGGATCGATGCCGGGAATCTCAGCCTTCAGTACGTAGCGGCCCTCCTCCTCGGATTCCTCTATCCGGATGCCGTGCATGCCGCGGGGCGTCCGCCAGAACGGCATCGCGGGCAGCATCTCGTCGAACCAGTCGAATACGTCCGGCAGGCGCGATGTCTGCCGTCGGGCGGGTGGCATGGCCATCCTGAACCGCCTCCTCCGATCGAATTGACGTTACTGGTCCTCGTGGTCTACGCCGAAGAGGTCGACTTGGATGTGGTCCTGCCGGAAGCCTAGCCCCCGAACTTAAACACCCTTCCCAGCCCACCCGTCCATCATGCGACTTCACCATGGCTAGAGTCAGATCGCGCATTTGATCCACGAGAGGAGGCGGGGTGGCGGACGACCGGCCGGACGTGCGACAGCTGCGAGTGGTCGTAACGGCCGGGGATTATGACGACGCCGTGCGCTTCTACCGTGATGTCCTCGGGCTCATCGAGCGCGAGGCCTACACCAGCCCTGATGGTCGGGTGACGATCCTCGACGCCGGCCGTGCCACGCTCGAGATCGCCGACGAGAACCAGGCCGACTACATCGACCGGGTGGAAGTCGGCCGGCGGGTCGCGGGGCACATCCGGATTGCCTTCGAGGTCGCGGACTCCAGCTCGGCGACCCGGCTGCTCGCGGCCGCCGGCGGGCAAGTCGTCGCCGAACCAACCGTTACTCCGTGGCGGTCGCTCAACTCGCGCCTGGAAGGACCCGCCGGTCTCCAGCTAACCCTCTTCGAAGAGCTCGACGAGTCGGGCTGACCCGGCCGGTCGCCGTATCCCGGGTCGATCCGGGGCCGGAATTGTTTGGGCCCGGCCGGGCAAGGGCCAGCAGTGCTGGTCGAGGACGTTCGACGGATCGCTGTGCTGCGAGCCAGCGGCATCGGCGACTACATCGTCTGCCTCCCTGCACTCGACGCGGTCCGCAAGGCATACCCGCAGGCCGAGGTGATGCTCCTCGGCCAGCGGTGGCACGCGAGCTTTCTCACGGGCCGGCCCGGCCCGGTCGACCGGGTCGTGCCGCTTCCCCGGATCCCCGGTGTAACAGCATCAGAGGGGGCAACTGCCGAGCCATCTCGGATCCGGCGCTTCCTCACCTGGCTGCGCGGGCAGCGCCTCGACCTCGCGATCCAGCTGCACGGCGGCGGCCGCTACTCGAACCCGCTGATCCGCCAGAGCGGCGCCGGCCTCACCGCGGGGCTGCGGGCGCCCGATGCGGAGCCGCTCGACCGCTGGGTCCGCTACACGCACTACCAGCACGAGGTCGTCCGCTTCCTCGAGTCGGTGGCGCTTGTGGGGGCGGCGCCGGTCGGGCTTTCGCCACGGGTCGCCGTGACCGACCATGACCGATTTGAGCTGAGCCGGCTCGAGCCGCTGCCCGAGCGACTGGTTGCCGTACATCCTGGAGCCCGCGACCCACGACGGCGATGGCCGCTGCAACGGCTCGCCGCCGTCGCGGACGGGCTCGCCGCCAGTGGCTACCAGATCGTGGTGACCGCTGCGGCGACCGAGCGGCCGATCGCCAGCGAGCTGCTCGAGCACATGCGACAACCGGCGGGCAACCTGGCCGGCCGGTTGAGCCTCGGTGGGTTGGCCGCGCTCTTCGAGCGCTGCAGTCTGATGGTCGGGAACGACTCTGGCCCCCGCCACCTCGCCGAAGCGGTGGGCGCGCCGACTGTCTCCGTCTACTGGTGCGGCAACCTGCTAAACGCGGGCCCGCTCGTCCGTGCCCGCCATCGTCCACTGACCTCCTGGACCACAAGATGTCCCGAGTGCGGGATCGACTGCGTACGGGCGGACGCGGACGCGGTTCGCTGTGACCATACCGTCTCGTTCGTCGCCGACGTGACGGTCGATCAGGTTCTCGACGCGGCCCGCGACCTGCTGGTCACGATCGATGGCGAGCCAGCGGCGACCGGCCAAGCGGATGGACCGGGCGGGCTGGACCGAGTGAGCGGCTCCTAGTCCCCATCGCGTTCCAGGTGGAAGAAGTTGCTCTCGCCTCCACCGGCCCGGCTCTCCTGATAAATGAAGTGGACGTCCCGCTCGTCGAACGACCGGAACCAGTCATCCCACGATGTCGCCTGAAGATCCGCGCCCCCGTAGCCAGGGAAGTCGAAGGTGAGTACTCCCGGCCGGTCGCCGTGCTCGGTTCCTGGGGCGGTAGCGGGCTTGGCGCCTCGGTTCTCCGCCCACTGCGTGATCACGTCGTGGTTGGTCGTGACCAGGGTCTCCCCGGGTCGCTGCTCGTGCTCGTCCGGGGACCGGATCTCTCGACGGCTCGAGTTCTTGGCCATCGTCTCTCCTCGGTCGTGGTCGCCTCCTTCGCCTGGGTACCCACCGAGCGCGACCGAAACGTCCGCCGCCCGGACGCTACTGGCCGACTGGCGCGCGCCGTCACGCGGTTGACAGGGTAAGAACGCCGTCGTCGAGGCCGATGCGAGAGTGGAACGGGCTGCTAATCCGGTCAAGGATCTCCCGGAGCCAGGCGCGATCGGCTCCCGACGGGTGGCACAGGCGCATTTGACGGGCTTGCATCGGCACCATCCGGAGCTCGGCCAGCTCACCGGTTTCCGTGCTCAATGTCGGCAGGTAGATCAGACGAAGATCGTCACGGTAATTCTCGAACCCACGGATCCCCTCGTAATCGTCGATCAGGTCGCCACAGCCGTAGAGGATGAGCTTGCCGAGATACTCCTCGACTGGCCGTGGATGGTGGGACGAGTGACCATGTACGACGTCGATGCCGTAGTCCACCAGCCAATGCGCGAAGCGGAACTGCTCCCTCGACACCTCATAACCCCAGTTCGAACCCCAATGGATCGAGACGACGGTGATGTCACCCGGGCGTTTCATCGTCCGCACCTGCTCGGCGACGTGTTCCACGGTCGCCTCCTTGAGGTCGGGCAGGAGGTTGACGCCGGGCCGGTCCTGGCCCGCCGCCCAACCTGGCGGGATCCCACTCGACTCTGCACCGAACGACGCCACGACGATCCGCGCTCCGTCGGACTCGACCAGGGCTGGCCGCTGCGACCCCATCCGGTCCTCACCCGCCCCAACCGGCTGGATTCCGGCGTCCGTTAGCGTGTCCCGGGTTTCGACCAGCCCGCCCGGCCCGAAGTCGAGCACATGGTTGTTGGCAAGCACGCACACGTCTAGCTGCGCGACCGTTAGGCAGCCGATATTGCGCGGGCTCATCCGATAGTGAACGGCCTTTCCCGGGGCGAAGTCGTCGCTCTCGGTGATGCTGGTCTCGAGGTTCACGATCCGGGCGGCAGGCTCCGCCTCGTCAAGGACCTCCAGCGCGTCGCCCCAGATCCATTCGTCGTGAACCGGGCGCTCGATATGTCCGTTTACCGCCTCGGCCAGGTCGACGTACGTGCGTGCATCCCGCACGAATCGTTCGCGGAGGGTTGGAGTGCCGGGATACGACAGGATCTGGTCGACGCCGCGGGCGGTAACCACGTCCCCGCCGAGGAACAAGGTCAGAAGCTTATCGGCCATCGCCCTCACCGAGATCCTCCACATGCCCGCCCACGTTCCGGATCGCCCGTGCTCGCCGGGCGGTCGGCCAACCTACCGCTGGTAAAGGCCGACGAGAGTGGCGCTGGCCAGCTCGCCGGCCTCGGCGTCCTTCCGCAGCTGGTCTGCGCTGAACCCCATGGCCAGGCCGGTCGGCTCGCGCAGCGCGTGCAGACGGAAGAAGTAGCGGTGCGCCGGGTCGCCCGGCGGAGGCTGCGGACCGTCCCAGCCGATGCCGCCGAAGTCGTTGCGACCGAGAACCGCTCCCTGCGGCGTCTCGCCGGCGCTAAATGAGGTTGTCGAGGTGCTGATCCCGACCACCAGCCAGTGGACGAACGTCCCGCGTGGTGCGTCCGGATCCTCGCAGATCAGAGCTAGCTCCGCGGTACCGTCGGGGACTTCGGACCACTCCAGCGGGGGTGAGACGTTGTCGCCATCCCGTGCGTAGCGTCCCGGGATCGGCGTGTGATCAGTGAAGGCGCTGCTCCGAAGATCCATCGCTACCTCCTCGCATGGCGTTGCTTCTGGTTCCGGCCAGATCAGCCGTTCCCACAGATCGGCGACGTATCCATTCGCCCTCATCCCAGCAGTTCAGGTTCGACCCTGCGGGGTACTCGTAGTGTCCGCGTTTGAGAGGAGGGCGTCATGCCAGCCCGTGCCGGCGAGCGAGCCCGCGAAACGGGAACATTCCACTGCGCGAAATGCGGGGCGAAGATGAACGTGAACAAGGGGGAGAAGATCCCGAAGTGCCCGAACGGCCACACCGCTTTTGAAAGCCGTACCGGCGAGCCGCGTTGATCGAACCTGTGAGTTCGCTCCCCGACGAGTCGCTCGAGGAAGTCGTTTCCGACCTTCTCGGCAACGACCGCCGAACCGCCGGCCTCGACCTCAAGGTGCGTTTTGATGGTGGGGTCGCGCACATTGAAGGTGAGGTCGACTCCGCGCGCGACCGCGACCTTGTCCGGGAGCTGGTCGGCCGGCTCCGTGGGGTGAACGCGGTGTGGGAGCGGCTGCGGGTGGCCGGCGTCGAGCCGCGCATTGTGGACCTCGGCTGTGGCGTCACAAAACAGCATCCGTCGAATGTCGGCGTTGACATTGTCGCCAGTGAAGCGACCGATGTCATTGCGGATCTAAGCGCCGGGATCCCGCTTGCGGACGCGTCCGTCGATCAGGTCTTTGCCGTGCATGTGCTCGAGCACCTCATCGACTACCGACCGCTCCTCGCCGACTGCCACCGGGTGCTGCGCGACGGCGGCGTACTGCATGTCCTGGTTCCGTGGTGGCGTCATGTGAATGCGGTCGCCGACCCGACGCACCTGCGGCTGTTCGACGTGCAGACATTCAAGTATGTCTGCCAAGCGCGGGCCGGGATCGCCCCGTGGTATCCGCTGCTCGTCGCCAGGGACGACGCGACGGTATTCGCTGACCTGACTCCGGTGAACGGCGACCAGCCGTCGGACCCGGCCCGGCTGGCCCGGTTCTTCGCCTAGGCCGGCCGGTCATTTTTCGTCGTGGCCCGGAGCCCGCTCGGGCGGCTCGCTACCATGCGGCGGACGCTTGGGGCCGCATTCCGCCGGCCAAAAGACCGGGCCGTGCCGCTGGTTCCCGTCATCGGCCGGTCGCCGCGGCGACCCCGACCCGCCGGCGGACCGGCGGCAGGTAGTCGCCGACCAATGTGCGCACCCACCATGCACCCGTCTGGCGTCGCTCCCGCCACGTCGTGAAGCGATAGCGGTAGAACCGCGCCCTCACCCAAGTCGGCGGAGTATGGGGAAACGGGTTATGGCGCAGCAGTTTGAGCGTGGCTCGGTCGTCCTCGAGCAACCGGTTCGCGAGCAGCGGCAGCCACGGCTCCGCATAGCCAGGCGACAGCGCGGCGAACCACATCAGCCAGTCCAGCCGCAGATGGTAGGGCGCTACCTGCGGCGGGCGGCGGCGCACGTCGCCGGGTTTGCCCTTGAACTCGTACTCACGCCACCCGGTGTCCGGACCCGGCTCCGACTCGTCCGTTCCTTCGAGTACGACCTCGTGGCGGACGCGGGTGATGCTGCCGAACGCTCCGTACGTGTTGACCAGGTGCAGGGGGTTGAAGCTGTAGTTCATAAGCTGGCGGCCGTCCCTGGCGAGCAGGTTTCGCACCGGCCAGTAACTGAGTACGGCCACCATGGCGGCGACCGTGAAGACGATCCCCTCATATAGATCAGTAGGCTGGGCAAGCTCGGCTGGCATTGAGACCGGCAGGATCGCCTCCCACACTCCGTCGCCGAGGGCGCTGGTCGCGATCACGATCGTAAGCATGTTGAGCCAGGAGAAATTTCCACTAATCACGAGCCACGCCTGCGTGGCGATGACGACCGCTGCCGCTACACCGGCTACTGGTTGCGGCGTGAAGAGCAGGAACGGCACGCCGAGCTGGGTGAGATGGTTTGCGGCCGCCTCCACCTTGTGCAGCGACTTGGGCAGGTGGTGGAAATACCAACTGAGCGGGCCTGGCATCGGCTGCGTCTCGTGGTGGTAATAGAGGCAGGTCAGCGAGCGCCAACAGGGGTCGCCGCGCATCTTGATGAGGCCGGCGCCGAACTCGAGTCGAAAGAGTAGCCAGCGAAGTGCCAGGAGGATCGGCAGCGGTGGCGCGACGGTAGAAGGACCGAGGAAGATCGCGAGGAAGCCCGTCTCGCAGAGCAGGGACTCCCAGCCGAAGCTGTACCACAGCTGGCCGACGTTGACGATCGACAAGTAGAGCAGCCAGAGCACCGCCCAGACAAGCATGTGCGCCGCTAGCGGGAGCTCGTCGGCGATCCCGGTCAGCAAAGCGGCCGCCCCACCGGCGCCGGTCCAGGCGAGCGCGGCGAAGAACCGGTCGGAGTAGTGCAGATGGAAGAGGCTCGGCGCCTCCCGAAAAGACCGGAGCCGCAGGTAGCGCCGGATCGGCAGCATGCCGCGCTCGCCGAGCAGGGCCCGGAACTGGTTAGCGGCGGTCAGGAACGCGGCGAGGTAGATCGCAGCCAGGCCTCGTTGGAACACGAGCCGGCTGAGCCAGTAGCCCTCGGCAGAGAACCACTCCATCGCGGCACCTCGAAGATCCTATTCTCCAGCAACCGCCCAGTCCATGCGCACGCCGCTCAAACGTCTGCGGCGGCGAGCTCACCCCATCAGGGCCGTCCACGCCGAAGCTTCCCCTGCCCCTCATCGCCGTCGCCGCTCAGATGCGGAAGGCGACAAGCGTCGCGGCAAGCACGACGGTGGCGAGCGAGAGGAGCCGCAGTGCGGTCTCGGCAGGAGCGGTGAGTCGCCCGGCATCGAGCGGCTGCCTGCTCGCGTCGCGGAGCTCGAGCTCGCCGTGGACAGCAACCACGTGGCGTCGCACATACCGCACATGGGTGGAGAGCGCGCGCTGGGCGAGCGAGAGCAGCACCCCAAACGCCGCTGCGAGCACAGTTACAGCACGGATGTCGCCCGCGACGGCCGCGTACCCGTTGAGCACGGGGAAGCCGCCCCAGGCGAGCCCGAACCAGATGTCGGAGTGGAACCGGCCGCCGCCGAGCTCTAGGTTGTACGCCAACACCAGGAAAAGCCCCAACGGGATGAGCAGCGCGAGCCAGGCCCTGAAGGTAAGAGCGCCCACGAGCCCGATCGTGCAGGCACCCGCGAGCGATACGCCCGCGAGCGCGACGAGAACCCGATCGGGGATCTCCGTGCGGAGCGGCCGGCCGTTCAGCTCGTCGAGGGCGTGCGCGCCGATCCCAACGGCGAGCGCAAAAGCGACGACAACGGCACCGAGCCTTTCCCAGGCGAGGACAGGCGCGAGGCAGCCGCCGATGACGACGTAGGACAGATGCCACGCGGTGTAAGGAAGATGCAGCAGCGTCACGTAGTCTCGCCAGCCGCCGCGCGGGAGTGCGTACCAGGCCGGACGGGAGGCCGGGTGAACCACGCGCGTCATGACGCACTCGGCCGAAGTCTGGGCGGACTCACGTCTTACGTCCCCAGATGACGACGGCGGCGCCGAAGGTCAGCCGCCGGACCGCGACGCCGTGCAGGCCTGCCGAGTGCCACCACTCGAGCTGGCTTGCGAGCGGATTCGTTTGCCAGAAGGCGCGGATCGACCCTCCTAGGAAGTCGCCAACCTCCGGCCAGCCGTTTCGGACCACGCGGCCGGCCAACGGCAGCACTGCTTGGACGTACATATTCCAGAGTGTGCGAGCGGGACCTGGCGGGACACCGAATTCGAGCGCAGCGACGACGCCACCTGGACGCACCACCCGAGCCAGCTCGGCGAGCGTGGCTCGCCGGTCGGCAACATAACGAAGCAGATACGCGAACGTGAGATGGTCGAAGGACGCGGAATCAAGCGGGAGCGCTTCCGCGGATGCGTTGATCAAGTTGACATCGTCGCCAAAGCGACGCTGCGCGATCGCCAGCATCTCGGGACTCTGATCGACTCCGGTCACCCTGAATCCGCGCCGCAGGAGTCCCGCCGCGACGAGGCCCGTTCCGGTCGCCACGTCGAGAACGTGACCACCGCGCGGAAGGCGTGAGATCAGGAAGCGGCGCCAAAGCGGGTCCTGCCCCAGCGAGAGCATTGCACCCACGCGGTCGTACGTCGGCCCGAGTGGTGCGAAGAGCCCGCGGGCTTGCTCTTCCAAGCTCCGGTCTGGCATCCGTCCGTCACTCCGATCGCAGGATCGCGGCAGCCTTGCTCGGGCGGCTCGACGGTTGGGCTCGGCGTAGCCGATCAGCCCGCCTGGCTGTCGACAAAAGCGCAGAACTCGTTGCCCTCGGGATCGGCCAGGACGTTCCAGGCGATGTCGGCTCCTTGGGGCCTTATCAGGGTGGCACCCATGTCCAGGAGCGCCGACAGGTCGAGCACTGTGAGGTCTTTGTGGATGCGGTTCTTTATGGTCTTGGGCTCGGGCACCGGGACGAAGCCCAGGGCGTACGGCATCCCCGGCACGTTCTCAACTGTGGAGAATCCCTGCGGATTGTTGATCATCGAGCCTCCGTAGACGCGTGCCCACCATGCAGCCTGCGCGGTCGGGTCGGCGCTGTCGAAGACAATTTCGCGAAGCCGATTCGGTGGCACCTCGGAACCTAGGAACGCGCAGTATTCTCCGCCTTCGAGGTCAGCCATGATGGTCCACCGGCGGTCTTCACCTGCGGGAAGGACAACGCGCGAGCCGAGTGCTTCGAGATCAGCCAGGTCGCGTGCATACACATCGAGATGGACGCGATGCTTCACGGTCTTGGGCTCGGGGACCCGGTTGATCCAGATCGCCGGTCGTTGTCCTGATCCGAAGACTCCGCCCTCGCCGTTTTGGTGCGGCCGCCACGTCAGGCCAAGTACCTCAGCCCAAAACTGGCCCAGCCGCGGAGGATCGTTCGCATCCATACACAGCTTCCTGAATCGGGCAATTGCCACGACGGCACCTTAGTGCCAGCTCAGCAAGGCATCCCAGGCGGCCACGCTGAGTACGTTGGTCGCGGTGGGTGAGCTCCTTCTCTCGCTCGAGGAGCTCGACCCGCGCGACGAGCCGGCGCTTCTCGCCGGGTTGGCACACTTCGTGGAGCTGTTCGACGCTCCCGGTGAGCATCACGAACGAGGCGTGATGGTCATGGTGGCCGGGATGATTGATGGTCCCGTGATGCTCGCTGGTCGCGGCACGGCAGGTGTCATCCTGCCGATCACGACCCCGCGAGCCTTCTGTGGTCAGCGGTCGGCAACCGCGATTGCCTCAACCTCAATGAGGTACTCGGGACGGGACAGGGTCTGGACGCCGATCAGCGCGTCGGCCGGCTTATGGTTTCCGAACAGCGCCACCCGAGCCCGCTCGATCATCGGCAGGTACTCGCGCCGATAGCCGACTACATAAAGGGTCAGCTTCGTGACCTGCTCGGGCCGGGCGCCGGCAGCGGCGAGGGCACGGCCCACATTCGCGAACACCTGGGCGGCTTGGGCCGCCAGGTCACCCACGCCGACCAGGTTGCCGTGCTCGTCCTCGGGCTCCTGGCCAGCGACGAACACCAGCCGACCTCCAGTGGCGACCACCACCTGGGTGTAGGTCGACGGAGTGGGCAGGTCCTCGGGGTTAATGCATTCCAGCGTCATCGACCGCTATCTCCTGAACCTGCGGGGGGCCGCCTCTCAACCGCCATCGCACGGCGGCGATCCGGTAGCCGGCCTCCGCACCAACGTAATGATCACCTTATGCTGCCGGAACCGCCAGGCGCGACAAGATGCGTGCTCAAGCCCTTGCCCACGTTGGCCAGCCCGCCGTCACGTATGCGGCTGGGTCTGCCGAGCACATCCCGTTGCCAGATGCCTCGTGTGACGCAGCCTTGCTGTTCTTCGTCTGGCATCACGTAGTCGACGGCGAGGGTGCTGCGCAGGAGTTGCGCCGGGTCGTAAAGCCAGGCGGCAAGCTCTTCGTGGGGACGAACTTCTCGGACGGGATGCCTGATGTCTGGTGGTTCCGTGTCGTGCCCGAATGGAGGAAAGTCGACAAGGCGCAGTTCCGGTCCGTGGATGAGGTGAGAAGTGACTTCACCGGCACCGGGTGGACGGTCGTCTCTCATGATGAAGTCACCTGGCTTCGCTCAGCGAACCTGGCCGAGGACTTCGAGAGGTTGAAGCTGCGTGCCGTCTCGGTCTTCGAGCACATGAGCGGGGAGGTCGTCGAAGCGGGCTTCGCCAGGATCGAGGCAGCGCTGCCCTCACTCGGCGACGGGCCTCAATACGAGACCAGCGAGCTGCGCGTCTTCCAGCGCTAGTCACACCGGGCCGAGCATGTTGGCTACGCCGGACGCCGTGTCCTGAGCTCGCGCAAGTGGTCCGGCAAGACTGGTGGGCGACGATGGATCCTGACGTTGTATGAAGCGTCCCGGTCAAGCCCCTCCACCGTGATCATTTCATTGCCGAGGTCGGGGTGGCGGCCGTGGGATCCAGCGTCGGACACCCGCTGCCGGTGGGCTTACCCGTCCTCGGCGCCGGTTGGACGATGTCCGTCCTGGGCGAGCGATTGCTGCGAAGAGGGGCGCTGACCTGCGGGAACGTGGGTGGGCGATACTGGGATTGAACCAGTGACCTCTACCGTGTCAAGGTAGCGCTCTCCCACTGAGCTAATCGCCCGGGCGGTGGTGCGAGGCGGAGGCGGGAATCGAACCCGCGTACAGGGCTTTGCAGGCCCTTGCCTATGCCACTCGGCCACTCCGCCAGGGCCGAGGTCCGTACGGAAAGCCGATCGGCACCTCCGAGCGGACGACGGGACTCGAACCCGCGACCCTCACCTTGGCAAGGTGATGCTCTACCAACTGAGCCACGTCCGCAATGCCCGGGATGCTTCCCGGCGCGCACTGAACTTTAGCCCATGCTCCGGCCCGGGCCCAACTCGGATCAGGGTGCCGCGGCCCCCTGGAGCGGGCCGAGTTGGTCGGCATACCAGGTCACCTCGGCCACGTGCTCGGCGATCTCGCGGAGAGTCCAGGACGGGGTTCGCGGCTTGTCCCATTCGTCCGGTCCAGCCGCGGCCAGGCGGAGTTCGTACATCTGCGCCAGCCTCACCAGGCGGGAGCGCGCCTCGTCCAGGTCGGCCTCGGTGAATCGCGCCCAGTCCGAGTCCAGAGTGATCATCCGGCCGTGCCAAGTGTCGGGCACGCTCGGCGCTCCCGCCAGCAGCGCCTCGATCTCGGCCAGATGATCAAGGAGATGATCGGCCACTCGCCGCATCGCCTTGTGCGGCGTCCAGACGTTCTCGCCGGACGCGACCGGCCGCCCGTCCCAGGCGTACCAGGTCCCCGCAATCTTCAGAACTTCGTCAACTGAGGTACGAACCACACTGCCGGGATTGTCGACCTTGATATCGTCCATGCTTCGACGCTACGGCGAGCATTCTTCTCGTACGGTCGAAGCATGACAGCACGGCAGCAAGCCTTCGACGTGGACATCTCGCCGGTCGCCGCGCTCATTGGTGACCGGACCAGAGCGGCGATGCTTTCCGCGCTCATGTCGGGAACAGCTCTCACTGCCGGCGAACTGGCAACGGCGGCCGGCGTGAGTGCAGCCACGGCAAGCTCACACCTCGCCCACCTGCTCCGCGGGGAGCTGGTGGCCGTCGAGAAGCAAGGCCGGCACCGCTACTACCGGCTCCGTGGACAACATGTCGCCGCCGTCATCGAGGCGCTGGCAAGGGTCAGCCCACCGGTCCAGATACGGAGCTTGCGGCAATCCCGCACCGCCGCCGCAATGCGTAACGCCCGAACGTGCTATGACCATCTCGCGGGCCGTGCCGGTGTAAGCATCTATGCCGCGCTCGCCGACAAGGGATGGCTTACCGCCGACGGCGGGGCTGTGAGCGACAGCGGCGAGCGGGAGCTCACGGGCCTCGGGATCGACGTCGTGGCGTTGAAGACCGGCCGCCGCCGGCTCGTTCGACCCTGCTTGGACTGGACCGAGCGACGACCGCACCTCGCGGGCGCACTTGGCGCAGCGGTTCTCAGGCACGTACTCGACCGCGGTTGGCTGGTGCGGGAGCGAGGCGAGCCGCGCGTACTGCGCGTTACCGAGGACGGGGAGTACGGGTTCGCAACGACCTTCGGTATCGACCTAACAACGGAATCCGCTTCTGTCTCCAGATAGGTCTAGGCTCGCCATCGATCCTCGGTTGTTGGGAGCTGTCGTCTCCTAACGCACGCGCCGCCGACCGAGCCAACCGGAGATGCACGATGAAGCGTCGCGCACTGCTGCTGTTAGCAACTATCGCTGGAGCAGGCCTGGTCGCCTGCGCAGGCGACGACGAGAACCTTACGAGCCTGAGCGCGACCGAGATTCTCGACAAAACCAAGCAAGCGGTCTCAGATGCTAAGTCCGTACACGCGTCGGGGGACCGCGTGGACGACGATGGCACGAAGACGAAGCTCGATTTCCACATCTCCGAGACGGGTACGACAGGCACGCTCACCGCCGAAGAGTTCAACTTCGAGATCCTCGTCACCGACACGGACTTTTTCCTAAAGGGGGACAAGGAGACCTGGAGCGGCCTCACCGGAGAGGCTGCCGCCGGTGAGCTGCTCGGCGGTCGGTATGTGAGGATCCCCGCGACCGACGAGAACTTCAAGAAGATCAAAACGCTGGCCGACTGGGATTCCTTCGTCAAGGAGACATTCGAGCCTGACGGGCAGGTGACGAAGGGGGAGACCAAGAAGATCGGCGACGTCGAGGTGATTGGGCTAGTCGACAAGGGCAAGGACGGCGGAACCCTCTGGATTCCGGTCGAGGGCGAGCCACTTCCGGTACAAGGAATCGACGAGGAGGGCAACACCATCGACTTCGATGACTGGGGCAAGCCGGTCACCATCGAGACGCCGCCAGCTGACCAAGTCGTCGACCTGTCCGAGCTATCGAGCTAGTCAGGTGGGATCGGCCGCAACTCGCGGTTGGGCGGAACTCAGGCGGTCATGGCGCGAGCGGGGTCGGTGCGTCCCACTGACCGTTGACTCTGCTCGGCGACCGACGGCCGAGTGTTGTGCAGTGTGCAGGGTTGGTGGCGACCGGAGACAGAGCTAGGTTTCGCTGCATGGCAGTTGTGACCGTCAACGGCGACGCGCTCACGGTCGAGGACCTGGTAGCCGTGGCTCGCGGCGGCGCCCGCGCCGAACTCGATCCCAAGGTCGAGGGGCGCATGGCGCAAAGCCGCGCCGTCGTGATCGGCGCCGTCGAGCAAGGCAAGATCATGTACGGCATCACCACGGGCTTCGGCGCGCTTGCCGATACTCACATCGGGCGGGCCGACCTCGAGGCGATGCAGCTCGCGCTCGTCCGCTCCCACGCCGCGGGCGTCGGCGAGCCGCTCCCCGACGATGTGGTCCGCGGTCTGCTGCTCCTTCGGGCCCGGACCCTCGCTGCGGGATACTCCGGGGTCCGACCGGAGCTGCCGCGCCGCCTCCTCGAGCTGCTCAACCGCGGCCTGCTCCCCGTCATCCCGGCCAAGGGATCGGTCGGCGCGTCGGGCGACCTTGCCCAGCTTGCGCATCTGGCACTGCCGCTGGTTGGCGAGGGGCGACTGAGGCGAGTCGGCGCGAGCGGCGACATGCTCCACGGACGGCCCGCGGCGCAACTGCTCGCGGAGGAACGGCTCGCTCCGCTGACGCTTGCACCGAAGGAAGGCCTGTCGCTGATCAACGGGACGGAGCCCATGCAGGCGCTGTTGGCTCTCGCAGTCGCGGATTCCGACGTGCTTGCCAAGGCGGCCGATGTCGCCTGCGCAATGTCGGTCGAGGCGCTGCTTGGTACCGACCGTCCCTACGACGAGCGCGTACAGAACCTGCGCCCGCATCCCGGCCAGCTCGCCAGCGCCAGCAACCTGCGCACGCTGCTCGCCGGGTCGCCCCTCCTGGCGAGCCATCGGGAGAGCGATCACGCGGTCCAGGACTCCTACGCGCTGCGGTGCGCTCCTCAGATCCACGGCGCGGCGAGAGACGTGCTCGCACACGCCAGGCGGACAGTCGAGATCGAGCTCGGCGCCGTCGTCGACAATCCGGTGATCGTGGCGGACGGCGAGGTCATGTCGACCGGAAACTTCCATGGGGAGCCGCTAGCTTTCGCCGGCGACATCCTCGCCATCGCGCTCTGCGAGCTGGCCTCCGTCTCGGAACGGCGGACCTACCGCATTCTTGACCCCGCGGTGTCTCGCGGACTCCCGCCCTTCCTCGCACTACGTGCGGGGACGAACTCCGGCTACATGATCGCCCAGTACACGGCGGCCTCGCTGGTCAATGAGAACAAGGTGCTCGCCCATCCAGCGAGCGTGGACACCATCCCGACCAGCGGGAACCAGGAGGATCACGTCTCGATGGGCTGGACCTCGACGCGCAAGCTGCATGAGGTGCTCGGAAACGTCCGGCACGTCCTTGCCGTGGAGATCATCACAGCGGCACAAGGCATCGACTTCCGCGTTGACATCGCTCAGCCGGCTCCGGCTGTGGCCGCCGTACAGAAGCGCCTTCGCGATGTAATCGAGCCGATGCTCACCGACCGGGTCGTCGCCGACCAGATTGACACTGCGGCAAAACTTCTGCCCGAGCTTGTCGCCGTGGCCGAGTCTGCCTCCGGCCCCCTCGCCTGACCGGTGAGCCGGTGATTAAGCACGACGGTTCCACGCTCGGGGCCGTGCCGGTCCGACCGGTCGACCTGCCTCCGCTGGCCTGGATTGGCGGACGGCTGGCCACCGGCCTGGTCGACGTCACCTCCGATGCGACTGCGCTGGACTCCACCGGCTTCTGGGCTGTGGTGGCGACCTTCGAAGGGGAGATCACCTGCGCTCGTTTCGACGACGTACGCCGTGTGCCGCTGCGCGAGATGCGGCCCCGCTGGCCCTGGCGTGGCCCGGAGCGGAGCAGCTGGACCTCCTCGATGGACGAGGGTGAGTACGTCGCCGGTGTAGACAAGATCCGGGATTGCATCGTCGGCGGCGAGGTCTACCAAGCCAATCTGTGCCGCATTGTCTCCGCGCCGCTGCCGGTGCCGGCGAAGACCGACATCGTCGGCCTGGGCACCGCGCTGGGTCGAGGAAACCCGGCACCCTACGCTGCGATCGTCCGGCTGCCACGTGCCGGCATCGAGACGGCAAGTGCCTCCCCGGAACTGTTCCTCCGCCGGCACGGTGCGGAGGTCGCCTCCAGCCCGATCAAGGGCACCGGACGCAACCGGGGTGACCTGCTGGAGAAGGACTACGCCGAGAACGTCATGATCGTCGACCTGGTGCGGAACGACCTCGGACGAGTCTGTGAGATCGGTTCCGTGAGGGTCCCCGCGCTATGCGTTGTCGAGCACCATCCCGGGCTCGTACACCTCGTTTCGACGGTCAGGGGACACCTCCGACCGGAGGCCGGCTGGGCCGACCTGATGGCTGCCGCGTTTCCGCCCGGATCTGTGACCGGAGCGCCCAAGTCCAGCGCCCTGCGGATCATCAAGGAGTTCGAGACTGCGCTTCGCGGTCCGTACTGTGGCGCGATCGGTTGGGTCGACGCCGACCGGCGGGAGGGCGTGCTGGCGGTTGGCATCCGCACCTTCTGGCGCGACAGCCACGTGCTCAGGTTCGGCACGGGGGCCGGCATTACCTGGGGCTCCAACCCGACGCTGGAGTGGCGGGAGACCGAGCTGAAGGCAGCGAACCTGCTCGCCGTCGCGTCCACACAAGAAGAGGAGGAGGAGGGCGGCTGATGGTGGTCTGGATTGACGGCAAGCTGTTCGGTCCGGAAGACGCCGTGGTCTCGGTTTTCGACCACGGCTTCACTGTTGGCGACGGCGTGTTCGAGACGGCGAAGGTGGTTGCCGGGGTGCCGGTTGCGCTCACCCGGCATCTGGACCGGCTCGCTCGATCCGCGGCCGCGTTGGGCCTGCTGCCGGTCGACGAAGGGGCGGTGGGGGATGGCGTCGATGCTGTACTGGGCGCGCACCATGTCCCCGATCCTGGCCGGCTGCGGATCACCTACACCGGCGGGGTTGGGCCGCTCGGTTCAGACCGTGGCGACGCCGGGCCCACCCTCGTTGTTGCGGTGGCGCCGATGCGCGCGTGGCCACCCACGGCCGCGGCTGTCACGGTGCCTTGGGTACGGAACGAGCGCTCCGCGGTCACCGGCGTCAAGACCACGTCCTACGCAGAGAATGTGGTCGCGCTCGCTTACGCACATGAGCGTGGAGCCAGCGAAGCGATTTTCGGGAACACGAACGGAAGCCTCTGTGAGGGCACTGGCTCAAACGTCTTTGCCGTCTACGGCGACCAGGTCGTCACGCCGCCACTCAGCGCGGGGTGCCTCGCCGGAATTACTCGGGAGCTCCTTTTGGAATGGGCCGCCGAGTCGATGCCAGCCGGCGCAACCTCGATGGACGAAGCCAACCTTCCGACGGGCGCCCTAGCCGCCGCCGACGAGGTCTTTCTGACCTCGGCGACTCGTGATATACAGCCGCTGCACTCGCTCGACGGGCGGCCACTTCCAGGTGCCGACGGGCCAGTGGCGCGCGCCTGCCTCGACCTCTTCACCTCCCGGATCACCACCACGCCCGACCCATGACGGTGCCGGGGAGCGGTGTGACAAGGCGAGCCGGTTCTCGCCCTTCCTCCTACGCGGTAGTGAGGTTGGCCCGGCGACGGGCCCGGTAGGCGGCGACATGAAGGCGGTTGCCGCAGGTCCGGCTGTCACAGTAGCGGCGGCAGCGGTTCTTGGACAGGTCGACGAGGACATGGCCGCAGTCCGGCGCCTCGCACGTCCGGAGCCGCTCGAGCTCCCCTTCGGCGACCACCCGGGCGAGCGCCATACCGCAGTGGGCGGCGAGCAGCTCGGCAGCGGGCGCTCCGGGCGCGAAGTAGTGGATGTGCAAAGCGTAGCCGTCGTGATCAGAAAGGTGCGGCGTCACGTTCGCCTCGGCGAGCAGCTCGTTGAGCATCACTGCGGCGGTCGGGGTGTCGGTCACACCGAACAGCACGCGCAGGCGATCGCGCAGGGCGCGAACCTCGTGCAGATCCTGCTCGGTTAGCCGGTCGGCGCCGCTGATCTGTCGTTTCTCGGCGAACTCCCGAAGTGTCGCCAGGTCAGGAAGGCTTTCCCGGCCGTTGGCGGCGGGGGAGGTGTTGATCAGGTCTGTTGCCGTTATGAGTGCGTCCTCGGTGTCGTGCCCCAGATACACCGTTCCTCACCACGATCACACTCGTGCCGACCGCCCGTACGGCCGGCAGTTTGCCAGCGTGTCAGGAGTCTAGGCTAGTTTCGAACCTGTCGCATACAGCGCGACTCATCCCTGCCTTGATCGTGATGTTAGCGGTGGATCAGGACATTCGTGACTACCCGGTCGGTCCGCCGCGCACCCCGTCGGCCGGGACGGTCGCTGCGACACCGATAACGACCGGCCCGGCCGCGGGAGTCCGCGGAGAGACTTGCCCTCCGCTATGCCGGTAGCTCCCCCTCCAGCAGGGCGACCAGCTCAGCGTCGAGATCAATGTGAAGGTGCTCGCTGCCAGGCGGCACCGTGATGTAAGTGCGGTTGAGAAAGACCCGCAGGTCTTCGGCGGGCGCCTCGAGGAGGGCATGTCCCTCGGGAGAGGAAAGGGAAATGCACACGACCTCGGCGCCGCGGCTGCGACTGGGCCATACCCGAACATCTCCGTATCCGGCGGGCTCGCGGAGACCTTCACCAAGGAGTTCCCGGGCGAATACCCATTCGACGGTCTCGCTCTCGCCGGTATGGAACGTTGCGTGGACCGCGTGCGGATCACCGCTGTCGTAGCGCATGGACGCGGCGATCGTCAGCGACGAGTCGCCGGACACCAGCAGGCGAAGCCGCAGCTCGCAGGATACGGATGCACGGGCTCGACCGCTCATGACGCTCGCGGGCCTTTCGCTCGGACCGGGGCCGGCCGCAAAAGCCGGATGTCGCGTAAGTGCCCGCCGTACGGGAGTCTCCAAACCCGATGGTCCGATATGCACCTAACGGATTGGGGAGAAGGGGCGGACGCATGCCACATCCCGGTCGAGGTGCCGCTATTCGGACGACCCGGCCACTTCGTTTAGTCTTGGTCCATGTCGAGCCTGCGGCAGGATGACACGCCGGCAGCGACGCCCAAGACCGCCCCGGCCGAGCAGTCGGGACGGCGCGGGGGACGGATCCGGACGCAGTATCGGCGGGCCAGGGAGGCCGCCCGGCGACGCCGAGCTCTGGACCTCACCTGGCGATTTACCGTATTGATGGTCGGCTTTGCGATCATCGTGGGTGGCTTGGTGATGTTGCTCACACCGGGCCCGGGCTGGGCTGCGATCATCATCGGTCTCGCCGTTCTCGCTACCGAGTACGTCTGGGCAGAACGCCTACTCGGTCGGGTCAAGAAGATCGCGCAACGGGCGGCCGAGCGGGCGCTGGATCCCCGGAAGCGTCGGCGGAACCAGATCCTGCTCGCGTTCACGCTCGTTGTCCTGATTGCGCTGGTCTGGGCGTACCTAGGGCGCTACGGCTTCACCCTCCCGGACTGGCTCACGAATTGATCTATTCGAGCCCGAAGTCCTCCCGGTGGCTCGCCGACGCCCCGGCCGTACGAACTCACGTTGACGGTCGCGTCAGGCCGGTCCGCTCCGCTCTAGGGCGGTGGAAGCCCGGTGAGCGACGCTCGCCTTACGGTTCGGCGACCAGAGCAGGCGCTGGGTGGACCTCGACCGGCCGCGGTGCAGGAGCGCGTCGGGTTGCCAGGACCGAGCCGACCAGGACGAGTACGAAGCCGACGGCTATGCCGACTGTCATCGGCTCGTTCACGAAGAGCACGCCGAGCGCGATGGCCACGGCCGGATTGATGTAGGTGATGACGGTCGACCGTACCGGTCCAACCTCGTCGATGAGCGCGAAGAAGACCAGAAACGCGATCGCGGTGCACAGCAGGCCGAGGACGAGCACGGCCCCCACGACGGTTCCCCGGGGCATCTCGGCCGGCAGCTGCGCGATGCCCGGCGCTGAATAGGCCAGCCCGGTCAGCAGCAGGGATCCTGCGATCACCCCGAGCCCCGGAAGGTCCGCGAGATATCGGCTGAGGATGAACGGGCCGACCGCGTAGCCGATGACGACGCCGGCCATCTGCAGGAGCGCCCAGAGGTCCCCGTGGCCGAGGTCAAGCCCGACCAGGGCCGCGACTCCGGCGATGCCGATCAGCAGCCCCAGGACCCGCCGGCTGCCGAGCCGGTCGGTGCCGGTCAGCCAGCCGATCAGGGCACCCACAAGCGGGACGGCGGCGATCAGCAGACCGGCGAGCGAGCTGCTCAACCGGCGCTCGGCGCTGGTGAGGAGGAACCAGGGCAATGCCATCTCCACCGCGGCGAAAACGACCAGCGGGAGCCACCGGGGGAGCAGTGGACGGAGCTGACCGCGCGCGGCGGCGATCGGGACGAGCAGCAGGACCGCGATCGCCGTACGCGCGAGGACGAGCGTCGCCGGGGACACCTCGCTCACCGCGACCTTGATCATCAAATACGGGACCCCCCAGATCACGCCCATCGTGATGAACAAGATCCATCCACGGCGTGACATGCATTCCTCCCGGACCTTGGCGGGGACCCGCGTGACAGTCGCCATTCTTTCGTACGGTCATTAGCCGCTACAGCGAAGTGTCGGCCATCGTTGCCAACTTTCCCGCCAATCTGAACACCGGTCGGTCGCGGCCAGTTGCAGGAGGGCGGCCTAGCCAGCGGCCGGGGGCGGAGCGTGGGACGTCTGGCGGGCGGAGGTTGCGTTCACAGAGAGCTTCCTCGCCGATGAGCCATACCTCGGCGTCGCCGGAAAGGGCGGGATGGAACTGCGCGAGGTGTTGGTGCACATGATCGAGGAGAACGCCCGATGCTGCGGTCACGCCGACTTCCTCCGCGAACCCATGGACGGCCGGGTGGGCCAGTAACCGGGCCGGGCCGCCGGTGTCGGCCTCGCAGCCCGGCACGGTTACGCATACGGCCTTCGTGCAAGCCGAGTAGCGCGCTAGTCAGGCGTCTTCTTGCAATCCACCATCAGCCGATCACTCTTCGCGGCCTGAGGGGCCGCGCTCCCTCAACTACGGCATTGGCTCGATGTTCTGGTTGACGCGGAAAAGGTTGTCTGGGTCGTACTTCGCCTTGATCCGCGCCAGCCGGTCGTAGTTCTCGCGGTAGCTTGCTCGCACCCGCTCGTGGCCCTCCTCCATCATCATATTGACGTAGGCGCCTCCGGCTGAGTACGGGTGCAGGGCCGCAAAGTAGTCGATGCTCCACCGGCTGATGACGTCGACGTTGGCCGGATCCGGGTCGACGCCGGCGAACACCGAGGCCCAGCGCGCGTCCCGGTAGCTCCACGCAGTGTCCGACGGTCCCAGATTTTGCGCGGCGCCATCGATGGGGTAGAGGTGCATCGTTGACTTCATCGTCGGCATCGCCTCGCCGAACTGCGCGTGCAGCATCACCGCCTCGTCTGGGATCTCCTTGACGAAGTCGGCCCGCCAGTACCACTGATCCCCGGGCGGGTAGAGGCTGTCGAAGAGGCTTTGCAGGACGGGATGCGGCATCGGACCGACGGCGTGCAGGATCGGCTGCGGGAGCGCGTCCATGAGTGGAGCCATCGCCTCTGCCGCGTCGGCCTCTCCCCCCACGTAACACCAGACGAGGACAGCAACCTTGCGCAGGTGGATTTCCTCGGGAAACGGCGGTGCCGGCGGCACCGTATGGAAGCCGAAGAAGGCGTTCAGCTCCAACGGAGCGGTCGGCAAGAACTCGCGGTAAGCCGAGAGGACCTCGGTGCTGTACTCGACGGGCCAGAACGTGGGGCCGCCGATGACCGTGTCAACCGGGTGCAGGCGGAAGAGAAATGATGTGACGACTCCGAAGTTGCCGCCGCCACCCCGGATCGCCCAGTAAAGGTCGGGGTTCTCGGTGGTGCTGGCCCGGACCTGATCGCCGCTTGCCAGCACGAGGTCGGCCTCGAGCAGGTTGTCGATGGCTAGCCCGCACTTTCGGGTGAGGTGGCCTAGGCCGCCGCCAAGGGTGAGACCACCGACACCGGTTGTCGAGATGATCCCGCTCGGCGTCGCTAGCCCATGCTTGTTCGTTGCGCGGTCGACCTCGCCCCATACGCAGCCCGCCCCGACCCGCACGGTCCGGGCGTCTGGGTCGATCGCGATGTCCTTGAACAGCGAGAGATCGATGACGACCCCGTCGTCGCATGTCCCCAGGCCGGCGCCGTTGTGGCCCCCGCTGCGGATGGCCAGCAGAAGGCCATTGTCTCGAGCGAAGCTCACCACCTTGACGATGTCTTCCGTGCTCGCGCACCGGGCGATCAGTGCCGGTCGCTTATCGATCATCGCGTTGTATACCGCACGAGCCTCGTCGTAGTTGACGTCCGCCGGACCGATGAAATGTCCCTCGAAGCCCGACAGCTCGGATCGTGCCGCATCCGCGGCCGCTGTAACACTTGTCATTTCCCCTCCTTCGAGCGCTGCACCGAAGCTATGGAGCCCGAAGCGTCCTGTCATGACGCGTCCTGACCCACTTGCTCCGGCGTCACTCGACTGGGGAGAATGGAAGTGATAGTCAAATCTGACTATGCTGCCCGGATGTCAGACCTCCCGGCATCGCTTCGGTTCGAGCCGACGTTTCCATTCGTCGGACGGTCGGCGGAGCTCGAGCGCCTTCAAACCCTCGTTCCGTGGGCCGAGGGAGAGGGTCGCCGGGTCGTGTTGCTCGGTGGCGAGCCTGGATCGGGGAAGAGCCGTCTTGTACGGACGTTCGCGGCTGATGTCGCCCGCGAGGACGTGCTCGTCATATATGGCGCCTGCGATGCGGTCGTCCACACGCCGTACGGACCGTTTGTCGAGGCCCTCGGACCGGTCGTCCGCACAACAGAACCCGCCGCCCTTCGGGCCGCGCTCGGCGACGGTGGCGGTGAGCTGATCCGGCTATTCCCGGACCTGCCTGCCCGGGTGGTCGATCTACCGCCTCCGGTCGAGGCTGATCCGGACACCGAGCGCCACCGGCTGCATATCGCCGTGACCAACCTTCTCGCCGGCATCACCCGACGCTGGCCCGCCCTGCTCGTTCTGGAGGACTGCCACTGGGCCGACGCCGCAACGCTTCTCCTCCTGCGTCACTTGGCGCGCGCCGGCGGGGAAGCGCGCATCCTGTTGGTTGCGACGTTCCGTGACACCGAGGTAGACGTCCCGGCGACGCTGGCGGACACTCTCGCTGATCTTCGTCGGCTGGACGACGTCGTTCGCCTGCATCTGGCCGGGCTTTCCGAAGGGGAGGTTGCCGAGTTCGTCGAGCGTGCAGCAGGAGGTGAGCGAAATCAAACGCTGAGTGAGGCCGCTCAGACGATCTACAACCTCACCGAGGGAAATCCGTTCCTTCTCTGTGAGCTGTGGCGTGAGCTTGCCGAGACCGGGAGCGTCAGCGTGACTGGGGGCGCGCTTCGAGTTGCTCGCCCTCCAGAGGAGCTTGGCAGCCCGGACAGTGTCCGCGAGGTCGTCAACCAACGGCTTTCCCGGCTGCAACCGCAAGCGATCGACGTGCTCGAGCTGGCCGCCACGGCGGGATCTGAGTTCGAGCTCGACCTCATCCGCCGCGCCGCCGGGCTCGACAGAGCGGGGCTCCTCGGCGCTCTCGACGAGGGAGTGCGCGGCGGAATGATCGAGGAACTCCCGTCCCGACGATTCGCCTTCCGGTTCACCCATGAGCTGATGCGCCGAGCCCTCTATGACCGGCTATCGAAGGTTCGCCGCGCGGAGCTCCACCTTCGAGTTGCCGAAGCTCTCGACGAGACCGCGCCTCGTTCCGGACGCCAACTCGCCGATCTCGCCCATCACTTCGCCTCTGCCGCACCGCTTGGAGATCCCGATCGGGCGGTGGAGTACAACATTCTCGCCGCACAGGCGGCGATCGCCTCCCTCGCGTTCGATCAGGCCGCATCGCGGCTACGCACGGCGCTGGAGCTTGGCGTCAACGACCCGGAGAAACGCGGAGACGTCCTCCTGCGCCTTGGCGACGCCTGCCACCGAGGCGGGGAGCTGCTGCCCGCGCTCGAGGCCTTCCGGTCCGCCGCGGAGATCGCCCGGCAATGCGGGGATGTGCGGGTCCTCGCTCGCGCCGCCATGGGGTACGAGGAAGCATGTTGGCGGCCGGGAATCGTGGATCCGGTCGCTGCCGGCCTGCTGGAGGAGGCAGCGGCGACGCTCGGTGACGAGGACTCGGAGTTGTTGGTCGGCGTGCTGAGTGGCCTAGCTCGGTCCCTCGACCGCCAAGGAGAGCGTAAGCGCGGGGAAGTCATCCGAACGCGCGCGATCACCATGGCTCGTCGGCTGGGCGACCGTGTAGGCCTGGCGACAACGCTCGCCCGCTCGTACTGGGCACGAGGAACGACGCCCCTCAAGGAGATTCTCGGCATGCTGTCGGAAGCAGCGCTCCTCGCCGACGAGTTGGACAATGCCGAGCTTCGAGTCGAGACCATGGCGTGGCGCACCCCAACATTCGTTGCCCTGTTCGACCTGGAGTCGGCCAGGAGCGAGGCGGCCCGGCAACGCGAAATATCAGAACAGACGGCCCAGCCCTTCTATCTCCATGTTGCTGAGCACTACCGGTCCGCGATCGCGGTGTGCGACGGCCGCCTGGTGGATGCCGAGATGCTTGCGCACCGATCGCACGAGTGGAGTCGGCTGCTGACCGGACGGGACGCCTCAGGCATCTATGGCATCCAGATGTTCACGGTCCGCCGGGAGCAAGGACGCCTCGCTGAACTTGCGCCTGTTATCAGGATCCTGGCTGGCCAAGGACGGGAAGGCCCCTGGCGGCCTGGTCTTGTCGCTCTGCTGGTCGAGCTGGGCATGTATGCGGAGGGGAGGCGGGAGCTGTCTCGGTTCGTCGCCCACGGGCTCGATCCCTTCCGCGAGTCGCTATGGCTTGGGTCCCTCGCATACCTCACCGACGCATGTGCCGCACTCGGCGACGAAACAGCGGCGGCCTTGGTCTACCCCGAATTCGAGCGTTACGCAGGCGGTAACGTCATGATCGGCCATTTGGTCGCTTGCTACGGCGCCGCTGACCGGTACTTGGGAATGCTGGCGACAACCCTTGGCGAATGGGAGCTAGCTGTGGGCCATTTCGAGCGAGCTCTCGAGCTGAACCGGCGGACTGGAGCGATCACCTGGGTTGCGCACACAGCATTCGAGTACGCGCGGTGTCTGCTTGCGCGAGGGAGGCGTGACCGAACCCAGGCGGCGGCGCTGCTCGGGGAAGCCGTCCGACTGGCCGAGCGCATCGGCATGCCGGTGCTCCTGGGCAGGATCCGCGCGATAGGCGTTCCAGCTCCAGGGCCTGGGCTTCCCGACGGTCTCTCGAAACGTGAAGCGGAAATCCTCGGGCTCGTGGCCCGGGGGCTGAGCAACAGGGAAATCGGCGGCGCCCTCTTCATCAGCGAGCACACCGCGGCAAACCACATCCGAAGCATCTTGCAGAAGACCGGTTGCACCAACCGGACCGAAGCTGCGTCATATGCACACCGGCACGGACTCGTGACCGTGTGAGGCGGTACCGGCCGGTAAGACGCTGGGCGGCTCGACGAGTAGAGTCCTGCACATGCCGCTCTACATGATCGAGCGGACCTTCGCCGAACAGCTCGATCTCACCGACCAGGACGTCAAGCTGATCGAGGAGATCAATGCGGACGAAGGCGTGCGCTGGCTCTTCTCCTTCCTCACCGCCGATCGGCGACGTACATACTGCCTATACGAGGCGCCATCACCCGAGGCCATCATTGCTTCCGCGCAGCGTGCGGGCATTCCCGCTGACGCGATTGTCGAGGTCGGCCCAGCGGCGCCGGTGCTGTCCGATCGCTTGCGTGACTGGGCCTCCGAGGCGAGCCGTCCAGCGGAGCCCGGCCCGGCGAATACGGCGGCACATGCCCCTTGACCGGGATGATCCCGTTCTTAACCCCACCCACACCCAACGGCCGGCCGGCCAAACACGTGCAGAGCCTTTGCATCACGGCTCGCCTGCTTGTCGCTCACGATCTTCGATCGTAGGGATTGCCGGAAGCTAGATATGCCCACTCGACGATGCGAGATGGCGCACATCCGCCACCACGGCCGGCAATGTGCATGGCGTCCGCCGCGTCGGGTATCGCGATGCCCACGGAAACCACCCTCCGGGGGTAGTGATGGAAAGCCGCGCAAAGCTGATGGGCCACCCGGTCCATCCAATGTTGATCGTCTTCCCGTTGGGGCTGCTCGCGACGGCAGCAGTCTTCGACATTCTGTATTTGATCACCGACCGTTCCGGGTTCCCGATAGCCGCCGGGTACGCCATCGCCGCCGGCGTCCTGGGTGGTCTGCTCGCTGCGGTGTTCGGCCTGGTCGACTGGCTGGCCATCCCGGCCGGCACCCGGGCCAGGCGGATCGGTGCACTGCACGGCATAGGCAACGTGGTAGTCGTGGCGCTGTTCGCGGTGAGCTGGCTGCTGCGCGCCCAGGCCGACAACTGGCACCCGAGCGCTCTCGCGCTGGTCTTCAGCTTCACCGGTGTGGCCCTGGCCGGGGTGACCGGCTGGCTGGGCGGCGAACTGGTCGACCGGCTCGGGGTGGGCGTGGACAAGGACGCCGACCTGAAC
>JBKOZJ010000088.1:0-19225 GCA_046725875.1 Actinomycetota bacterium
CTAACGCGGGAGGCGGTGGCGGGCGGTTACGAAGCGCGGCTTGCCGGTCAGATCGCGGTGATCGCGGACATCTGCCCAGCCGAGTTCCTCGGGAAATACCGCTGGTGCGCTCGCCCATTGCTCGTCGGCATGCTCCACCACGGCGAAGCCGTCTTCACGGAGCAGGCGGCGGGCCGTTCGCTCGATGATGCGAATCATGTCCAGCCCGTCCTGGCCGGACCACAGCGCCCGCGGTGGGTCGTACTCGACAACCTCGGGGTCGCGGATCGTGGCGCCGAGCGGGACGTAGGGCGGGTTGCTGATCACTAGGTCGACCTGGCCGTCCAGCTCGGGCAGACAACCGTCGATGTCCGCCTGGTGCAGCGTCACCCGCGTCCCGAACCCCGTCGAGCTGTCCGATCCCGTTCGCATGAATGTGCCGTTCGCTCCATCCGGCGGGAGATGATTGGCGCGTTCACTCGAACCTATCGAGCGAACGTGCCAATCATGCGAAAGCGGCAGGGTGGACACGGCGGTGACGTTCTTGCGGGCCCATGCGAGGGCGGCGGGATCGATCTCAACGGCGTGGACTCGGGAGCGCGGTACCTCTTGGGCGATGGCGAGCGCGATCGCGCCGGAGCCCGTACACAGGTCGACCACCAGCGGCTCGGCCACGTCCATCGCACGGAGGGAGTCGATCGCCCATCCCGTCACGACCTCGGTCTCTGGGCGAGGGATAAAGACGCCCGGGCCGACGGCCAGCTCGAGGTAGCGGAAGTAAGCGCGGCCCGTGATGTGCTGCAGCGGCTCGCGGGCGGCCCGCCTGGCGACGGCGGCCCAAAACCGGGGATCGAACTCGACGTCGGGCACGCCGTGCAGCTCACCCCGGGGCACGCCGTGAATGGCTGCGGCGAGCTCCTCAGCGTCCGCCCGCGGCGACGGCACACCCGCCTCCGCGAGCCGTTCGGTTGCCCGCGCCACCTCGCCAAGCAGCAGGTTCATGCCCCGACCGCCGTCTCCGCGCTGGCGAGCGGGCGCCAACCCGAAGCCCAGGGTGGCCGACCGCCGCCGATGTGGGACGAGAGGTCCCGGGCCTCGCCCACGGTCGGGCCGCCCATGTGGGACGAGAGGTCCAGGACCTCGCCCACGGTCCGGCCGCGAGTGTCCCCCTCACGCGGAAGCGGCATGTCAGCTCGCCGCGGCGGATAGCTTCGCGGCCCGATCCGCGTCGACGAGCGCCTGGATCACCCCGTCAAGGTCGCCGTCAAGCACCTGGTCGAGGTTGTACGCCTTATATCCCACTCGGTGGTCGGAGATCCGGTTCTCCGGGAAGTTGTACGTGCGGACGCGCTCCGAGCGGTCGACCGTGCGTACCTGGCTGCGCCGGGCGTCGGCGGCCTCTTTGGCGGCCTCCTCCTCGGCGAGGGCGAGCAGCCGCGCCCGCAGGATCCGCATCGCCTGCTCTCTGTTCTGCAGCTGGCTCTTCTCGTTTTGGCAGGAGACGACGATGCCGGTAGGAAGATGCGTGATCCGGACCGCGGAGTCGGTGGTGTTGACGCTCTGCCCGCCGGGCCCGGAGGAGCGGAAAACGTCGATGCGCAGGTCGTTCGGATCGACCTGGACCTCGATCTCCTCCGCCTCGGGGAAGACGAGAACGCCGGCCGCACTGGTATGGATGCGACCCTGGCTCTCCGTCACCGGGACCCGCTGGACGCGATGCACACCGCCTTCATACTTCAACCGCGACCAGACGCCCTCGCCCGGCGGCGGGGTTCCCTTGGCCTTCACGGCCATGGATACGTCTTTGAAGCCCCCAAGGTCCGACTCGACCGCGTCGATGATCTCCGTACGCCAGCCCTGCCGCTCGGCGTAGCGCTGATACATGCGCAGCAAGTCGCCGGCGAACAGGGCCGACTCCTCGCCGCCCTCGCCCGCCTTGATCTCGATGATCACGTCCTTGTCGTCGTTCGGGTCGCGCGGCACGAGCAGCGCCCGCATCCTGTCGGCGACGGCGTCGTACCTGGACTCCAGCACCGGCAGCTCCGACCTGAAGTCGTCGTCCTCGGCCGCAAGCTCGCGCGCGGTGGCGAGATCGTCCTCCGCCTGCCGCAGCGCGCGGTAGGTCTCGACGACCGGGGTCAGCTCGGCATAGCGGCGGCCGAGCTTGCGCGCTTGCACGGCGTCGGCGTGTACCGACGGGTCGGCGAGCCGCCGCTCGAGGTCGCCGTACTCGTCCAGCATCTCGTCCATGGCCTCAAACAACGCGCTCACCTCCTCCTGGGTCCCCCGCGTACCCGATCTTGCATGAGAAACGGCGCCGGCTGGCGTCCGTACACAGTCACCCCGCGGAGGGAGAGGGGTGCACGGAGCGCAGCGCCGGCGCCGTTGAAGTCGCTACTTCTTGCCGCTGCCCGACTTGCCGAAGCGCTTCTCGAACCGCGCGACACGTCCGCCGGTGTCGAGGATCTTCTGCTTGCCCGTGTAGAACGGGTGGCACTGCGAGCAGACGTCGGCGTGGATGACGCCGTTCTTCGCGGTGCTACGGGTGACGAAGGTGTTCCCGCAGGTACACGTCACCGTCGTCTCGACGTAGTCCGGGTGAATTCCGGTCTTCATGGGGTCTCCTCGTCATAGTGGTCGCCGGGTCGCCGCACCCTGAGTGGCGCAGCGTGAACCGGAACCAGACTCCTTAGTGTGCCCCGCCCCAGGCCGGGCCGTGCAACTCAGCGCTGGTGGACCGCGCGTTATTCCTCGCCTGGGAAGGCCGCGCCGGGCAGGCCGTTCTCCGGCGACGGCGTGGTCTTCTGGACCTGCATGAGGAACTCGATGTTGGTGCGGGTTTTGCGCAGCCGGTCGAGCACGAGCTCGATGCCCTGCTGGTCGTCGAGGGCAGCGAGCACCCGGCGGAGCTTCCAGACGACCTGCAGCTCTTCGCGGGAGAGGAGAATCTCCTCCTTCCGAGTACTGGACGCGTCCACGTCGACCGCAGGGAAGATCCGCTTGTCGGCGAGCTTCCGATCGAGCTTGAGCTCGCTGTTGCCGGTGCCCTTGAACTCCTCGAAGATCACCTCGTCCATCCGGGAGCCGGTCTCGACGAGGGCGGTGGCGAGGATGGTCAGCGAGCCGCCGTTCTCGATGTTCCGCGCGGCTCCGAAGAACCTCTTCGGCGGGTAGAGCGCGGTCGAGTCGACACCACCGGAGAGAATCCGGCCGCTCGCCGGCGCCGCGAGGTTGTAGGCCCGGCCGAGCCGAGTGATGCCATCCAGAAGCACGACGACGTCGTGGCCCAGCTCGACCAGTCGCTTGGCCCGCTCGATGGCGAGCTCTGCGACGATCGTGTGATCTTCGGCCGGCCGGTCGAAGGTCGAGGAGACGACCTCACCCTTCACCGACCGCTGCATGTCGGTTACCTCCTCCGGCCGCTCGTCGACGAGGACGACCATGAGGTGGCACTCCGGGTTGTTGCGGGTGATCGCGTTCGCGATCGCCTGCATCACCATTGTCTTGCCGGCCTTCGGTGGGGACACGATCAAGCCGCGCTGGCCCTTGCCGATCGGCGTGACGAGGTCGATCACCCGAGTGGTGAGGTTGCCGGGCTCGGTCTCCAGACGGAGCCGGTCCTGCGGATAGAGCGGCGTCAGCTTGTTGAAATCTGCCCGGTTCCGCGCCTGCTCGGGCTCCATTCCGTTGATCGTGTCGAGGCGCACCAGGGCGTTGAACTTCTCCCGGCGCTCGCCCTCGCGCGGCTGGCGGACCGCGCCGGTGATGGCGTCGCCCTTGCGCAGGGCGTACTTGCGCACGTTCGACAGCGACACGTAGACGTCGTTCGGCCCGGGCAGATAGCCGGAGGTACGGATGAACGCGTAGTTGTCGAGGATGTCGAGAATGCCGGCCACCGGGATAAGGACGTCGTCCTCGAGGATCTCGGGCTCGTCCTGTCCACCCTCGCGCCGGGTGCGCCCGCGGCGGTCGCGGTACCGGCGGCCGCGGCGGCCACGCCGACCACCGTCGTAGTCGTCGTCACGGTCGCGGCGGTCGTCCCGCCGCTCGCCGCCCTCCCGACTGCTGTCGGAGACCGGACCGGACTCCTGGGCCTGGCTTTCCCGGCCGGTGCCGCCGGCTGGCCGGGCCTGGCCGCGGCGGTCAGTCGCGGCGCGGTCGGTCGCGGCGCGGTCACCGCCTTCGCGCTGCTCGCGGTCGGCTCCGTCGCCGGCCGGGGTGGACACCGCCACCGGAGCTGCGGCGCTGTTGTCAGTGGTCATCACGTCGCGTACCTCCTCGGCTCGGCCGTTACGGCGGCCGTCCGCGGTAGGGGCGGCGGGCGAGGAAGCCGCCCGAGTGCCGGCACCTGTCTCACCCTGCTTCGCCCTGATCGCTTCGATCAGCTGGCTCTTGCGCATCCGGGTCGTGCCGGTGATGCCCATGCCGGCCGCGAGCTCCTGGAGCTCGGCGAGAACCATGCCGGACAGCCCCGGGGCGCGGCGGCGGGTCCGCGGCGCGGCGGAGGTCTCATCTGAGGTGAACTGATCTTGGTTGTTGTATGTGTCGGATGCAGCGGAGGCAGCTTGCTGGCTGCCCAGAGTCTCGCTGGAATCGCTCACGAAGGGTCCTTCCCTGGAGCGGGCGCCGGTCGTATTCCGGCCCGGCGACCGATCTTGCTGGCCCCACATCGCTGGGGGTGCGCCGCCTGATGGCGAAACATTAGATGGTGCACACCGACACGGCCTGGACGAGTTGGCGATTTCGACCACCTCGCTTGACTGTCCGAGAACCTAGCGGTACGGCTATCAAGCCATCCGGCTTCAGTTCGGAAAGCCAAGGGCGTCACCGCTGGACGGCGGGGAGAGTCTCCCGGTGAGGTGGCGACCGAGCGCCCGGTCTCGTCTGGGCGTCTGGTGCATCGTCAGAGTAACACTCTCCGACGCCTCGGGCATTCCCCCTCCCTCGAGGTCGTTGATTTCTTCGTCGGGTCGCGCGCCGCCCGACGCTCGCGGACCCCGTCCCCGCCCGCCTACTAGCGCCGGGACGAGGGCTCGCTGCGGCCCCGCAAGATCGGCTGGGTTATGCCCGGCACGACGGCGACTGAATCATCGCCCTCCGTCGACTCTTGATCGTGCTTTCCGCCGGCCCCGTCACTGCAGCCGCTCAGATGAGTCGTACGCGACGAACGCCCCGGTTGTCTATGCCAACTTCGTAGATCGGCCACGCACTTTTCGTAGCGATCTTATCGAGAGTGGACCGGTTGCCGATGTCGAACGCAAGGACCGCCGGCCCTGCCCCCGAGATCACGGCCGCAATTCCCGCCGCCCGTAGCCGCCCGACCAGGGCGCAGCTGTCCGGCATCGCCGGCGCTCGGTAGCGCTGGTGCAGCCGGTCCTCAGTCGCCGCAAGCAGCAGCTCCGGCCGTCCGCCCAGCGCCGTAACCAGCAACGCCGCCCGGCCGGCCGTGTGTGCTGCGTCCCCGTGCGGGACCTCCGTCGGTAGCAGCTTTCGCGCGTGCTCGGTCGACACCGCCTCAGGGGGTACGAAGACGCGCGCCGTGATGTCTTTTGCGACCTCGTGGCGTACGGCCCGCGGCGCGCCACGGTCGGTCCAGGCGATCGTGAAGCCTCCATAGAGGCAAGCGGCGACATTGTCCGGATGACCCTCCATGTCGGCGGCCAGCGCTAGGGCCTTCTCGTCCGGCAGCAGCTCCTCAACCCGGACGAGCTCCTCGTCGGTTCGTGGGCGCTCATCTCGCCGCCCGTCGCCTTCGCGTTGCTGCCCGAGCTCGCGGGCTAGGGCGATGCCGCCCACGATCGCCGCCGCTGACGAACCGAGGCCACGGGCGTGCGGGATCAGGTTGCTGCACTCCAGCGCGATCCCGGGCGGCTGCCCACCAAGGAGGTCGAATGCCGCGCGCATGGCCCGTACGACCAGGTGCCCCTCGTCGCGCGGCACGTCCCCGGCGCCCTCGCCACGGACCCTGAGATCGAGGCCGGCGCCAGTGATCTGGGCGGTGATCTCGTCATGAAGGCTCAGCGCGAGCCCAAAGGCGTCGAACCCGGACCCGAGATTCGCACTCGTCGCCGGCACCCGAACTCGCACCGGCTCCGCGCCCCAGGACCCCACAACGTGATCTTAGTTGCTGCGCCAACCGTTGCAACGGACCACTGCCTTCTCAGCGACCACGACCACTGGACCATCGCGACGTCGACTCGGACGTCGTCGAGCCCGACGACACCGTCCACCCAACGTCCCTCGACTCGCGTCTCCCCCTCCAGCTCCAGACCAAGTTCGACAAAGTACGCAGTAGCAGCCTCGAGGTCGTCGACAACAATGCCGACGTTGTCCATCCGCTGAATCGTCATATCCCCGAACCCAGGGGTCGGAGATTCGGCTATGTCTGTGAGCGGTGGCGTCGCGCCCGGAGACCTGGGCGCGCCGGACCAAATCTGCGATCATCGCTTCCGGGTAGGGCAGCCGGTACCGGTCGTAGTACCCCGCAGTCCCCCGGTACAGATCCGCCGCGAACCGCACCTCGTCATCCACCAGACTCAGCCCTTCCCGGCGACCCGGTTCGACACTCGATGAAATCGCCGAGGTTAGCGGCAAGCCGGCATCCCGCCGCCAAGCCCACAGATCGGTCAGCATTCCGGATTAGTGCAGATCTACTCATGACGAGCGGCAAGCCCACAAGTCAGCGTCACGCGCCGAACCGAGACCCACGATCGCGAGCCAAGTCGGACCGTACCGGTACGGTCGACGACCATGACGGCGCTGGACGTGCCCGGCTATCTGCGCAGGATCGGCGTCGATAACCCCGGACCACCGTCCATCGAGGCACTGCACGCGTTGCACCAGGCCCATGTGGAGCGGGTGCCGTATGAGACGTTGCAGATCCATCTTGGCCGGCCGACAAGTATCAACCCGTACGAGTCAGCCCAGCGAATCGTGACCGACCGCGCTGGCGGATACTGCTACCACCTCAACGGCGCCTTCTCGCTTCTGCTTCGAACGCTCGGATATCGCGTGACGTGGCATCGCGCCGGGGTTGAGCGGCACGGGCTCGTCCGACCGCCCGGGGCGAACGCCAACCACCTCGGCCTCGTCGTCTCTGGTCTGGAGTGCGATATCGCACCGGACGGTCGCTGGCTGATCGATGTCGGACTGGGCGACGCGCTCCATGAGCCGGTCCCACTGCAGCCAGGCACATACGTCCAGGGCCCGTACGCCTTCATCGTCCGCTGGTCCGACGTCGAAGTGGAGGGCTGGCGTCTAGACCACGATCCACGAGGAGGTTTCGCCGGCGTGGACTTCGCGCCCGGACGAGCCGCCCGCCGCGATTTCGAGCCGATGCACACGGAGCTGGCGACCTCACCGCAGTCAAGCTTCGTACGGGTCATGACAGCGCAACGGCGTCACGGCGGCGGCGCTGACGTCCTGCGCGGCTGTATCCTCACTCGGGTCCTGGATGGATCGACGGAGTCGGTCGTCGTCGATCGGCATACCGACTGGTTCGCCGCGCTCGCCGACATCTTCGGGCTCACGCTGGCCGACGTCGCGAGCTGCGAGCGGGACGTCCTCTGGAGACGAGTCCTTGCCGCTCATCTCGCCTGGGAGACGGCAAGTCGGCCCTGATCAGGCGAGGCCGAGCGCTGCCACGGCGGCATCCGCGGTGGCGGGGATGGTCGTCGGCGCGGGCGCGAATGAGATGGCCCAGTCGGGATCCTTGAGGCCGTGGCCGGTCACGGTACACACGACTTCCTGACCAGGAGCGAGGCGGCCGTCCTCGGCAGCAGCCAGGACACCAGCTACGCCGGCCGCCGAGGCCGGCTCCACGAAGACGCCCTCTTTGGTGGCGAGAAGCCGATAAGCCGCGAGGATCTGCCGGTCCGTCACTTTGTCGATCAGTCCACCCGACTCGTCGCGTGCGGCAACGGCGAGCGACCACGACGCCGGGTTGCCGATGCGGATCGCGGTGGCGACAGTATGCGGTTCGGCAACCGGTGCGCCGTCCACAATCGGCGCTGCTCCAGACGCCTGAAACCCCCACATCCGCGGCCGGTTCGAGGTGCGGCCCGCGGTCGCGTATTCGCGGTAGCCCTGCCAGTACGCGGTGATGTTGCCGGCGTTGCCGACCGGCAGGCAATGGATGTCGGGAGCACGGCCGAACGCGTCGACGATCTCGAATGCAGCCGTTTTCTGTCCCTCGAGGCGGCGCGGGTTCACCGAATTCACCAGCGCCACGGGATAGTGTTCGGCAAGATCACGCGCCAATAGGAGGCACTCGTCGAAGTTGCCGTCGACCTGGATCAGCCGCGCGCCGTGCACCACGGCTTGGCTCATCTTGCCCACAGCGATCTTGCCCCGCGGTACTAGGACGGCACAGGTCAGGCCCGCATGGGCGGCGTAGGCGGCGGCGCTCGCGCTGGTGTTACCGGTGGATGCGCATACCACAGCGCGCGAGCCGGCCTCGACCGCCTTCGAGATCGCAACCGTCATGCCACGATCCTTGAACGAGCCGGTTGGGTTCGCTCCCTCGACTTTGAGCCAGACCTCGCACCGGGTGCGCTGGGAGACGACGTTCGCCCGCACGAGAGGCGTGCCGCCCTCGCCCAGAGTGATCACGGGAGTATCGGAGGTGACCGGCAGCCACTCGCGGAACTCCTCGATGACGCCGCGCCACGCCCCGGAGCGAAGTGACGCCACCACTCCCCTCACCTCAATCACCAGGCATCGACCGCTCGAGCCGAAGCTAGTGCCTTCGAGACGGACCGGTCGGATCCCGAACTCGAAGTGTATGGGCAGAGTAGACGAAGGTCCTTTACGCGCTGAAACCAGCTTCCTGCGCCGGGTGGTCGGACAGAAGCGGCAAGTCGGTCACCCAACCGGCCACTGCGCGCACCAAGCTGTTCCACGACGCATAAAGCCCCCTCGTGCCTTGTGGCGCTAGCTGCGGCATGCGGTTGGTGCGGGGAGCGGAGCGCCGGTCATGACCGCGAGCATGGACT
The DNA here is from genome assembly GCA_046725875.1 of Actinomycetota bacterium. GTDB lineage: Bacteria > Actinomycetota > Actinomycetes > JAKEEW01 > JAKEEW01 > JBKOZJ01. Next base: position 8,973 of record JBKOZJ010000088.1, read on the forward strand.
CCCAGGCCGTAGAGCGGCGGCTGAAGACGTCCCAGTGGGCGGAAAGGCCGTCGATCCGCTCGCCGGGATGCTCAGGGTCGTTCGGCGGGTAGCAGCCGGTGGGCACTGAGACAAACCCGTCCACGTCGTCCGGATCAGCGCCATGGCCGAGGCCGCCAACCTCGATGCCGCGAACCAGCTTGATCGGATCACCCGGCGCCGTCATCGTGTAGTGCTCCCGAACTCCACCGGCATAGTCGCCGAGGTCGTCGACGCCGGCACCGGCGCCGGCCGACTCGACGTGCAGCACACGATCGGCCACGATGCCCTCCCGCTCGGCCGCGCCGACCATCGCACCGCCGTAGCTGTAGCCGAGCACCGTCGCCGACGCGGTCGCCCGCATCTTGATGCCGGCCACGAAGTCGCGCAGCTTCGGCGCGTCGTCCTCTGCGTACGAGCGCGCGGCGGCGGCCGGCAGAGTGTCCGGAAAGTCGCCGCCCATCCACGCCACCACTGCGAGATCCGCAGCGTCGGCATGGAGGTCGCGGGCAAGGTCGGCCCAGATCGAGTACGAGTCCAGGTCAAGCCCGGTCCCCGGCACGAGGACGGCAAGGCTTCGTGTCGTGTCGTCGATGCGGCCGAACAGCTCGACGAGGACGCCATCGCCGCGCTCATCAAACGCCAGGATCTGCCGGTCGGAATCGAGCACCGATGTGTAGAGCGCAGTGCGCGCATCGCTCGCCGCTGCCGCGTTGCCTGGATCGCTTTCGAAGTCTGCGACGAAAGAGCTGATCGGCGCGGTGTCGTTTACTCGATCCCACAGTCTGCTTGTTACGTCCTGCAGTGTGTCCAACGGTCCGGCGTGGTTCTCGCGATCGTCCAAGCGGGCGAGAACCTTGGACCGTCGGTTGAGCTCCGCGTCGAGCGCGGCCGTGACGAGGATGCGGTTGGCGGCAACCCGATCGGCCAAGGGCACGCCGTCGAGCGAACCAATCGCACGCGGATAGAGAAGCGCAAGCCGTCGTCGGATGGTGGCCGGAAGGTTCCGAGCGGCTTCGCGCACGGCACCAACGCGCGCCGGTCCTGGCTTTTGCAGTAATGCCGCGGCCAGCACCGCCGGAATCAGCTCACCAGGCAAGGCTTCGGCAGAGTTGCTTGCGTGCCCATCAGGAGGCCGCAGCCGGGAGTCGGACCGCGACGGGCCCGGGACAGGATCGGAGTCGGGAGGACGAACGCCTTGCGCCGCGGCGCCGATCGCTGCAGAGGTCTCCTGGGGGTCGGCGAGTCGGGCGGCGATCGCCGGGTTTGCCTCGACGAGCGCCGCGAGCTCGGGAATCGGCAATGGTGCGAGCCGCCGGCGCAATGCTGCAGCCCCGGCCACGCCCGGAAGCAACGTCCCGGCCCAGGCCGGGATGTCGGCCGCCGCACCAGCGGGCACTACTCCGTGAGGGTCGAGGACCGGCCCGGCCCCGGCAGGTATAGCCGATCCGACCCAATTCCATACGTACCCTGGTCGGGCAAGGCCGGCTAGCCCGTCGGTCAGCGCATCCACTTCGGCCGCGAGCCGAACGTCGGTCGCGACAACCCGGTCCGCCAGCGCCTCGGCCTCTCGGATGAGCACCAGCCTGGCGAGCGGGTCGAGCGGATCCGGCACGAAGCGGGTTGATAGAAACCGCAGGTCTTCGTCTGCGTCGGCGAATTCACGGGCAGCGGTCAAGAGTGAAGTCGCGAGCGCCATGAGCAAGCCGTGGAGCGAGTCCAGCTGGTCACAGCGATCGTGGGCGGTTGCACTGGCCTGGTCTGCCGCTTGGCCAGACCAGCCGAGGCTTACCGCTGTCTCGCCGAGGACAATGCGTAGCCGGCCGCGGACCTCTTCGACAGCACCGGCCGACTGCGTGAGGCTTGCCCCGAGCTTTCGCAGGACATCGGGCGCCGCGGGGAGCCAGCGCAGGAGTTCGGCCCCCAGGAGCCAATCTAGGCCGTTCGTCCCGACGCCAAGAGTCATCCGCGGGCCGGTTTAATTCTGTTATGGACATCTGTGGGCGTGCTGGCGGCGCGATCCGCTTCGTCGTACTCATGTGCGGCCCGGCGAAGTGCGGCAGCCAGGGCGGACAAAGCCGTGGCGAGCGAGTCGCAGGCCCGCCCGAGACTGACGCCGGCCCGGGCGCCCGCCGCCGCCACGCGGCACTCTGGGAGCTGCTCATCGGCGGCCGCGAGCCGCCAGCTCACGCCGGACCGACCCGCAGCAGAAGACAGCTCGCGTACTCGATCTTCTAGCTCCCCGAGGCGTCGCCCCGCTCTCATCAGCACCCACGGATCTACCACGATCGCCGTCATGACCGACCTCCCCCCGCGACAGCCCGGCGCCGGAAGCCGCGCTCAGCACCACCCGGATTTGCCGGGTGGAGGACGACATTAGCCGGAAAGAGCGCAGGTCAGAGGCCGTCCACAGACGCCGTAGAGTCCACAGCCTCGCGAGCTTGCACCCGCTCAGTCGATCACACGCATCACGCTGGCGACGTCGCGTACGACATCGAGGTGGCGCAACTGCTCGACGGTCGCGGCAAGGGCCGCGTCCGTGGCGGTGTGGGTGACTATGACCAGCGAAGCGTCGTCGTCCCCGAAGCCATCCTGCCGAACCGTTTGGATGGACACATCGTGTGCAGCGAAGACGGTGGCCACCTGGGCAAGGACGCCGGCCCGGTCCAGAACGTCGAGGTTGACGTGATAGCGAGTGGGGGTAGCGCCGATGGGCTGGATGGCGAGCTGTGCATATGCCGACTCGCCGGCTCCCCGCCCGCTGGCGAGGCGGTTGCGGGCGACCGTGACAATGTCGCCCAGCACCGCACTGGCTGTCGGCGCCCCACCGGCTCCGCGGCCGTAGAACATGAGCTGACCGGCGGCTTCTGCCTCCACGAAGACGGCATTGAAGGCGTCGCGTACGGCTGCCAGCGGATGGCTGCGTGGGATCATCGCCGGATGTACCCGTACACTCACAGCGCCGGCGCCATCGGCGAGCTCAGCGATGGCGAGCAGCTTGACCAGGCAGTTCATCTCCCGGGCGCTGACTACGTCCGCCGCACTGACCTCGGTTATTCCCTCCCGGTGGACGTCTGCGGCGGTCACCCTGGTGTGGAAGGCGAGCGACGCGAGGATCGCCGCCTTGGCGGCCGCGTCGAAGCCCTCCACGTCGGCGGTCGGATCAGGCTCGGTATAACCGAGCGCGGTTGCCTCGCCGAGCGCCTCCTCGAAGCCCGCGCCGGTCTCGTCCATCCGGGTCAGGATGTAGTTTGTCGTGCCGTTCACGATGCCGAGGATGCGCCGCACCTTGTCGCCCGCGAGAGACTCGCGGAGCGGTCGCAGGAGCGGGATGGCACCCGCCACGCTCGCTTCGTAGTAAAGGTCTACGCCGTGCTTGGTGGCAGCCTCATAGAGCGTCGGGCCATCCTCGGCGAGCAGCGCCTTGTTCGCGGTGACCACAGATGCGCCGCTCTCCATGGCCGTCAGGATCAGCGTTCGCGCAGGTTCGAGCCCGCCGATGACCTCAACGGCGATATCGGTCCGGCGGACGAGACCTTCGGCGTCCGAGGTGAACAGGGCCCGGTTGATCCGCTCGTCGCGGGCCCGGTCCGGGCGGCGCACCGCGATTCCGACCAGCTCCAGCGGCGCTCCGATCCGGGCTGCGAGGTCGTCGCGGTGAGTGAGCAGCCGAACGGCGACCTCGCCGCCGACCGACCCGCAACCCAGCAGTCCGATCCTGATCGGTTGGATCCGCATGCCATTCAGCGTCGCAAAAGTCGCACGGCGACGCACGTATGTCCAGGTGATGGACCGGTTTCTACTATGTGGCTACGCGCAGGAAGGATCTTCCGCTGGCCGGCGATCGGAGGTCGAGCCTTAGGAGGTCGTCCTCGGTCTCGCGGCGGGCCGCGGCGACCCGCGACCGCATGTATTGCGCCAGGTCTAAGGTGCATGCATCCCGCTGTCCGCCTTTCGCAACGACGGCACGTTCAGTCGAACCCGCAGGAGATGAACGGCACGTTGAGTCGAACCTATTGACTGAACGTGCCGTTCATCTCCGCGGGGTTACATGCGCTCGGGAGCAGTGACACCGAGCAGATCGAGGCCGTTCTCGATCGCGATGCGGGTTGCGTCGTTCAACCACAACCGGGCGCGGGTGAGGTCGGAGACCTCCTCGTCGCCCCGCGGAAGAATCCGGCACTCGTCATAGAACCGGTGATACGCGGCAGCGAGTTGCTCGAGATAGCGAGCGACCCGATGTGGCTCGCGCAGCTCGGCCACCGTCGCCACCACCCGCGGGAGCTCGCCGAGCACCCCGAGCAGCTCGCCCTCCTTCTCGTGGGAGAGCAGTCCCGGGCTGAAGTCCTCGATCGAGCCGCGGCCGATTCCGAGATCGGCCGCGTTTCGGGAGACCGACGCGGTCCGCGCCGCGACGTACTGGACGTAGAAGACCGGGTTCTCGTTGACCTGTTTGGTGATGGCGGCAACGTCAAGGGTCAGCGGCGAGTCGGCTGGGTAGCGGCACAGCGAGTAACGCAAAGCGTCGACGCCGGTCAGCTCGACGACCTCGTCGAACGTAACGAGGGTGCCCGCGCGCTTCGACAGCTTGACCTCCTGGCCTCCTCTCGTGATCCGCACCAGCTGCCCGATGACGACCTCGATGTTTTTGTCCGGATCGTCGCCCGCGGCGGCAGCGATGGACTTCAGCCTGCCGACGTAGCCGTGGTGGTCCGCGCCGAGCAGATATATGCAGATGTCGAAGCCCCGCTCGCGCTTGTTCACGTAGTAGGCGACGTCGGGTGCCAGGTAGGTCGGCTCACCATTGGCCCGGATGATGACCCGGTCCCGGTCGTCGCCGAAGTCCGTGGTGCGCATCCACAGGGCGCCGTCTTTCTCATACAAACGCCCCTGGGAGCGGAGGACCTCGATCCCGTGGGCCACCTGCCCACTGTCGAAAAGGGTCCGCTCCGAGAACCAGACGTCGAAATGAGTACGGAAGTCCTCGAGGACGGCTTGCTGCTCAGCGAGCTGCCGGGCGTATGCCTCCTCCCGGAACGCTGCCACCTGATCCTCGTACGGAAGGTCGAGGATCTCGGGCTTGTCCGCGACGATCTGCTTGGCCAGATCGACGATGTAGGCGCCGTGGTAGCCGCTCTCGGGAACCGGCCGCCCGTGCGCGGCTGCCCGCAATGAGGCGCCGAAGTTGTCCATCTGGGCGCCGCGGTCGTTGATATAGAACTCTCGGCTGACGTCGGCTCCCGCCGCGGTGAGCGCCCGAGCGATCGCATCGCCGACCGCGGCCCACCGGATGTGACCGAGATGGAGCGGTCCGGTCGGGTTGGCGGAGACGAACTCCACATTGATCCGGTGGCCGTGAAGTGTATTGGTGTGGCCGTACGTCTTGCCGGCCATCACGATCTGGCGAACGACCTCGCCCTGTGCGGCCGAGCTCAGCGTGATGTTGAGGAATCCCGGTCCTGCAATGTCGACCCGCTCGATCCCGTCATGAGTGGTCAATCGGCTCGCGATGATCGCAGCGATCTCCTGCGGCCGCTTGCCGGCGGCCTTCGCAAGCCGCATGGCGACGTTGGTGGCATAGTCGCCGTGCTCGCGGTTCTTCGGCCGCTCGACCGTTACCGTCGTCGGCGGGTCGACTGCCAGCTCACCGGCGTCGACGGCCGCCCGGACCACCGATACGAGAAGACCAGCAAGGTCAGCAGGGGTCACTACCCAAGGGTAGCGATCGCGATCGGCGGGGCCGGAGCCAATTCCGCTGGCAGCGGGGTGCGCTCAGTGCCTTGTCGCTCGATCACGGAGAAGCATGGTGCGGGTGTCCCGGATGTCGGGCAGGATTCCCGCAGAAATCGGTGATTTCAGCGGTGCCTAGCGGCTCTCAGATCCTGAAGCCGACATCGGCCTTCGTCGGCTTCGATCTCGTCTCGCTCATAGGGCATCGGTCGCCCGGAGACCGGTGTGGCAGGCTGACGGTAGAGAGTTCCCCAGCCGGGTGACCGGTCCGCTGGGAGGAGGCGACGCCGGTGAAGCTGGGGTTCTTGCGGCCGCTGTGTGAGCAGATCGGTAACTGCGTTTCGGTGTATCTGGACACTGACCGGGCTCATGAGAATGCTGTGGAGCAGATCGAGTTGCGGTGGCGTGCTGCCCGGGACCGGTTGGCCGAGGCCGGGGCTGGCCCGGCCGTGCTGGATGCGGTCGCCGACGCGGTTGGTGACCCACGCGATGCGGCCCCGGGGCGGGCGGTGTTCGCCAAAGACGATGCCGTCCTGTTGACCGGTGCCCTGGAAGCGGCGCCACGGCGCCAGATCGCGCGCCTGGCGCCGCTGCCGCACCTGATGCCGCTGCTGGCTCAGCGTCGTCCGCCGGTTCCGCACGTGCGGGTCAGCGCCACTCGGGCGGGCGGTGAGATCGTCGCCGCAGGGGGAAGCGGGGACGGGTGGCGGGACTGGGTCGCCGGGCGCGCGTGGCCGGTGCACAAGACCTCGGTCGGGGGCTGGTCGCAGGACCGCTACCAGCGCAGTGTTGAGCAGGCCTGGGACGAGAACGCGAAGGCGCTGGCCGCGGAGGTGGCCGCGGTGGCTGGCCGGGTCGGCGCCCGGCACGTCATCGTCGCGGGTGATGTCCATGCGCGGTCGCTGCTGCTGCGGCACCTGCCCACGCCGCTGCGTGAGTCCGCGGTCGTGCTCGAGGAAGAAGTGGACGCAGACAGCCAGGCCATGACGGAGGCAGCGAATCGGGCACTGTCGGACTGGGCCGATCGGCACACCAGGCAACGGTTCGATGACTGGCAGGCCCGGTTGGGTCGCGGTCAGGCCGTTCAGGGCCTGGCGCAAAGCATGACCGCGTTCCGTGAAGGTCAGGTCTCCGATCTGTTCCTTTTCGACGATCCCTCGTCTATCGCGGAGGCGTGGATCGGCCCCGCCGGCGGCGGCCTGGCAACGTCCCGGGAAGAACTGCTGGCCTGGGGCGTGTCCGGGCCGACCCTCGACCGCGCCGACGCGGCCATCGTCCGCGCGATCGTCAGCACTGACGCCGAGTTGCACTTTCTGCCCGCTGACCTGGTGGAATCCGGGGACATAACGGCCAGCGGAGGCTACGCCCGCCCGCGGGACGGGGTATGCGCCACGCTGCGCTTCCCGCTGGGCGGGGCACGCTGACCGCTTTGGGCGCTCACTGCGCATGCCACTTTCCCTGACCCAGATCGCCCGCAGCACGCCTGACGAGCCGGTCGCCGACATGCTGCCCGCCTCAAACGCATGCTCGGAGGGCCGGTACTGGTGTTCGGCGATGACCATCTCGTCGGCATCGTGTCACCCTCGACATGAGCCGCGCCGGGACGCCTCAGCCGTAGCTCCTCAGCTGGGTCGCTGTTCTACCGGGAGTCCGAGCGCCCGAAGCAGCTCACCGAGGCTGGCGAAGGTGGCGTCGTCCGGAAGCGACGAGGCGAGGTCCAGCAGTCGCTGCTCTGCCTGGTGTCGCATAAGGGTCTCTAGCAGGTGCGCCCTGGTCGCCGGGAACGCGGTACGGTCCAGGTGGCGGGCCAGGTCGCTGCGCAACTCGATGGCCTCCCAGTCTTCTCCCGGCGGGGTTGCGCCTGGCCTCCCCTCCAGCGCCCAGGTCGCTTCCGGCTCATCCTCACCCGGCGGTTCCGGCTCCAGCCATTCCTCGGCCCGGGTTGCCCGGTGCGCCTGCAATTCGCTGCGGACCTCGCGCTTGAGCGCCTCATCCTCGCGCGGCCCGTGCGTCCCGCTTTCTTGCTCGCTCATTGGACTGCCTCGCTTAAACGGCCTTTCTGGCCTCGCGGTCCGCCAGTGGCGCCCAGCGAACCGCTGCCGTGTTTCGTGCTCTATAAGACTCTCAGCCTCGCACACCCGTGGCGCAGCGCTCGTACGTGGAACGGTCTGCCACACGTCGAGAACTTTGGGAAAGGCTCCCGCCGTAAGCGGGCAGATCGGGCGGCCATGACCGTGTGGGACTCTAATGGAGGTCGACCTACACCTCGCAGGATGTCCTGACGTCGTGCGCGCTTGAGCGGCGGCAGCGGATGCTCCCCGTCCAGCTTCCGACGGAAGGAGGACGTTAATGTCGTTCGTCTCTCGTGGCTTCCGGGGGCGGCGCGCGGCCGACGTCGATCCCGCGCGCATCCCACCCGGCCAATACGTGACGCCAGACTTTCCTGTCCTCTCTGCGGGCCCGACACCGCACAAGCCGCTGGACTGGTGGGACTTCTCGATCATTGGCGAGGTGGACGAGCCGCGGCGCTGGACGTGGAAGGAGTTCCAGGCCCTCCCGAGCGAGGAGGTCACCCGCGACATCCACTGCGTGACCAAGTGGTCGAAGCTCGAAACGGTCTGGCAGGGCGTCTCGGTCGACACACTGCTCGACGGGATCGAGACCTCCGCCGAGTACGTGATCCAGTTCTCGGACGGCGGTTACACAACCAACCTGCCGCTCGAAGACGTCACTGGCGGCAAGGCGTGGGTCGCCTTCGCCTACGACGGCGAACCGCTCGAGCCCGAGCACGGCGGCCCCGCGCGGATGCTCGTCCCTCACCTCTACTTCTGGAAGAGCGCCAAGTGGGTGCGCGGACTGCGGCTCCAGGCCTTCGACGAGCCGGGCTTCTGGGAGACGAACGGTTACCACAACTACGGAGATCCATGGCGGGAGCAGCGATACTGGGGCGACTGACCTGGTCGGTCGCGGACCTGGTCGAGGTGGTCCGGGAGACGCCTCGGGTGAAGACGCTCGGCTTCGACGTGCCGGGTTGGCCGGGGCATCGGGCCGGGCAGCACGTCGACGTGCGGCTGACCGCCGAGGACGGTTATCAGGCGGAGCGCAGCTATTCGATCGCGTCGGCGCCCGACGGTGCCCGGATCGAGTTGACGGTGGAGCGGCTGGCCGACGGCGAGGTCTCCCCGTACCTGACCGATCAGCTGCGGCCCGGCGACCGGATCGAGCTGCGCGGTCCGATCGGCGGGTATTTCGTGTGGGAGCCGGCGCAGGACGACCCGCTGCTGCTGGTCGCGGGCGGGTCGGGGGTGGTGCCGCTGATGGCGATGATCCGGCTCGGAGCGCGCACCGGACGCGAGAGGCAGGCGCGGCTGCTGTTCTCCTCCCGCCGCTGGGAGGAGATCATCTACCGGGCCGAGCTGGAGCGGCTCGGCCGGACCGGGCTGACCGTCGTGCACACCCTGACCCGGTCCCAGCCGCCGGGCTGGACCGGCCACACCCGGCGGGTCGACACGGAGATGCTGGCCGAGGTTGGCCCGGCCCCGGGCGAGCGGCCGCTCGCCTACGTCTGCGGCCCGACCCCGTTCGTCGAGGCGGTGGCGACCGCGCTCGTCTCGCTCGGGCACGAGCCACAGCGGATCAAGACCGAGCGGTTCGGACCGACTGGACGCTGAGACGCACACGCCCAGGCCGCACGGCCACCCGACCACAGGGTCTGCGCCAAGAGGCATGCGTCCCCGAGACGACAACCGCAATCGCAACCCGCGGCGCCTGTGGCGCAACGTAGCCGGCAGGCGCGACTCACGTCTATCGTGGCGCCGGGATCGTCCTCCGGTGCCCGCAGTGCGACGGGCGTCCTGGTGCTGCCTCAGCCTTATTGGGTAGCAGCAAGGCGGCGCACGGTCGAAACGAGGTCCACCGGCTCGAAGGGCTTGGTGATATAAGCGTCGACGCCGATCTCGCGCCCCCGTGCGATGTCGCGTCCCTGCGCCGCTGCCGTGATGATGGCAATCGGCAGGTGCTTGGTGCGCTGGTCCTGGCGCAGCCGGATCGCAGTGCTGAAGCCGTCCAGCCGGGGCATCACAACATCGAGCGTGACCACTGACGGCTCGACGTATAGGACCTTGTCTAGGCAGTCGACGCCGTCGACCGCAGTGGCCACCTCGAAACCCTCGAGCTCGAGGTTCAGCCGGATGAGGGCGCGGACGATCTCGCTGTCGTCGACGACAAGTACCCGGCCCGGGTGAGACTGCACAGGTCGAGCGTAGGGGTCGCGGGCGGGTGGCTCACTGGAGTCCACGGTGATCATCCCAGGCCGACGCTGGGCGAGCACGAAACTGATATCCTCGTCCGGTCCCCGCCCCCGTAGCTCAGGGGATAGAGCGACGGCCTCCGGAGCCGTGTGCGCAGGTTCGAATCCTGTCGGGGGCGCCGCGTCTGGCCAGCCAAAACGGGCTTGACCTGGGCAAACCAACTGCGGTCGATCTTCGCCCAGATGCAGCTGTGCG
>JBKOZJ010000089.1:0-8416 GCA_046725875.1 Actinomycetota bacterium
GCTGGCACATCGCCGACCCGGCGAACCCGGCGAGCAAGCCGGCCGAGGTCGCCTATCCCGCTGCGGGCACGCCGAACGCGGTCGTCTCGCTCGCCCTGGTCGACCTGGACGGCTCGCGGCAGGAGGTCCGCTGGGACGTGCAGACCTATCCCTATCTCGTGACCGCCAACTGGTCATCCGGCGGTCCGCCTCTGGTGCTGGTCATGTCCCCGGACCAGCGGGCGAGCCAGATCCTTTCGGTCGACGTCGACAGCGGGTTGACCACGGTCGTGGAGACCGCCACCGATGGGAGCTGGCTCGACGTGGTCCCCGGCGTGCCGCAGTGGACGCCGGATGGTCGACTCGTGACGACGCGCGACCAGGCCGAGGAGCGCCGCCTCGTCGTTGACGGCGCGCCCGTGACCAGCGGGCTCCAAGTCCGTGGCGTGATCGATGTCGGGGAGGACGACCTGCTCTTCGCGGCCTCTGCGAATGACCCGGCTCAGGTCCACGTCTACCTTGCGCGCATAAGCGCCGGCGAGCCGCCTCGCGCAAGCGAAGGCGGGACCTCCTCGACATCCACAACTGCTCTGGGGTCTGACGGAAGGTCGTCTGCAGCATCAGTAATAGTGCCGATCTCGGACGGCGTGGGCGTGCACAGTGCCACCCGTGGCGGCCGGGTGACAGTCCTGTCGAGCGCCAGCCTGGACTGGTTTGGCGCCCGGGTTCGCGTGCTGCACGACGGCGAGGGGGAGATTGCCGACATTCAGTCGCAGGCCCTGACGCCGCCGCTCACCCCGGCCGTGTCGATTCGAGCCGTCGGATCGACGCAGCTGCGCACCGCCGTGGTCTTCCCGGCCGGCCACGTCGGTGGGTCGGCCCGACTGCCCGTCCTCGTGGCGCCGTACGGTGGCCCCCACCACCAGGAGGTCCTCTTCGCGCGCAACGGCTACCTCAAGCCGCAGTGGCTGGCCGATCAGGGATTCGCCGTCGTCATCGCGGACGGCCGCGGCACTCCGGGTCGGGGGCCGGCCTGGGAGCGAGCGATCGCCTTCGACGTGGCCGGGCCGGTGCTCGAGGACCAGGTCGCCGCGTTGCATGCGGTGGCGGCCGACGAGCCCGACCTTGACCTGGGCCGCGTCGGAATCATGGGCTGGTCCTTCGGCGGCTACCTCGCCGCGCTCGCCGTACTCCGCCGCCCGGACGTCTTCCACGCAGCGGTCGCCGGCGCGCCGCCGACCGACTGGAGGCTCTACGACACGTTCTATACCGAGCGGTATCTCGGGACACCGGACGAGCAGCCGGAGGCGTACGAACGCACTTCGATCATTCATGACGCACCGCGCCTCGAGCGGCCGCTCATGCTCATCCACGGGCTGTCCGACGACAACGTCGTGGCCGCACATACGCTCCGCTTCTCCTCGGCGCTGCTCGCCGCCGGCCGGCAGCACACTGTGCTCCCGCTGTCCGGCGTGACCCACATAACGCCGCAGGAGGTGGTCGCGGAGAACCTGCTCCTGCTGCAGGTCCGCTTCCTCAAGGAAGCGCTGCGCCTCTAAAACGTGGGTAGCGGGGACCGTTCCTCCAGCCAGCGACCCGTAGAAGCGCCCTTGCTCCAAACTTATGGAAGCAAGGACCTTCGACCGATTGGGCGGCGCAGCCGCGGCTAGATGAGCTTCTTCTGCTCAGGAAAGTGGCAGGCGACCTCGTGGCCCGGGGCCTTGAGCTCGAGCGGCGGCACGATGGTCTTGCAGATCTCCTGCGCCTTCCAGCACCGCGTATGGAACACGCAGCCGCTCGGCGGGTTGACCGGGCTTGGCAGGTCGCCCTTGAGCAGGATGCGCTCCCGCTTCTGCTCCTTGACCGGGTCGGGGACCGGAACCGCCGACATCAATGCATGGGTATACGGATGTAGCGGCTCCCTATAGAGCGTGTCCCGGTCGGTCTGCTCCATGACCTTGCCGAGGTACATGACCGCGACGCGGTCGGAGATATGGCGGACCACGGACAGGTCGTGCGCGATGAAGACATACGCGAGGTTGAACTCGTTCTGCAGGTCCTCCAGCAGGTTCACAATCTGGGCCTGGATGGACACGTCCAGCGCGGAGACCGGCTCGTCGCAGACGATGAGCTTTGGACGCAGGGCGATCGCGCGGGCCACGCCGATGCGCTGGCGTTGGCCGCCGGAGAACTCGTGCGGGTAGCGGTTGTAGTGCTCCGGGTTCATGCCGACCCGCTCCATCAGCTCCTGGACCTCGCGCTTGATGCCGCGCTCGGTCTTGATCCCCTGGATCCGGAACGGGGCGCCGACGATCGTTCCGACCGTATGCCGCGGGTTCAGCGAGTTGTACGGGTCCTGGAAGATGATCTGCATGTCGCGGCGGTACGGCCGCACGTGGCCGCGGGATAGCCGGCTGATGTCCCGGCCCTCGAACTCAACCGTCCCGGACGTTGGCTCCAGCAGCTTTGCGACCACCCGGCCGGTGGTCGACTTGCCGCAGCCGGACTCACCCACTAGGCCCAGGGTCTCGCCTCGGCCAACATGGAAGGAGACGCCGTCGACGGCCTTCACTGCGCCGATCTTGCGCTGGTAGAGGATGCCGCGCGTGATCGGGAAGTGCTTCCTCAGGCCGGTCACCCTCAGCAGCGCGTCGCGACCGGGCGCCTGAGGTTCCTGGCTCGGCTCGGCGGTCGCGGCTGGGCTGGTGGTGGTCAAGGGTCTCCTCCTCGGTTCACGAGGACGCGGTGCGGGGTCGATGCTTGCGTCAGATCCTCGGTTTGATGCTCTCCTGCCACAAGGCCCGGCGCTCCTCGGGGTCAATGTGGCACCGCACGCTGTGTCCATCCTGGCTGGCGAGCAGCTCGGGCACCTCGGCCCGGCAGCGGTCGCCCTCGACGTGCCCCTGGTACGCGCACCGCGGGTGGAAGGCGCAGCCACTCGGGACATTGATCAGCGAGGGCGGTTGACCCGCGATCGGGAGCAGCCGGGTCTGTCGCTCCCGGTCCATCCGCGGCACCGAGCTCAGCAGACCCCACGCATAGGGCATCTCCGGCCGGTAGAAGACTTCGGCAGCCGTGCCGCGCTCGACGCACTTCCCCGCATACATCACGACCACATCGTCGCAGGTCTCCGCGACGACGCCGAGGTCGTGGGTGATGAGGACGATGGCGGTGTTGAACTCGCTCTGCAGGTCCTTCATGAGCTCGAGGATCTGCGCCTGGACGGTAACGTCTAGCGCCGTTGTCGGCTCGTCCGCGATGATCAGCTGGGGGGTGTTGATCAGCGCCATCGCAATCATCGCGCGCTGCCGCATGCCGCCGGAGAACTGGTGCGGGTAGTCGTCGATACGCGAGCTCGGGTTCGGGATGCCCACCCGGTCGAGCATGTCGATGGCGAGCCTGCGCGCCTCGGCCTTCGAGGCGTGCGGGTGATGCTCGCGGTAGGACTCGATGATCTGGTCGCCAACCTTATAGAAAGGGTGCAACGATGAGAGCGGGTCTTGGAAGACCATCGCCATCTTCGGTCCCCGGAGGCTGCGGATCTCGTCCTCGTTCATCGCGACGAGCTCCTGGTTGTCGAGCCAGATCTCGCCGGAGACCCGGGCGCGGCTGCCCTTGTGGATGCCGAGGATCGCGAGGCTCGTTACCGACTTGCCGGAGCCTGACTCACCGACGATGCCCAGCGTCTTGCCCTTCTCGAGACTGAAGGACAGCCCGTCCACCGCCTTGACCAGGCCATCCTCGGTCGGGAAGTGGACCCGCAGGTCCCTTACCTCGAGGAAGGCGTTTGGCGGCTGGACGGGAGCCGGCTCGTCGAGCACCTCGATGGCTGCGCTCATCGATGAGTCCCCTTCAGTGCTGTGCTGGGGTGTTGCCTAATAATGACCGGTTCTGCGGCAGTTCGCCCACTTTCCCCGAGGCGTTTGGCGAGTCGGGTCACTGGAGCCTTACCCGCGGATCGACCACGCTATAGAGAACGTCGACGACGATGTTCGCGACGACGATGAAGACCGCCGCGAAGATGGTCGTACCCATGATCACCGGCAGGTCTCGACCGGCGATGGCGTCGAAGGACAGCCGGCCGATGCCCGGGATGTTGAAGACGGTCTCGGTGATGATGGCACCGCCGAGCAGGAGGCCGAGGTCGAGGCCGAAGATCGTCACGATCGGAGTCAAGGCGGCCCGCATGCCGTGCCTGACGACCACTTTTCGGCGCGGCAGACCTTTGGCCCGGGCGGTTCTGATGTAGTCCTCGCCCATCGTCTCGAGCATGTTGGCGCGCATCAGGCGGGCGTAGAGCGCGGCGAAGATCGTTACCAGGGAGATCCACGGCAGGAGCAGATTCTTCGCCCATTCGTACGGGTTCTCGGTGAACTTCACATAATGGACGTTAGGGAACCAGCCGAGCTTGTAGCTGAAGATCAGCAAGAGCAGGTTGCCGGTGAAGAAGATCGGCAGCGACACGGCGGCCAGGGCGATGCCCATGGTGGCCCGGTCGAGCAGGCTTCCGCGTTTCAGCGCGGAGAGCACGCCGACGCCGACGCCGAAGATGAGCCAGAGCACCGCGGCGCCGCCGGCGAGGGAGGCGGTGACCGGGAACTTCTCCGCGATCAAGCTCGAGACCGTCTTATGTCTGAGGAAGCTGTAGCCGAGACACGGGGCAGGACATTCCACCGTCTGGTTTCCACTGCTGAACTCGCGGCCGGTGAAGATGCCCTTCACATAGAGGCCGTATTGAACGGGGAGCGGCCTGTCGAAGCCGAGCTTGTGCCGGATCGCCTCCACCTGCGCCTCGGACGGGTGCCGCCCGGCGTACAGGTAGGCGTAGTCGGCGCCGGTCAGCACCGGCACCCACATGAAGATCCCGAAAGTGATCACGCTTACGACTACAAGGACGAGCAGCGCTCCGAGCAGCCTGCGGACGACGTAGCGGGCCATCTGCGTCGGCTCCGGTGTGGCCGGCGGGGTCACCGCCGGCCACACCGTGCCTGTTCACCTTCTTTCGGGTGCGCGTGCGTGTCTTTACTTATTGACTGACAGCCGCGATCATGCGCCGGTCGTGCCCATGTTCACCCAGTCGTACAGACCAAAGAAGTTGGTCGAGTAGACGTTGGTGAGGTGCTGGTTGCGCCAGTAGACGCTCTTCGTCCACATGACCGGGACGTAGACCGCCGCTTCCATGATCGCGTCGTCGACCTGGCGGCCGATGGTGTCCCACTGGTCTGCCGGCGCCGTGAGCGACGAGTCGAGCAGCTGGTTGACCTTCGGGTCGTCGAGGTTGACGTAGTTGCTGTCGGCGGACGGGAGGTTCGCCTTGCCGTGGGCGATGGACTCCCAGAACCCCATGATGGACGGGAAGTCGGCACCCCAACCCGCGTCCATGATGCCGAGACCGTTCTTCTTCACGCTGTCCGGCGATGCGATGTAGGTCTGGTAGTAGGTGTCGGCCTCGCCGGGCTTCAGGCTGACCTTGATGCCGACCCGGCCGAGCGCCTCCTGCACCGCCCCGGCGCGGGCGCCACCAGTGCCCTGGTTGACGAACGCCATGTTGGTCTTGAAGCCGTTCGGCTGGCCGCACTGGCTCAGCTCGTCCTTGGCCTTGGTGAGGTCACCTGAGAAGTCCGCGCCGTTCGGATACATGTTCGCCTTGGTGTCGTGCCCAGGCAGACCGGACGGCGTCAGGCTCGGGGCGATGTCGCCGGTGACCGCGCCACCGTAGGCGAGCCGCCAGGCTTGCTTGTTGATGGCGTAGAAGACCGCGCGACGGCAGTGCACGTTGTCGAACGGCTTCACGTCTGGCGAGACCCCCAGGTAGCGGAGGGATCCGTCGACCGGGTTGTCGATGTACTTCTTCAGATTCGGGTCGGCGAACGCCTCGTTCTGGAACGTCGGCTGGAGATCAGCGTCCACCCGGGCGTCCAGCGTGCCCGCCTTCAGCCGGGCGTCGAGGTCGTCCAGGTTCGTGATGTACGTGATCTCGATCCGGTCCGCCTTGGGCTTGCGGATCGAGTCGGTCTCCTGCTTCCAGTTCGTGTTGCGCTCGAACGTGATCCCGGTGTCCGGATCGTACTGCGTGATCTTGAATGGGCCGGACGAGACCGGGTGCTGCGTGTAGTTCTCGCCGTCGTCCTTCGCCTGTGGGATCGGCGAGGTTGGGCCCATCGCCATCAGGTAGTCGAAGTCCGCGCGCGCCTGGGCGAGGTGGAAGATGATGGTCTTGTCGTCCGGCGTCTCCATCGAGGGAGCGCCGTTGACCATCGGCTCACCCTTCTTGTCCTTGTAGGGCCCCTGATAGGTCGGCGTACTGTCCTTGCAGGTGTCCAGCAGACAGAGGAAGTAGCCGGTCGGGCCACCGTTGATCACGTCGGTGGCGAAGCCGCGCTCGATGGCGTACTTGATGTCCTTCGTCGTGATGGGCGTTCCGTCGTCGTAGGTGACGCCGTCGCGCAGCGTGTACTTGTACGTCTTGAAATCGGCGCTCGCCTCGCCCTTCGCGGTTGCAAGGTCAGGCTCCACCTGTGACGCCCGCTTCGGGTCTGACACAAAGCCCATGAGCGTCCGCGCATAGAGCCGCTGCAGGTTCCAGACGAAGCCGTAGTAGGCCCGCGCCGGGTCCCACGAGTCGGCGTCCGAGCCGGCGCCAAGCCGGATGGTGCCGCCGGTCTGGTCATTCGGATTGATGATCGTGGTGGTGGAGATGTTGAAGGCCGGGGCGGTGCCGCCAGCGGCGCCCCCGGTCGTGTCGTCGTCTCCACCACCGCAGGCAGCCAGGATCAGCGCGCCGGCAGCAGCGACGGCGGCGAACCTGGCCGAACGACGGAGGTTCGACATTGCGTTAGTCCACCTTCTCCTCGGGGTGGTTCCGGGTCACCGGGTCCGGTGCCCGGTCTCGGCGTGTGGCCGAGAGCTTCTGGGGGATCAAGCCGGCCATCACCGGCTCGACTTGGGATCGACGGCGTCGCGCAGACCGTCGCCGAACAGGTTGATCGACAACACGGCAATGAAGATCACCGCGCCGGGCGCGATCAGGTAGAGCGGGTCGAGCCGGGAAATGCCCGACGCAGCGGCCACCATCTGCCCGAGCGAAGCGGTCGGTGGGGATATGCCGACGCCCAGGAAGGACAAGCCCGCCTCGGTCAGGATGTTGGTCGGGAACAGCAGGGTCGCGTAGACCAGGATCGGCGCGACGAGATTCGGCAGCATCTCCCGGAACAGGATTCTCGAGCTGGAGGCGCCGAGACTTCGGGCTGCCTCGACGAACTCACGTTCCCGCAGCGAGATGACCTGCCCACGGATGATCCGCGCGGGATACGCCCAGCCGAAGACGCCGATGACAAAGATCATCGCCGCAACGCTCAGCGAGTTTCCGTCCAGCGGGCCGATGCCACCAGTGGCCTGCCGGACGATCACAAGCAGGGCGATCGAGAAGAGCAGAATCGGGAAGGCCAGCGTGATGTCCATCAGTCTGGAGAGGACGGTGTCGACCCAGCCGCCGAAGTAGCCGGCCACGATCCCGCCGAGCACGCCAAGAGTGACCGCAAGGACGGTGGCCGATCCGGCGATAAACAGCGAGACCTGCAGGCCGACGATGACCCGGTCCATGATGTCCCGCCCGTTCAGCGGCTCCACCCCGAGCGGGTGCTCCCAACTGACGCCCCCGAGCGCCCCCTGGGGCATGGAGTTTTGCTGGTTCAGGGCATCGGTGTTGCTCTGGTTGGGATGGATGAGGTCGAAGCTCTGCAAGGGCCACGCGGCTATTGCGATGCCGACGAGGATGAGGGCGATGATGCCGCCCGCCATCGCGACCCGGTCCTTGCGGAGCCTTGCCCAGGCGATCTGGCCGAGTGATCGGCCTTCGATCCGACGCTCGCCCTCGCTGACCGCCGCGATCGGCTGCTCGCCGACCTCTTCAAGAGCGCCAGGGCTCACAGTCATGGGGGTCGTTCCTTCCGGACGTCACGGGACACGACATGGGGTCTTGTGGACCATCCGTGCCGGGCATTCGGACGGTACGATGCCCGCCCGGATCTGCATATGTAGCCCGCGCGGTTGTCGTCGATTTGTGACCCAGTGGTTGCGTTTGTGTATTCAGCCTCTGAGTTGAAGCAACGCGCAGAAACGGCCATCTACCAGCCGATTTTGCCGTCACTTTAGAGCCTCTTTTGCGACGCTGTGGTTTTCCCGTACAGCGTCAAAATGGCCGCTGCTGCACGGCCCGGTTTCCGTCCTACTTGGCGGGGCCCGGTGGCTCTTCCGCCACCGGCCCCGCTTGTTGCCTCACCGCCTCCGTCTGACCAGTGAGGCATCCCCAAGGAGAAACCGTCCCCCGGCCCGGGCTAGATGATCAGGCGCCGTCGCTGACGCCGATGTTCACCCAGTCATAGAGTCCGAAGAAGTTGGTCGAGTAGACGTTGGTCATCCGCGGGTTGCGGTAGTA
>JBKOZJ010000090.1:0-36752 GCA_046725875.1 Actinomycetota bacterium
AGCGCCTTCGCCTCATCCACGCCGAAGAGCCGGTCCGTCGTGGCCGCGCCGAGAACCATGTGTACGGGATGCCCGCGGGCGCGCAGCCGGTCGGCGAGCGCGAACAGCGGTGCGCTGCCGTAGCCGCCACCGACGAGCACGCAGGCGTGGCCGGCTTCCCTGGGACCTCGGACCGGCCGGGGCAGGCCATGCGGCGCGTCGGCCGCGTGGGATCCGTTATCCGGGTTTGCCCGGTCGGGCGGGAGTGGGAACGGCCGGCCGAGTGGCGTGATGATGTCGATGACGTCGCCCCGCACCCGGCGCACCAGCCACCGGGTTCCCGGCCCGCGTTCGGCCACCACGAGCTGCATGGCGTCCCCCTCGGCATGGTGAATGGAGAAGCACCGCCGCAGCAGCATCGCCGTCTGCTTGCCGCCAACGGCAATCGCGGCGAACTGGCCGGGCCGGAAGCCGGCGCCTAGGCTCGGTTGGCGCAGTGTGAGCAGGTGATAGGCGCCGACCGGCGTGACGTCGGCGACGGTCGCCTGGAGCTGCCGCGCGGTCACCGGCCGACCCCGCAGCGTGATGTGCCGGCCTCCGCCGCGTATTCCTGAAGGCTCTTCACCGTGATGTCACCGTTCACCGGTAGGGTGCCGCCGCCTCGTGAGGCGGCCACCAGAGGGTGTCGGTCATGCGAGCTTCCCGTCGATGGCGGTGGGGCGGCCGCGAAGGAAGGTGGCCACCACCCGGACCGGAAGCTCCTTCCCGGCGAAGGGCGTGTTCCTGCTTCGGCTCGCCAGCCCGGCCGGGTCGACGGTCCACCGAGCGGCCGGGTCGACGAGGGTGACGTTGGCCGCGCTGCCCACCTCGAACCGGTTACCGTGGCCCGACAACCGGCCGACGCGCGCCGGTCGTACGCTCATCCGATCGGCGACGCCGGCCCAGTCCAGCAGCCCGGTCTCGATCATCGCCATGCATACGGCGGACAACGCGGTCTCCAGGCCTACCATCCCGGAGGCGGCGGCCTCCCACTCGCAGTCCTTGTCCTCGACCGAGTGCGGCGCATGGTCGGTAGCGATCACGTCGATCGTCCCGTCGGCGAGGCCCGCACGCAGCGCGGCGACGTCGGCCGCGGTGCGCAGCGGGGGGTTGACCTTGTAGATCGGGTCGTACGACCGGACCAGGTCGTCGGTGAGCAGCAAGTGATGGGGCGTCACCTCCGCCGTGATGTTCCAGCCCTTGCCTTTGGCCCAGCGGATAATCTCCACCGACCCGGCGGTCGATACGTGGCAGATGTGGAGTCGCGAGCCGACGTGCGCGGCGAGCAGCACATCCCGGGCGATGATCGCCTCTTCGGCGACAGCCGGCCAGCCCGCCAAACCCAGGACCCCGGACAGCTCGCCCTCGTTCATCTGCGCTCCGTCGGTCAGCCGTGGCTCCTGCGCATGCTGGGCGATGACGCCGTCGAAGGCCTTCACATACTCCAGCGCGCGCCGCATCAGCACCGCATCGTGGACGCAGTCACCATCGTCGGAAAACACACGCACCGCCGCGGCGGAGTCGGCCATCGCTCCTAGCTCGGCGAGGTGCTCCGCGCGTCGCCCCACCGTCACGGCTCCGATCGGTTGCACGTCGCAGTGGCCGGCGTCGCGGCCCAGCCGCCACACCTGCTCGACGACCCCGGCGGTATCCGCGACGGGCTCCGTGTTCGGCATCGCGAAGACCGCCGTGTAGCCGCCCAGCGCGGCGGCCGCCGTGCCGGACTCGACGGTCTCGGCGTCCTCGCGGCCTGGCTCACGAAGGTGGGCGTGCAGGTCGACCAGACCGGGCAGCGCGATCAGGCCGTCCGCATCGTAGATTTGCGCACCCGCCGGGATGGACGATCCGCCCGCCGGCGCCACCTCGACGATGACGCCGTCGCGCAGGAGCAGGTCGCTCGGCTCCCCATCGAGCAATCGGGCGCCTCGGACCACACAGCACGGATCGCGTCGGTCGGTCATCGAGCACCCCCCAACGCTGCCTGCACAGCATCCTCGCGCCCGTCCCTGGCCACCGCGCCCGACTTGCGCGCGTTCGTACTGGCCGGCTCGCCGCCACCGAGCAGCAGGTAAAGCACGGCCATCCGGATACTGACGCCGTTGG
Source organism: Actinomycetota bacterium (assembly GCA_046725875.1). Classification (GTDB taxonomy): domain Bacteria; phylum Actinomycetota; class Actinomycetes; order JAKEEW01; family JAKEEW01; genus JBKOZJ01. The sequence goes on from JBKOZJ010000090.1 coordinate 2,122, forward strand.
CGACCTGCTCGACGATGACCGCGCGGTCGCAATCGGCGACGTCGGCGGCGATCTCCATACCGCGGTTCATCGGGCCGGGGTGCATGACGATGCCGTGCGGTGGCAGCAGCGCGAGCCGAACACGGTCAAGCCCGTAGCGGCGGGAGTACTCGCGGGCGCTGGGAAAGTAGGCAGCACTCATCCGCTCCCGCTGCACGCGCAGCATCATGACCGCATCAGATTTCGGCAGTACTCCGTCGAGGTCGTAGGACGTCTCGCACGGCCAGCCCTCCACGCCGACCGGCAGCAGGGTTGGCGGGCCGACGAGCGTGACCTGGGCGCCGAGCGTGCCGAGGAGCAGCACGTTCGACCGGGCGACGCGGCTGTGCAGCACGTCGCCGACGATCGCGATCCGCTGGCCGTCCAGGCTGCCGAGGTGCCGGCGCATGGTGTACGCGTCCAGCAGCGCCTGGGTGGGGTGCTCATGGGTACCGTCGCCGGCGTTGACGACCGAGCCGTTGATCCACCCGGAGGTCGCCAGCCGATGCGGGGCACCGGACGCCGAGTGCCGCACGACCACGGCGTCGGCGCCCATCGCCTGCAGCGTCAGCGCGGTGTCCTTGAGGCTCTCCCCCTTCGCGACACTCGAACCCTTCGCGGAGAAGTTGATGACGTCAGCGGACAGCCGCTTCGCGGCCGCCTCGAAGGAGATCCGGGTGCGGGTGGAATCCTCGAAGAAGAGGTTCACCACGGTCCGGCCACGCAACGTGGGCAGCTTCTTGATGGGCCGGTCGGCGACGCGGGCGAGCTCCTCGGCGGTATCGAGGATGAGCAGCGCGTCTTCGCGGCTCAAATCGGCGGTCGAGAGCAAATGTCTTCCACCACCCCAGGGAGCCGCCTCGCGCCTCCGGGAGGCGCCCGAGACGGTCATTCGGTGCCCCCGTTCTCGGGTCGGGCGATGACGACCGCATCCCGCCCATCGTGCTCCGTCATGAGCACGTGCACCGTCTCGGTCAGGGCCGTGGGCAGGTTCTTCCCGACGAAGTCGGCCCGGATGGGGAGCTCCCGGTGCCCGCGGTCGACCAGTACCGCAAGCTGGATCGCGCGCGGGCGCCCGATGTCGTTCAGCGCGTCGAGCGCGGCCCGGACCGTCCGACCGGAGAAGAGGACGTCGTCCACGAGTACGACGATCTGGCCGTCGACGCCATCCGGCGGGATGTCCGTACGACCCAGCGAGCGCGCGGGACGCAGTCGCAGATCATCGCGGTACATCGTCACGTCGAGCGTTCCGGCCGGCACAACCTTGCCCTCGACCTGGGCAATCTTGTCGGCGAGTCGGCGGGCGAGATAGGCGCCCCTGGTCGGAATCCCGAGCAGAACAAGATCGGCGGCGCCCTTGTTGCGTTCCAGGATCTCGTGGGCGATCCGAGTTAGCGCCCGCCCGATGTCCGGCGGGTCAAGGACGGACTTGGTGTCTGGGGCAGCCGAGCCACCGGGTGGCTGCCCGGGAGAAAGCTGGGCTTCGGCGAAATCGGGCAACGGCCCGGCAGATGACGCAGGCATACGCCGGCGGCCTCCTTCCCCGCCTCGCTGGACGGGTCGTTAAAGGACGTCGCTGTCGCCTAGGGACGATACCAGCACGAGCGGAGATTCCCGTGACCCGGCTCGCCACGCTGGCGTGTCGGGCCAAACCGGTCCAGGTGACTCGGTCGGCGCGTCGCTGCCAACGGCCTTTGCGCCACCGCGACGGATCGACTGCCGGGCGCCACCTCTTGCCCCGCGGACCTAATGCCGAGGCCGCCCCGACAGGGGCCGATCAGGTGTCGAAAGGGGGTCTCATCAGGGTCGGATGATCATAAGGGTCTTGACGATAGCCAGTTACTCTGCGTAGCGTTACCGAGCGTAACTACGGCGGCGGTCCCCCGCTGCACCCAAGACCCCCCGGGAGGCCCATTGCCATCCGAGTACGCCAAAGCGCTCGGCGCCAAGCTGCGATCCATCCGCCAGCAGCAGGGCCTGTCGCTGCACGGAGTCGAGCAGAAGTCGAAGGGCCGCTGGAAGGCCGTTGTCGTCGGTTCATATGAGCGCGGCGACCGGGCCGTCACGGTCCAACGCCTAGCCGAGCTGGCCGAGTTCTACAGCGTCCCCATCGCCGAGCTGCTGCCTGGCGGCAGCCCGGGCGGCACGATCGAGCCGCCGCCCAAGCTGGTGCTCGACCTCGAGGCACTGCAGCAGGCGCCGACCGACCGGGCCGGTCCGCTGGTGCGGTATGCAGCCGCAATCCAGAGCCAGCGCGGCGACTACAACGGCAAGGTGCTCTCCATCCGGCAAGAGGACCTGCGCACGCTCGCGGTCATATACGACAAGCCGCCAGGTGTCATCACCGAGGACCTCATCAGCTGGGGCGTCTTGCACCCCGACGCCCGGAAGGCGGTCGAGCTCCTCGAACCCGAGTCCTGACCCCCGCTTCTACTCGCATGAACGGCACATTCACGCGATAGGTTCGCGTGAATGTGCCGTTCTTCTGTGGCGGGATCGACTGAACGGCACATTCACTCGAACGGCAGCTTTGCCGAATGGGGCTGGCCGGCGCTGATCACCAACGGTGCGGCGTCAGCGGGTGATGCTGGGTTTCAGCTCCAGCAGCCGGGCCAGGAGGCCGTTGACGAAGGTGGGCGAGTCCTCCGTGGAAAGCTGCCGGGCTAGATCGACCGCCTCGGAGATCGCCACGGCATCCGGCACGTCATCGGCCCACAAGAGCTCGTAGGCACCAAGCCGAAGGATGTTGCGGTCCACCGCCGGCATCCGGTCGAGGGTCCAGCCGACTGAGTAGGTGGTAAGCAGCTCGTCGATGCGGTCCCGATGGCTCGCGACCCCTTCGACGAGGGCCGCCGCGTACGAAGGCACTGGCTGGTTGCCAGCGCTCGAGCGTTCGGCCAGCGTGGCAATGGGGTCACGGCCCCGCAGGTCCGCTTCGTACAAGATGTCGAGCGCCCGCTTGCGCGCCTTTGATCGAGCCGGCACCAGGAAGGCCAGTCAGCCGGTGCCGCGGCCGAGGTACTCGCCCGACCGGGTGTCGACCTTGATCTTCTCGCCGGTCGTGATGAACAGTGGCACGGCCACCTCGGCGCCGGTCTCGAGGGTCGCGGGCTTCGTGCCGCCGGTCGAGCGGTCGCCTTGCAGCCCGGGCTCGGTGTAAGAGACGGTCAGCTCGACCGCGGCCGGCAGCTCGACATACAGCGGCGTGCTGTCGTGCAGCGCGACCACGGCATCCTGGTTCTCGAGCAGGTAGTCTGCGGCCTTCCCGACGGTCTCGGCCGGCACGTGGATCTGGTCGAAGGACTGCATGTCCATGAAGACGAAGTCGCCACCCTCGCGGTAGAGGTATTGCATCGAGCGCTTGTCGACGGTCGCGGTGTCTACCTTCACGCCGGCGTTGAACGTACGGTCGACTACCTTGCCGGACAGGACGTTCTTCAGCTTGGTCCGGACGAATGCGCCGCCCTTGCCAGGCTTCACGTGCTGGAACTCGACAACCGTCCAGAGCTGCCCGTCCAGGTTGAGGACCATGCCGTTCTTGAGGTCGTTGGTGGTGGCCACGAAGATCCTTTTGTACGAGATTGAAGCGCTGCGCCCGGTCAACTGGGCCCAGGGGTGGCGGTCAGTCGAGGACTAGCAGCTCTTTGGTCGTCATGGTGAGCAGCTCCGGTCCGCCGTCGGCCGGGGCGAGCACGACGAGCGTGTCCTCGATCCGTACGCCCCCCTTGCCAGGCAAGTAGACGCCGGGCTCGACGGTGACCGGGGTGCGAGCGTCGAGTTTACCTTCCGCGTCGTGACGGAACAGCGGCGCCTCGTGGGTCTCCAGCCCGACCCCATGGCCCAGGCCGTGCAGGAAGTGCTCACCATGGCCCGCGGCCTCGATCATCGAGCGGGCCGCCCGGTCGACCGCGTTGAGCTGCGTGCCGGGTATCAGCGCCTGGCGGCCAGCCCTCTGCGCGGCGAAGACGAGATCGTAGATCTCGATCTGCCAGGCCGCGGGTTCCTGCCCGACGACGAAGGTACGGGTCATGTCGGCGTGGTAGCCGTTGAACAATGCACCGCAGTCGATCGTAAGGAAGTCTCCGACTTCGATCCGCCGGCTCGTCGGTGTGTGGTGGGGGATCGCCGAGTTGGGGCCGCTCGCCACGATCGTGTCGAACGCGAGCCCGTCGGCGCCGTGATCGATCATGCGTCGCTCGAGCTCCTGCGCGACCTGGCGCTCCGTTCGGCCTAGCACGAGTCCGTCCGCCAGCTCGGCAAGCGCACGATCGCCAATGGCGCATGCCTCCCGGAGGCTAGCGATCTCCTCGTCGTCCTTGACGATCCGCAGGTCCTCGATCGCCTTCTTGATCGAGTTGAGCTCGGTGCCGTCCGATCGCTCAGTAAGTTCGCGATGCTGGTCCACAGTCAGCTGGTGGGACTCGAAGCCCAGCCTGCGGACGCCAACCGAACGAGCCCGCTCGAGCAGGACTTCCGGCAAGGACCTGTCCCGTTCGATCATCCGGTCGACCCCAGAAACCTCGGACTGGGACTGGGTCGCGTAGCGTCCGTCCGTCGCGAAGACCGCGCCGTCGCCGGTCACCAGCACGGCGCCGTTCGATCCGGTGAAACCGGTCAAGTAGCGCACATTGACCAGCGACGTGATCAGTGCGGCATCGACTTCGAGACCGTTGAAACGCTCGCGCAGCCGCGCCCTGCGGCCCTCATACACCTCGGACATGGTGCAAGCGTAGGACCCCGCTGGCCAACCCAGAGCCGCTCGAGGGAGGGGTTGATCAGCAGTGCCTGGTCGGGTCTGTCTACGATCCGGCCATCGGAAGCGGGGACCGTGCTGCGCTGCTCGACGGGTAGCAGGATGCTCAGCCGACGACCTCGTCGTCAGAGTGGGCGGCGAACTCGGCTACGCGAACCTCTGCACTTCGCTCGTAGCGGCTGATCCGATCCTCCCAATCCGCCTCGACTCCGAACGCGGCGCCGGCGAAGTTCACCGCACGGATCGCGGCCGCAACCTCGTCGGCCTGATCGCAAGTCAGGAGCCGGGCTGGAGTCCCGGCTGCCAACGTGTGCGGCGGCACGAACATCTCCGACGCAACGGTTGTTCGGGCGTGCACTAGGGCACCCACCGCGACGACGGCGCCGGCGCCCACTCTGGCACCGTGGAGGACGGTCGCGCCGGTAGCGAGGTACGCGCACCGGTCGACAGCACACCCGAGCAGCGTGGCATGCGGGCCGACGAACACATGGTCTCCCAGGACGACCGGTCGATCGGAGTCACCAACTGCAGTCGCGCGCAGCACGGCCTGCTCTGTGATCACGCACGCCTCGCCAACCGTGATGTGCGATGCCTCCGCATTCAACACCGCGCCGTACATTACGCGTACCCGAGCGCCGATCCGGACGTCGCCAACGAGCGTGGCGGTCGGTGCGATGTACGCCGTGGCATCCACCTGCGGCGCGCTGTCTCGGTGCCTGATCAGCATGCGGACAATCATTGCGGGGCGTCGCGACCCGAGCAAAGGTGGCCTGTTCCGCTGGTCGTCGTACCGGCGCCTATCCGGCTTTGACGCGGCGCCTCCTACCGCGTCGACATGCGAGTCGCCACGGCCCGAAGTGCCAGAGTGTAGGAGTCGAGACCGAAGCCGGCGATGGTTCCGGTTGCGACTGCGGCGACCACCGACGTGTGCCGGAAGGCCTCCCGGCCGGCCGGGTTGGTGATGTGGACCTCGATCAGGGGAGCGCGAAGCTGCGCGCAGGCATCTCGGACCGCGTAGGAGTAGTGCGTGAACGCGGCAGGGTTGAGTACGACCGGGGTTGCCCTGTCGGCGGCTTCGTGCAGCCAGCCGACCAGCTCGGCCTCGTCATCGGTCTGCCGGACTTCTACCTCGAGATCCAGTTCGGCCCCCGCCTTCGCACACACCGCTGCAACGTCGGCGGGCGACGCGTCGCCGTACACCTCCGGCTCGCGGGCACCGAGCCGGCCGAGGTTGGGCCCGTTGAGTACGAGGACTCGGATTGGAGTACCGGTCGCTCCGCTGGGGTCTCGGTCGCTGCGCGATGTCATGCCGCGATTATCCCCACCCCGCCGGGCCCGGCCCGCGCCAGATCAAAGGCCCCTTCTCTCCACACGAATCGACTGACGTGCCGCTCATACGGGTCGGCCCTCAAGCTGAGACGGCGGCGTATGCGGCGATGAGCAGGCCAGGATCGGGTGCCTCGAGGATGGCGGGGCGGGCGAGGCCGTCGAGCACGACGAAGCGGAGCCGATCGCCACGCGCCTTCTTGTCGATCTTCATGGCGGCCAAGAGGTCGGGCCAGGCGGCCGCAGGATAGTCGGTGGGAAGCCCGACGGCCCCCAGGACCTCGCGGTGCTGGTCCACGAGATCGGCCGGGAGCCGGCCGGCCAACCGAGCCAGCTCGGCCGCGTACAACATGCCGACAGCGACGGCTTCCCCATGCCGGATGCGATAGCGCTCCACCTTCTCGATCGCGTGGCCGAGGGTGTGCCCGTAGTTGAGCATTTCCCGTCCGATGGTTGGCCGACCGAAGGGACCGGTCCCGGTGGTGGATGCCGTCTCCCGCAGGTCTGCCGAGACGACCTGGGCTTTGACCTTGATGGCTCGTTCGATGAGTTCGCGCACGAGCCGTCCGGCCGGGTGGGTGGCGGCGGCTGGGTCACGATCCATTAGATCGAGAATCACCGGATCGGCGATAAACCCGGCCTTGACCACCTCGGCAAGACCGCTGACGAACTCGGCGCTCGGGAGCGATGCCAACAGCGCGAGATCGCAAATCACGCCGGAGGGTGGGTGGAACGCGCCGACCAGGTTCTTGCCCTCGGGCGTGTTGACCGCGGTCTTCCCGCCCACGGCGGCGTCGACCATTCCGAGGAGCGTGGTCGGCACGTGCACCACGCGAATGCCGCGAAGCCAGGTTGCGGCGACAAAGCCCGCGAGGTCTGTAATCGCGCCTCCACCGACCGCCACCACCGCGTCCGACCTGGTGAAGCCCGCCCAGCCAAGCTCGGACCAGCACCGCGCGGCCACCCCGATCTCCTTGGCCGGCTCACCGTCGGGTATTTCGATCAGCAGCGGTTGAGCGTCGAGGAGGTCGGCCACTCGCCGGGCCGCTGCACTGAGCCGCCGCGGGTGTACGACGGCCACCCGGTGCGGCTGATCCCCGAGGATCACCGGAAGCTCGCCGAGGACGTCGATGCCCACGACGACCTCGTAGGCCGGCGTGGTTGTCGACGGGCCGCTCCAGCGACGGTCTGACCCCGCTCCCCCGACTGGGATCCGCGTCGGCGGCCCGGACAGGTTAGATGCGCTCATCCGCCTGCCCGGCCACGGTACAGACCTCGTCCGCCACTTGGTCAGCCGACCGCTCGTTGGTGTTTACCACGTGCGATGCGACCTCCTCGTAGTAGGGCCTTCGCTCGTCCAGGAGGCTGCGCAGCGTGGCCCGCATGTTCGTAAGCAGCAGCGGCCGACTCCGGTTGAGGCCGCACCGTTCCACCGCCGCGGCGAGTCCCACGTCGAGGAAGACCACGCGGTGACCCTTCAGCATCGCCCGGGTCGCCGGGTCCACGACCGCCCCGCCGCCGAGCGCGAGTACTCCGTGATGGTCGACGAGCGCTTGCCCGACCGCCGCGCGCTCGAGGACGCGGAAGGCGGACTCGCCGTGCTCCACGAAGATCTCTCCGATCGACTTGCCGAGGGTCCGCTCGATGTCGGCGTCCGTGTCCCGGAAGTCGGTACCGAGCCGGTCCGCCGCGATCCTGCCTATCGTCGTCTTGCCGGACCCCGGCGGGCCGACGAGGACCAGGACCGGCCCGGGAAGATGATCGTTCTGAGGCGCCGGCGGGCTGAAGCCTGTGCGCGGATCGGTTATCGCGGCCCGGTCCACCGACTCCCTCCCGACTGCCTGACGTCCTCCGCGACCACTACCGTCCCAAACCCCGGCCACCGGCAGGGCAGGGTCCAACGACGTTTGGAGCGTGGCGTCACGAGTTCCTACTACGAACCTATCCGCACCGGCGACCGTCCCGACCAGGCCGTACTACCGGATCACCAAGCTGGCGACGTACGCCCGGGCGTTGCGGGCGGTCTCGCCGATGGAATCGCCGCCGAACTTCTCCAGAGCGGCGTCGGCCAGGACGAGCGCGACCATCGCCTCGGCCACGATCCCGGACGCGGGCACAGCACAGACGTCGGATCGCTGGTTGTGTGCCTTCGCCGCCTCGCCGGTGGCAACGTCCACGGTGTCCAACGCCCGTGGGATCGTAGAGATCGGCTTCATCGCAGCCCGGACCCGCAGGGGATCGCCGGTGGTAATGCCACCCTCGGTCCCGCCCGAGTGACCGCTGCGTCTGGCCAGGCGACCTCCTGCCGAGGTCTCAATCTCGTCCTGAGCTTGAGACCCGCGGAGCGCCGCGAGCTGGAACCCGTCTCCTATCTCGACGCCTTTGATCGCCTGGATGCTCATCAGAGCGGCCGCGAGCCTGGCGTCGATGCGCCGGTCAGCATGTACGTGGCTGCCGAGGCCCGGCGGCACACCGTAGCCGAGCACCTCGACCACCCCCCCGAGCGTGTCGGCCGCCATCCGGGCCGAATCAAGCTCTGCGACCATCGCCGCAGAGGTATCCGCGTCCAGGCACCGCACCGGATCCGCGTCCAGCCGGTCGGCGTCGGCCGGCTTCGGAAGCAGACCTGCCGGTGCCGGCACGTTCCCGATCCGTACAACATGGCTGATGATCTCGATCCCGAGCGCCTGGTCGAGGAAGGCGCGGGCGACGGCGCCGAGCGCGACCCGCGCCGCGGTCTCCCGGGCGCTCGCCCGCTCCAGGACCGGTCGAGCCTCGCTGAACCCGTACTTCTGCATCCCGACCAGATCCGCGTGCCCGGGCCGCGGCCGGGTCAGCGGCGCATTGCGGGCCAGTCCGGCCAGCTCCTCCGGATCCACGGGGTCGGCGGCCATCACCCTGTCCCACTTGGGCCACTCGGTGTTGGAGATCTTGATTGCGATGGGGCTGCCGAGAGTGCGACCGTGCCGCACTCCCCCGAGGAACTCGACCTCGTCTTGCTCGAGCTTCATCCGGGCGCCGCGGCCGTAGCCCAGTCGGCGCCGGGCAAGCGCAGTCGCGAGGTCGCCGGTCGTGACCGCGACGCCTGCCGGCATCCCTTCGAGGGTGGCCACCAGCGCAGGGCCGTGCGACTCCCCGGCCGTCAGCCACCGCAGCATGCCCCGATACTCCCATGCTCTGGCGGGCCGACCGCCCATCTGCCGGACTGTCGGTCAGCCGCCGCCGACATACCAGTTTGCGACCTGCTGCCCCCAGAAGATCCCCGCGAAGGCTCCCGCCAGCATCGCGGGACCAAAGGGGATCGCGCTCCGGCGATTTACCCGCCGCGCGAGGAGCAAGACCAGCCCGGCAATCCCGCCCGCGAAGACGCCGAGCACCGCGCCGATCGCGAGCACCCCCCAGCCGAGCCAACCGAGGTGCAGACCGAGCAGGCCGGCGAGCTTGACATCACCGAACCCGAGCCCGGCCGGATGCGCCAAGACGAGCAGGAAGTAGGCGCCGTAGAGCGCCGCCATTCCACCGATGGCCCGCACATAGCTACCACCATCGTCATCCACGGCACTTGCCACGCCGAGCAGCAAAAGACCAATCGGATAGGACGGGAGCACCAGTGCGTTGGGCAACCGATGGTGTACGACATCGATGGCCGCGAGGACGACGGCCAAAGCCGCCAGATACAGGAACGCCGGTAATTCTGCCGTCAACCCCAACCGCGCCGTGACCGCCCCGAACAGCACGCCGGTAGCCAACCCGAACGGCAGTGCGGACCGAAGCGAGCCACGCTGAACCCCCGCGCCAGATCCGTCCCATCGAGTTCGCCGCGCCAGAACGGGTCGCCCGTCCGGAACCCGCTCGACAACCCCGGGTAGGAAGAGCCCAACCCCCGCGCCGGCCAGGCCGGCCGCCACCGCCTCGACCATCGGCCGAACAGTACAGCTCCTCGCGATGGACCGTCAGGCATCCGCGACAAGTGATCCTTGATCGTTGAAAGACGTATCAAAGTGTCCGTGGCGGGACACTTCGATCCACCTTTTGGCGATCACGAACGATCGTCCGCTCGATTAATTGCGGTCGTCCGCTGTCTCCGGCGGGCGGCGAGGGCTCCTTCGCCGGCGGCTCGCATCGCCTCGAGGGGTGCCGGGCGGAGCCCGCTCATCAATTCGACTTGGAGTGCCGCCTGTTGGACGAGCAGGTCGAGACCGCAGACGACCCGGCCGCCGGCCTCCGTCCATGCGGCAGCAAGCGGCGTCGGCCAGGGGTCGTACGCCACGTCGAAGAGCACGCGCGGCTGGGGCACGATCTCCACGGCTGCGAGATCGCCACCGGTCTCCCGGGCGAGGAGCCAGGTCGCCAGCACATGAGTGGCGGCCGCCGGGACCGTTGAGATCAGCAGATCTGCGGTCAAGGCATCCGCCACCTCGCTCCACGGGCGCAGGTGAACGGCCATACCAAGCCGATCACGGGTCTCTCGTACACCCGTGGCGCGAACCTCGGATCGGACGTAGACGGTCACCTCGCCCACATCGAGCTTCGAGAGAACGGCAAGCGCCGACGAGGCGGTGGCGCCGCCCCCCAGCATCGCTACCGTGCCGGGTTCCTTGGCGCCGGGCGCCGTCCCGAGCGCCGCGAGCATCCCCGGCACGTCCGTGTTGTCCCCGACCGTTCCCTCCGGAGTGAATAGGACGGTATTAACGGCGCCGGCGAGCCGGGCAACCGGGCTCAGATCGTCCATCAGAGGGATTGCGGCGCGCTTGAGCGGCATTGTCAACGAAAGGCCGACCCACGACCCATCGAGGCTGGCGAGGAAGCCGGGCAGCGCTGCCTCGCTCACCTCGATGGCGTCGTACGACCAGTCGAGGTCGAGGGCGCCATAGGCGGCACGATGCAGCACAGGTGAGAGCGAGTGGGCGATCGGCGACCCCAGCACCGCACATCGTCGTTGCGTTGCCGCGACATCCTTGGGGTCATCGCCCAGGGCTCTCGATGGCCTCATCGGCCCCGTGTCCGGAGGATGTGGCCTGGGTCAGTGGGTCCTGAGCCACTTCTGCAGCTCGGCGACGTTCTTCTCGTGCTGTGCATCGGTGGTCGCGAACTTCGTCTCGCCAGTCTCGGGGTTGACGGTCACAAAGTACAGCCAACCGCCCTTTGCCGGAGCCAGCGCGGCCTCGAGCGCCCGCTCGCCGGGCGAGTTGATCGGGCTCGGTGGCAACCCGCCACGCCGGTATGTGTTGTACGGGGAGTCGATCCGGCGCTGCCTCGCCGTCGTCGTGACGATGCCCTTCACCTTGGCGGCGTAGTGGACGGTCGAGTCGAGCTGGAGCCGCATGCCCTTGGCGAGTCGGTTGTAGATGACCCTGGCCACCTTCGGAAAGTCCTCGGGGTGTTTCGCCTCCGCCTGGACCAGGCTTGCCACGACCAACACCTGATATGGAGACCGCCTTAGCTGCGCCGATCGCCCGTCGAGGTCCAGCTTCTCCGCGACTGTGTTGAAGTTGTCGACCATCTCCTGGAGCAGCCCCTTGGCTGTGGTTCCCGGTGTGACGTCGTAGGTGGCCGGGAAGAGGAAGCCCTCCAGGTTCCCCTGGGCGTAGCCGGGGAGCCCCAGTGTCTGAGGTTTCTTCATGGCGGCCTGGAAGTCCTTCAGCGGCAGGTCGCTGCGCTTGGCCAGCAGCTCGAGCGCATCGTTCAGCCACACTCCCTCGGGAATGGTCGCCGGCTTGTTGATGCGGTTCTTCTCGTCAAGCAGGGCGGCAAGCGCAAGGCTCGCCTTCATTTGCTTCCTGAGCCGGTAGTAGCCAGGCTGGATTGTCGCGGCCTCCAGCTCGGCTCGGGCGACGCTCAGGAATGCACCGGCGGTCCTTACCACACCGGCGTCCTCGAGCGTGTTTGCGATGGAGCGGGTGGACTGACCCTCCTTGATCTCGACTTGCACCGGCGTCGTGCCAGGACCGGAGTAGTCGGCGTTGATCCCCATGAAACCACCGAGCAGCCGTGACCCCGCGTACACGACTCCGCCGATGAGTGCGGCCACGACCAGTAGCGCAAGGATCACGGCCAGCGCCGAGCGGCGGCGCCGGCGCCGGCGGCGCCGACGACGACTCCGGTCGGGCCGGTCGTAGTAGAGATCGTCGTCGGCCTCGAGGGTCCGATAACTCATTCAGCTGCCTCGACAACTTGGCCGGGTGGCCTTCCGGTGCCACGCTCGATGTCGAGCGCGCTCTGCAAGATCACGACAGCGGCCTCCTGGTCGACGACGGCTCTCACCCTACGTCCCCGCACGCCCGTCTCCTGTAGCCGGCGGTGAGCATCGGCGGTCGATAGACGCTCATCGAGCAGTCTGACCGGAACCGGAGCCAATATTCGAGACAATGGGCTAACAAATTGTCGGACATATGACGCAGACGGGCCTATTTCGCCGCGCAGGGTCCGGGGCAAACCGACCACAACCTCGATCGCCGCCCTTTCCGTGGCTATTGCGGCAATGCGTTCGAGATCTCCCCTTCCGCGCTTCACCGTCTCAACCGGGCTCGCCAGCATGCCCTCAGGGTCGCTCGCGGCGACCCCGATGCGCACGGCGCCGACGTCGATCCCGACCCGCACCCCGGCCCGCATCCTCACCTCCGCATCGGCAGCGGACTCGCCGCTGGTCCGGCGAGACCACCGGTGTCCGACTGGGAATACCGCCGCGCCAGCGGGACCAGGGGTAGGGGCGCCGGGATTGAATGAACGGGCCATCCACCAGGATTAGGCGGAGCCGGCCTGGTGAGCTGCCACCGCCTGCTCGATCCGGGCGAGCGCCGCATCAACCGCGGTGGGGTCGGTACCGCCACCCTGAGCGACGTCGTCCTTTCCGCCGCCGCCCCCGCCCAGCACGGTTGCAGCCTCCCGTACCAGCAACCCAGCCTTGAGGCCGGCCTCCCGTCCCCGATCGTTGACCGCGACCACGACGAGTGGCCGCGCACCGGTAACAGCAGCGGTCGCGACCACCGCCGGCCAGTTGCCGGGCAACCGGCCGCGCACGTCGAGGGCGAGCCGGCGCAGATCGTCCACGGTCGTTCCGTCCGGCGCTTGATGGCCCACGTACAGTGTCCCGGCAAGGTCGGCCGGTGAGGCGGCGAGCTCTCTGGCCGCCGCGAGCACCTGCGCCGCTCGCACCCGTTCGAGTTCCTTCTCGACTTCCCGCAGCCGGGCCACGACCGAGTTGATCCGATCCGGGAGCTCGTCCGGGCGCGCCTTGAACTGCTCGGAGAGCAACGCGACGAGGACGTGCTCGCGGGCGAGATACCGGTAGGCGTCGACCCCGACCAGCGCCTCCACGCGGCGCACTCCCGCGCCGATCGACGACTCTCCGAGCAGCTTGACCAGGCCGAGCTGCCCGGAGCGCGGGGCGTGGGTGCCGCCGCACAGCTCCCGGGCCCAGTCGCCGACCGACACGACGCGCACCTCGTTGCCGTACTTCTCGCCGAACAGTGCCAGCGCGCCGATCGACTGCGCCGCCTGCTGCGACATGATCTCGGCATGTACCGGCAGGTCTTCATCGAGCAACTCGTTTACTCGCTGCTCGACGTCCTCCAGGACCGACGGCGGCACCGCGCCGGTAGCGGTGAAGTCGAAGCGGAACCGGCCCGGGGAGTTCTCCGATCCGGCCTGGGCCGCGGTCTCGCCCAGCGCCTCGCGGAACGCCTTATGCACCATGTGAGTTGCGGTGTGCGCACGCGAGATAGCGCGCCGCCGCTCCACGTCGACTTCCGCCATCGCTGTCTCCCCCGGCACGACCTCACCGGCCACGATCCGAGCGTGATGGACGATCAGACCCGGCAGCGGCTGCTGGACGTCGGAGACCTCCACGTAGGCACCGCTGTCGAGCCGGATGATGCCGCGGTCGGCGAGCTGACCGCCACCCTCGGCGTAGAACGGGGTGCGGTCGAGCACGAGTTCGATCTCGTCACCCTCGGCGGCCGAGTTCGCCGGCTCGCCATCGAGCAACAGGCCACCGACCGTGCCCTCGCTGGCAACCTCGTCGTAGCCGGTGAAGGCCGACCGGCCGGTCTGGTCGAGCAGTCTCCGATAGGCCGACGGGTCGGCCGCGCCTTGCTTGCGGCGCGCCGCATCGGCCTTCGCCCGCTCGCGCTGCTCGGTCATCAGGGCCCGGAAGCCCTCCTGGTCGACGGTGAGCCCGGCTTCCTGCGCCATCTCCAGGGTCAGGTCGATCGGGAAGCCGAAGGTGTCGTGCAGCTGGAAGGCCTTCGACCCGGGCAGCACCGTCCCACCGGCTTGCTTGGTCTCGGCCACGGCCGCGTCGAAGATCTGCGTGCCCTGCCGGAGAGTGCGCAGGAACGCCGCCTCCTCCGCCTCAGCGACCGCGCGGATCCGGGTGGCCTCGTGATACAGCTCGGGATACTGCGGTTCCATCGCCTCGATGGTCACGTCGACGAGTTGGCGCATCGTCGGCTCGTGCGCGCCGAGCGTGCGCATGTTGCGGATGACCCGGCGCATGATGCGGCGGAGCACATAGCTGCGGCCTTCGTTGCCCGGGGTCACGCCGTCGCCGATAAGCATGACCGCGCTGCGCGAGTGGTCGGCGACGATGCGCAGCGAGATGTCCGCCTTCGAGTCCCCCGTACCGTAGCGGCGACCGGTGAGCTCGCTCGCCCGGTCGAGGATCATCCGCAGCACATCGGTCTCGTAGACATTGTCAACGCTTTGAAGAACAGTCGCGACCCGCTCGATACCCATTCCGGTGTCGATGTTCTTCGCGGGCAGCGGCCCGGCAACGTCGAAGTCGTCCTTGCCGCGGACGGCGCTAAGGATCTCCTGCATGAAGACGAGGTTCCACAGCTCGAGGTAGCGGTCCTCGTCGGCGACCGGTCCACCGTCCCGGCCGTAAGCGGGACCGCGGTCGTAGAAGATCTCCGAGCAGGGCCCACCCGGACCGGGCACGCCCATGTGCCAGTAATTGTCCTTGAGTCCGCGACGCTGGATCCGGTCGGCCGGAATGCCGACCTTACGCTGCCAGATCTCCGCCGCCTCGTCGTCGTAGTGGTAGACGGTGACCCACAGCCGGTCCGGCTCCAGCCCGTAGCCGCCGGCAGGCACCGGCGTCGTGAGCAACTCCCAGGCGAGCGGGATCGCAGTCTCCTTGAAGTAATCGCCGAAGGAGAAGTTTCCGGCCATTTGGAAGAACGTGTTGTGCCGTGTGGTCTTGCCGACCTCGTCGATGTCGGGTGTTCGCACACATTTCTGTACGCTCGCGACCCGCGGCGCAGGCGGTGGAGCCTCACCGAGGAAGTACGGCTTGAACGGCACCATCCCCGCCGGGACGAGCAGCAGCGTCGGATCGTCGGCGATCAGCGATGCAGACGGCAGGACGGTATGCGCGCGCTCCTCGAAGAAGCGCAGAAAGCGGCGCCGGATCTCGGCGGTCTCCATCAACCCCCTCCTTCGTCCTGGCTCTGAAGCTGCTCGAGTGTCGTTTGGTCCGCCCGCTGGTTGTCGCGCAGCGCCGCAGCAAGCTCGTGCTCGCGCTCCGCCATGCCGGCGCGGACGTCTTCTGCGAACTCTTTGAACTGGTCGCCGAGCTCGCCGAGATTGCGACCGATATTGCGACCGATCCCGCTTGGGGTGAACGCCTTGGCGGTCTTAGTAACTTGACGCACCATTGCGACTCCCACGGCCGCGCCGAGCGCGGCCCAGAACAACCTGCGCATGACTGTGATCCTCGACTAGTGGCGGGTCGCCCGGTCGTTCAGAGGCTCCGGTTCAGCTGAGCCGGGCTCGTCTCAGCCTCAGCTGGACCGGCGGCCGGCGCGCCCAGCGCGCGCGGGGGTCTTGGCCCGGCTCTCGACGTTTCGGCGCGACCGGTCTCTCATCGCCTTGCGTACTCCATATGTGAATGCGGCCGCCTTGACCAGTGGATTTCCCAGCGTAGCCGCGAACAGGGAGGACAGGCTGCTGGCATTGCTGGCTACCGTCTGCACGCTCGAGGTGATCGAGTCGACCCGGGTGAGCTGGGCGTTGGCATTGGTCACCGTGGCCGTGACCTCACCCAGCAGTGGAACGGTCTGCTCGGTCACCTCGCTCACCAGCACGGTCGTTTCCTTTAGTACCTGCGCGACGTGGACAAGCACATATGCGAGGAAGCAGACGAGGATTGCCCAGAACACGGCGATGATGATGCCCGCGACATCCCAGCCACTCACCGTGCTTCTCCCTCCGAGGTCCTGCCGACCGGCGCGACGACTTCGCCTCCCCACGACGACACCTGTCACGCAGGGCAAGCTCCGTGTGAGGGGACACTACCGTGATCTGCCGCGGACGATGTACGTATTCCGCCGGTAAAGTGATCAGTAGGTGCCGGAGGGCTGGGCAACAGCGAGGGCGGGCAGGACGCCGAGATTCGCCTCTTGGCGATCTTCTGGTCACAACCTCTGGAGGTTGGACAATAGGTCGTCCTGCCCGTCGGCACCACTGTCGCGCTGCCGAGATGGCAGGTCAAGGGGTCCGATCGAGTGATTCGGTCACTGATCGGCGGTCCCATGGAGGGCCGCCCGGATGGCCTCGAGCGCCTCGGCAGCGCGTGCTTCCGCGCCGTGCCTCGTCGGCTCGTAATAAATCCGGCCAGCCACCGGGTCTGGCGCATACTGCTGGGCGGCAATCGCCCCCGGGAGGTCGTGCGGATACTCGTACCCCCGCCCATGCCCGAGCCGCTTGGACCCTGGATAGTGGGCGTCGCGCAGGTGCATCGGCACCGGTCCGGCCCGGCCCCGGCGTACGTCCTCGATGGCGGCGCCGATCGCCCGGACGACCGCATTCGACTTAGGAGCAAGCGAGAGCGCGATGACCGCATGGGCGAGATTGATCGCCGCCTCGGGCAATCCGACGAGCTGCACAGCCTGCGCCGCCGCGACCGCCGTCTGCAGAGCGGTCGGATCGGCGAGGCCGATGTCCTCGCTGGCGAGGATGACGAGCCGGCGGGCGAGGAAACGCGGATCCTCGCCCGCTTCTACCATCCGGGCCAGATAGTGGAGGGCGGCGTCGACGTCGCTTCCCCGGATCGACTTGATGAGCGCGCTCGTCACGTCGTAGTGCTCGTCTCCCTGCCGGTCGTAGCGCAGCGCTGCCTTGTCGATGGCCTGCTCGACCGCACCTAGGTCGATGGTGTTCTGCCGTCTGGTGCGGGCGACCCCCGCGGCTGCCTCTAGGACGGTCAGCGCGCGGCGGGCGTCGGCGCCGGCCAGGTGGATGATGTGCGCGCGCGCGGCCGCCTCGACTTCGAGCTGGCCGCGTAGCCCGCGCGAGTCGCCGACCGCGCGATCCACGAGCAGCCCAATGTCGTCGTCACCGAGCGGATGCAGCGTCAGCAGAAGGGACCGCGATAGCAACGGGCCGATGATCGAGAAATAGGGGTTCTCGGTGGTGGCGGCCACCAGCGTGACCACCCGGTTCTCGACACCGGGCAGCAACGAGTCCTGTTGTGCTTTGGAAAATCGGTGCACCTCGTCGAGGAAGAGCACGGTCTCGCGGCCACTCATGCCCAACTCGGCGCGTGCCTCGTCCATCACGGCGCGGACGTCCTTCACGCCGGCGGTTACCGCCGAAAGCTCGACGAACCGGCGATCAGTCGCGGCGCTAACCAGAAACGCCAGGGTTGTCTTGCCAGAGCCGGGCGGTCCCCAGAGGATCACCGAGGCGGGCGGTGTCTGTTCGGCGGCCGCGTCGGGCTGGACGAGGCGGCGTAGCGGCGAACCATCGGCGAGCAGATGGTCCTGACCGACCACCTCGTCGATGCTCCGCGGGCGCATCCGAACCGCCAACGGCGCGCGGGCCTCGACCGCGTCCTGGCCGGCGGCGTCGAACAGGGTCGGCGAGGACCCAGGTGAGCGCCCCCTTGAAGGCCCCGTGGATCGCTGCATGCTCCCGACAGTAGGCGATCGGGGTGACAGAGCGTGCCGTCCTGTAAGCCCGGTGCCGATACGTGCTAGCGCGATTTGTCCGGAACCGGTATTACGAGGGGAGAGTCAATAACGGCGGGAGGCTGGATTCATGGCGTCTAGGACAAGGTTCTCGTCGCGGCGACAGCCGTCAGGAAAGCTGATCGGCAGCCGTTCCCGCACTCCGCGAAACGCCAAGTCCGCCAAAGCCCCTCCGAATGCCTCGGCCGAGGTGGGCCGGGGGCATCGAACGGCGTACGTCCCGCTCAAGCACGGCTCGGAAGCGATCACCGAGCGCTGGTCGCGCACTGGTCGGAAGGGCGCCGCGGCCGCCATCGAAGAGCAGCAGCCGAGGCCGCAGGTACCGCGGAAACGGCCGGCACCGGTGGTAAGCCCTACCGCTACTCGGGCCGTTCTTTACAAGATTGCCAAGCGGCTTGCAATCAAGGGCCGGTCAGCCATGACCAAGCGCCAGCTCTTCGAGGCGATCAGCACGCCGGCGCCGGACCGGGTTCGGGCCCGCTCCCGCTGAGGCGCCGCCGTTAGTCCTGTCGCCCATACGCCCAGAGCGCCACGCCGCAGAGGCCGCTTTATGCCCGTAGGGTCGGCAAAGCAGATATAGCAGATATCAGTCACGAATCGCCCATTCTGGCCCTAAAGCGGCGACCCGCGGCGTGTGGAGCGACGTCGGTCGAACGGATGGCGGAGACATCGTGGCGGGCCCGGGCAATCTCCCTGTCAGTCGCGGGCTATAGCGTGGACGCCGTGATCCGCGGGCGACCACATGGCGGTGTATGGAGAGGTCCGAGGGCGGTGGGAGCGCTGCACCCGTGACCGCGACCGCCACTCCGAGGCCGGCCGGACCGCCGGTCGTGCCGGCGAAGCACAGCCCGTGGCTGGTGCTCATCACGCTCTGCCTCGGCTTCTTCATGATCCTTTTGGACACCACGATCGTCAACGTCGCGATCCCCAACATGATCGACAAGCTGGACGCGTCGCTCGACGACATCCTCTGGATCCTCAACGCCTATGTGCTGGTATTCGCGGTCCTGCTGATCACCTGCGGCCGGCTCGGCGACCTGATCGGACCCAAGCAACTCTTCATCGCCGGCCTGATCGTCTTCACGCTGGCCTCCGCCGCTTGCGGCCTCGCGCAGACCCCAGATCAGCTGATCGCCTTCCGGGTGGTGCAGGGCATCGGCGGCGCGATGCTGACGCCCCAGACGCTCTCCGTCCTGACCGTGATCTTCCCGCCGGAGAAGCGAGGCGCGGCATTCGGCGTCTGGGGCTCGGTTGCCGGCCTGGCAACTATCGCCGGTCCCACCCTTGGCGGCTGGCTGGTAACCAGCTGGGACTGGCGATGGATCTTCTTCGTCAACGTTCCGGTCGGCGTAGTCACCCTGATCCTCGCCGCTGTGGTCATGCCGGATCTCAAACTCCACCGCCGGCACCGGCTTGACTGGGTGGGTACCGCGCTCGCAACGCTCGGTCTCTTCCTGGTCTGCTTCGGGTTGATCGAGGGGGAGCGTTACGACTGGGGCACGGTCGTCGGACCGATCACCATCCCGCTGATCATCATTACCGGGGTTGTCGTTCTTGGCCTGCTGATCGTGCAGCAATGGCTCGAACGTAACGGGGAGCCCCTCATCCCGTTCGCGATCTTCGCTGACCGTAATTACTCGGTGATGAACTTCGTCGTAATGGCGATCTCTTTCGGGATGTTCGGCCTCTTTCTCCCGCTGACGATCTTCTTGCAGTCGGTGCTCGGGCTGAGCGCGCTCCAAGCGGGGCTGACGTTCGTGCCTATGTCGGCCCTGTCGATGGTGGTCGCCCCGTTCGCCGGTCGTTTTGCCGACAAGGTCGGTGGCAAGTGGATTTTGTTCGTCGGGCTGTCGCTGTGGACCATCGGCATGGCCACGTTGGTCGAGTTCACCAGCGTCGACACGACGCGGTGGAGCCTTTTGCCCAGCCTCCTGCTGGCAGGGTTCGGCTTGGGCTGCACCTTCGCTCCCTTGCAGACGATCGCGATGCGCAATGTCCGGCCCGCGGTCGCGGGGGCCGCCTCAGGCTTCATCAACACAACGCGCCAGCTCGGCGCCGTGATCGGATCGGCCGCGGTTGGCGCGCTCCTGCAGGCGCAGCTCGCCGACCAGCTCACGGCGGCAGCTCGGGAGAACGCGTCGGCGGTCCCCGTGCAGTACCGCAATCAGTTCGTCGAGGGGTTCGCCAACGCGGCCTCGACCGGCCTTCAGGTCGGCGCCGGGCAGACCGGCGTCCAGCTGCCACCGAACATCCCCGAACAAGCCCGGTCGACCATCCTCGAGGCCGCGACACAGACCTTCCACGAGGGCTTCGTCACCGCGATGCATTACACACTGCTGCTGCCGCTGGCGATCCTCGCTCTTGCGGTGTTTCTCGTTCTGTTGGTCCGGAACCCGCGCCGCGGGTCGACCGTGACCGAGCGCGCCGAGGCGCCCGCGGGAATCGCCCCGGACGCTGCTTGACCGGCCACGCTGGGCCTGCCGCCGGGGGATAGGGAGTTGCCGGGCGGTCAGGCGGGCGGAGCGTCGACACCGGCCTCCTTCCGCTGAGCCGGCGTGATCGGGGTAGGCGCTCCGGTGAGCGGATCGCCACCGGATGCGGTCTTCGGGAAGGCAATCACGTCGCGAATGGACTCGGTGCCGGCAAGCAGGGCACACAGCCGGTCCAGGCCGAACGCGATTCCGCCGTGCGGCGGGGGTCCGTACTTGAAAGCCTCGAGCAAGAAGCCGAACTGCTCCTCGGCCTGCTCCTTGCTAAGCCCGATCACCTCGAACACCCGCTGCTGCATCTCCGCCCGGTGAATACGGATCGAGCCGCCGCCAATCTCGGTACCGTTCAGCACAATGTCGTACGCGGAGGCCAGGGCCTCCGCCGGCGCGTCCTGAAAGCGATCGGCCCACTCGGCACTCGGCGCCGTGAACGGATGGTGCACCGCGGTCCAACCGATTTGCGCACCCACATCGTCGTACACGGGCTCAAACAACGGCGGCGCGACGATCCAGACGAACTCCCACGCCTGCTCGTCGACCAACCCGCGGCGGCGGCCGATCTCCAACCGGGCCGCGCCGAGCAGCTCTAGCGCCGCGGCCCGCGGGCCGGCGGAAAAGAAGATGCAGTCACCCGGCAATGCACCAGCAGCATCCGCAAGGCCGGCCCGCTCCAAGTCGGAAAGGTTCTTGGCGACCGGACCGCCGAGCATGCCGTCCTCGCCGACGAGAACGTAGGCAATCCCGCGCGCGCCCCGCGCCTTCGCCCACTCCTGCCAACCGTCGAGCTCTTTCCGGGTCTGCGATCCGCCGCCGGGCATAACGACCGCTCCCACGTGCTCGGCCTGCAAGACCCGGAACGGCGTGTCCGCGAAGTAGGCGGTGAGATCGACGAGTTCGCAGCCGAAGCGCAGGTCGGGTTTGTCCGAGCCGAAGCGGGCCATCGCGTCCGCATAGGTCATCCGCGGGATTGGCTTCGATATCTCCACGCCGTGCACCTCGGACCAGATCCGACGCAGCACCGATTCGGCGATCCCGATCACGTTGTCCTGGTCGCAGAAGGACAACTCCAGATCGAGCTGCGTGAACTCAGGCTGGCGGTCGGCTCGGAAGTCCTCGTCCCGGAAGCAGCGGGCGATCTGGTAGTAGCGCTCGAGCCCGGCGACCATGAGGAGTTGTTTGAAGAGCTGCGGTGACTGTGGCAGCGCGTACCACGTGCCTGGCTGCAGCCGGACCGGTACCAGGAAGTCGCGGGCGCCCTCGGGCGTGGACCGGGTGAGGTCCGGGGTCTCGACGTCGATGAAGCCGGCGTCCTCCATGACCTCGCGAATGAGGTGGGTCACTCGGCTGCGCAGCCGCAGGTTGTTCGCCATCTCGGGGCGGCGCAGGTCGAGATAGCGGTACTTGAGCCGGACCTCCTCGTTCACCGTGCCCGCGTGGTAGTCCGCAATGGGGAAGGGCAGCGGAGCCGCTTCGGAGAGTACGGTCACCTCCGCAGCGACGACCTCGACGTCGCCCGTCGGCAGGTTAGGGTTCTCGTTCCCGGCCGGGCGGCGCTGGACCTCGCCCGCCACCCGCATGCAGTACTCGGCCCGGAGCCCGTGCGCGACCGTCTCGTCGCGGATGACGACCTGGACCAGGCCGGAGGCGTCCCGCAGGTCTATGAAGGCCACCCCACCGTGGTCGCGGCGGCGGGCCACCCAGCCGGCGAGGGTCACCAGCGTGTCGGCGTCCGCGGCCCGCAGGGCACCCGCATCATGGGTACGGATCACGAGAGCTGCTCCTCCTGGCTCACCACGATCATCGGCCGGAGATCCTCGGCCGGCGGAGTCCACGCACCAGGATCGGCCTCGACCTGCTCGCCGCTACGGATGTCACGCACCTGGTGGGTCCCGTCTCGCTGCGGGAACCAGACGTACGGGATGCCTCGTCGTTCGGCCGCCCGGATCTGGCGTCCGAACTTCTGGGCCGCCGACGCGACCTCGGTCGATATGCCGCGCCTGCGGAGCGACTGCGCGATCTCATCGCATGCGGACCGGGACTGCTCGTCGGGCAGGGCGACGAAGACACAGGACGGCACCGACCGCGAAGCAGTCAGCAGGCCGCGCGAGAACAGCGGCATGAGCAGTCTGGACACGCCGAGGGAGATGCCGACGCCCGGGTAGACCGCCCGTCCGTCGCTGGCGAGCGAGTCGTAACGCCCGCCGGAGCAGATCGACCCGAGCCGCTCGAACCCCGCCATTCGCATCTCGAAGACGGTCCCCGTGTAGTAGTCCAGGCCGCGCGCGATGCGGAGGTCGGCCTCGACCTGGAAACCGTCGCGGGCCACCGGAAGGCAGCCCTCGACGACCGCGGCCAGCTCAGCGAGACCCTCGTCTAGCAGCTCATGGCTGACACCGATCTCACGGACCCGCTCGACGAAGGAGGTGTCCGGGGTGTGGATCTCGGCCAGGAGCAGGCAGAGCTTTACCTGCTGGTCGTCCAGGCCGGCGTCCCTGAGCAGCGTGGCGACCTCTGCGGTCGGGAGCTTGTCGAGTTTGTCCAGCACCCGCATCACGTTGGCGACACCTTCGACGCCGATCCCCCGGTAGAAGCCCTCGATGAGCTTTCGGTTGTTGACCTGCAGGCGCAGTGGCGGCACGGGCAGGCCGGCGAGCGCCTCCGCCATCACCTGCGTCACCTCGACGTCGTGGTGGAAGGGCAGCATGTCGCGAGCGACGACATCGATGTCTGCTTGGGTGAACTCCCGGAAACGACCTTCTTGTGGCCGTTCCCCCCGCCACACCTTCTGGATCTGATACCGGCGGAGCGGGAACCCAAGCCTGCCGGCGTGTTCGAGCACATACCGCGCAAACGGCACCGTCAAGTCGTAATGCAAGCCAATGCCCGCATCGTCGGCCGCATCTTGTGCCTGCAGCCGGCGCAAGACATACACCTCGTTGTCGATCTCGCCCTTCCGCAGCAGCTCATCTAGCGGTTCTACGGCGCGTGTCTCGACCGGCGTGAAGCCGTGTAGCTCGAAAGTCCGCCGCAGCCGATCGATGATCTCGACCTCGACGATGCGTTGGGCAGGCAGAAGCTCGGGAAACCCGCTCAGCGGGCTGGCCTTCCTTGTCATTCACAATCCTCTGGCCGGGGCCGCGGCCTCCACGAGAAACGGGTTGGTCGAGCGCTCGCGGCCGATAGTCGTCTGGGAGCCGTGGCCGGGCAGGATGACCGTCTCATTCGCGAGGGGCAGCACCTTCGCTGCGAGGGTGCGCATCATCGCCGCGGGGTCACCGCCTGGCAGGTCGGTGCGGCCAATCGATCCGGCGAAGAGAACATCGCCCGAGAACATGACGTCGTGCCCGGGAGGCACTGGCCCAGCGGTGGGCCGCGGCGACTCCTCGGCTGGCATCCGAAATAGCACCGACCCCCTGGTATGGCCTGGTGCATGATCAACGCTGATCGTCAGTCCGGCGATCTCGATCGTTGCGTTGTCTGGCAGTGACCGGACGTCATCGGGCTCCGACCAAATAAGGCGGCCACCGAAGAGCTCGGCCGTACCGGCGCCGAAGCCTTTGGCCGGGTCGGCAAGCAGCTCGGCGTCCTCCGAGTGGATGTACGCAGGAATTCCACGCGCGCCGCTCACCGGCGTCACTGAGAACGTATGGTCGATGTGCCCATGAGTCAGCAGGACGGCCACCGGCCGTAGCCGATGCTCGTCAATGATCTGATCGAGCCGCGGCTCGACGCCGACCCCCGGATCGATAACGATGCATTGCTCACGAGCGGCCGGGGCGACGACATAACAATTCGTCCCGAAGGCGGCAGCCGGGAAGCCGACGACGAGCACCGAGATTTCCTCACAGGACGATCAAGACCGAGGCTGAGCACTGTCGAGCCTACCGGGTCACACCTAAACTGTTCGGCCACACCGCAGGCCGCGGTGCATATGCCCGTGCGCTCGCGGAGACGCGGCATAGCCAGATGAGCGACAATTGCCGACGGCTCCCCCCGGGAATACCGCAAGTCTGACAGCAAGCAGGAGGAAGATCCGTGGCCGGATCAAAGCAGCGCGAGCGAGAGCTCGCTCGCCAACGCTGGATTCGTCAGCAGCAGGCCCGCGCCGAAGCGAAGCGCAAAACTCGGCGGCGAGCTCAGATCATCGCCGCCGCCGTGTCCGTGGCGTTGATCATCGCAGGGGTCTTCTTCTTTGCCAACCCGTTCGCCGGCGACCACGGCACGTCCGCCTCCTCGACGGTCAACTGCACCTACACCCCGAAGTCCAACGAGAAGACCGGTGACAAGCCACTGCCCGGCCTGCCGACCAAGACGGCACCGAAGTCGGGTATTTACAACGTGGCGATAAGCACCAATCAGGGGAAGATCGAGATGCAGCTGGACGCGGCGAAGGCCCCCTGCACGGTGCACTCGTTCCTGCACCTCGCACAGTCCGGCTTCTATAACAGCACCAAGTGCCACCGGCTGCTGACCGGGGAGGCCGCGAAGGTCCTGCAGTGCGGCGACCCGACCGAGACGGGCACCGGCGGCCCCGGCTACCAGTTCGGTGACGAGAACCTCGCCGGCGCGACCTACAAGAAGGGCACCGTGGCCATGGCAAACTCCGGCCCCAACACAAATGGGAGTCAGTTCTTCATGGTCTACGGCGACTCGTCCTTCCCTACGAGCTACACACCGTTTGGAACGATCACCACCGGCCTCGACATCCTGGACAAAATCGCGAAGGGCGGCGTGACTGGTAAGAACAAGGACACACCAAAGACCAAGGTCGAGATCAAGAGCGTGACGGTCGCGAGCGCATGAACGGATTAAGACCCGGCGAGCCCGGCCTCGACGCCGAGGAGGCGACGGTGACGACCGACCCCTGGGGCCGTGTCGACGACGAGGGCACGGTCTATGTGAAGACCGCCGGCGGCGAGCGGGCCGTCGGATCCTGGGCGGCTGGCTCGCCCGAGGAGGCCCTGGCCTTCTTCAGGCGCAAGTATGACGGGCTCGTCCTCGAGGTCGACCTGCTCGAACGCCGGATCAAGGAGACCGACGTCTCTCCGAAGGACGCGGCGGCGTCCCTCACCCGGGTCCGGGCAGCCATCAAGGACGCCCACGCCGTCGGCGACCTCGATGGGCTCCTGGCCCGCCTCGACGCTCTGACGGAGATACTCGAGGCCCGACGTGCCGAGCTTCGCGCCGCCCGAGTGCAAGCGATCGAGGATGCCCGCGCCGCGAAGGAGCGAATCGTCACCGAGGCGGAGGGGATCGCGGCGGGCACCGACTGGCGAGTTGGCGCGGAGCGGCTGCGTGTCCTCGTGGAAGAGTGGAAGGCCGCCGCCCGCATCGACCGGAAGAGCGACGACGAGCTGTGGCACCGCCTCTCCCGGGCTCGGTCGACCTTCTCCAAGCGGCGGAAGGCTCATTTCGCCGAGCTTGAGGTGCGGCGCGAGGAGTCTCGTACCCGGAAGGAGAAGATCGTCGCGGAGGCTGAGGCATTGGCCGGGTCCCGCGACTGGGCCGCAACCGCGGCCAAGTTCCGCGACCTGATGCGCGACTGGAAGGCGGCCGGCCGCGCGGCTCGAGATGTCGAGGACGCGCTGTGGCAGCGTTTCCGTGCTGCGCAAGACACCTTCTTCACCGCCCGGAGCGGGGTGTTCGCCGAGCGGGACGCCGGGCAGCGGGAGAACCTGCAGCGGAAGGAGGCGCTGGTTGCGGAGGCGGAGG
Source organism: Actinomycetota bacterium (assembly GCA_046725875.1). Taxonomy (GTDB): domain Bacteria; phylum Actinomycetota; class Actinomycetes; order JAKEEW01; family JAKEEW01; genus JBKOZJ01. Next base: position 28,392 of record JBKOZJ010000090.1, read on the forward strand.
CACTGCTGCCGATCCGCGACCTGCGCGAGGCCCGCGCCGCGCTGCGCTCCATCCATGAGCGCTGGGACGCGATCGGCCACGTACCTCGCGATGTCAGGACCCGGATCGAGGCCAGGTTGGCCGCCATCGACCAGGCTGTACGGGCCGCCGGCGAGGCTGAGTGGAAGCGTACAAACCCGGAGGCACTCGCCCGCGCTGAAGATACGGTCGCCCAACTCAAGGCGTCGATCGAGGCGCTCACCGAGCAAGCCGAGGGCGCCCGGGCGAGCGGGGACGAGGCGGCCGTCGCCGAGGCGGAGTCCGCTGTTTCAGCCCGGCGGGCCTGGCTCGCCGAGGCCGAGCGCACCCTCAGCGAGCTCGGCGGCTAGGCAGCCTCAGCGGGTCGGCGCTGGACTACCCGTGACCCGATAGGCGTCGAAGACGCCCTCGACCCCGCGCACCGCCCGGAGGATGTGGCCGAGATGCTTCGGGTCGCCCATTTCGAAGGTGAAGCGGCTGACCGCGACCCGGTCTCTGGTGGTGGACACCGACGCCGAGAGGATATTCACATGCTGGTCTGACAGGACCCGGGTAACGTCGGACAACAACCGTGACCGATCCAGCGCCTCCACCTGAATGGCGACCAGGAAGACCGACTGCGCCGTCGGAGCCCACTCGATGTCGATCAGCCGCTCGGGGTGGGCCGAGAGCGACCGTACATTGGCGCAGTCCTCGCGATGCACAGACACGCCGTTGCCGCGGGTGACAAAGCCGACGATCGGGTCACCGGGCACCGGGGTGCAGCAGCGGGCAAGCTTCACCCACACGTCGTCGGCGCCCTTGACCACGACGCCGGGATCCCCACCGGGTGGGCGCTTGCGCACCTTCGTGGGCGTCGTGGCCTCGGCGAGGTCTTCGGTCGTTCCCTCCTCGCCACCGAGCGACTGGACCAGTCGGTGTACGACGGACTGCGCGGATGTGTGCCCCTCGCCAACGGCGGCATAAAGCGCAGAGATGTCCGCATAGCGCAGCTCATGGGCGATCGTGGTGAGGCTCTCGCTGGTTAGCAGCCGCCGCAGCGGGAGACCCTGCTTGCGCAGCGTCCGCGCGATGGCCTCCTTGCCCTGCTCGATGGCCTCCTCGCGGCGCTCCTTCGAGAACCACTGCCGGATCTTGTTCCGGGCGCGCGGTGAGGCGACAAAGGTCAGCCAGTCGCGGCTCGGCGACGCGCTTGGCGCCTTCGAGGTGAAGATCTCTACCACATCGCCGTTCTCAAGCTTGCTCTCGAGTGGCACCAAGCGGCCGTTGACCCGGGCGCCGATGCAGCGGTGACCGACCTCGGTGTGGACGGCGTACGCGAAGTCGATCGGCGTCGACCCCTGCGGGAGCGGGATCAGGTCGCCCTTGGGCGTGAAGACGAAGACCTCGGAGGCGGAGAGATCGAAGCGCAGCGACTCGAGGAACTCCCCGGGGTCGGCGGTCTCCTGCTGCCAGTCGAGCAGCTGGCGCAGCCAGACCATCTCGTTCGTGGCTTCCTTGTCACTGCCCCGCCCGGCCGTCGCGTCGGCGTCCTGCTTGTACTTCCAGTGGGCCGCGATGCCGTACTCCGCCCGCCTGTGCATATCGAAGGTGCGGATCTGCAGCTCGACGGGCTTGCCCTCCGGGCCGATAACCGTCGTGTGCAGCGACTGGTACATGTTGAACTTCGGCATCGCGACATAGTCCTTGAACCGCCCAGGAACCGGATTCCACTGCGCGTGCATGGTGCCGAGTGCGGCATAACAGTCCCGAACGGTGTCCACCAGGACCCGGATGCCGACGAGATCGTAGATGTCGGCAAATTCGCGGCCTCGCACGATCATCTTCTGGTAGACGGAGTAATAGTGCTTCGGGCGGCCGGTCACCGTGGCCTTGATCTTCGCCCCCCGCAGGTCGGCCTGGACCTGGTCGATCACGCTGGCGAGATACTCGTCCCGGCTCGGCGCTCGCTCGGCGACCAGCCGGACGATCTCGTCATACATCTTCGGATAGAGGGTCGCGAAGGATAGATCCTCGAGCTCCCACTTGATCGTATTCATGCCCAGCCGGTGGGCGAGCGGCGCATAGATTTCCAGGGTCTCCCGCGCCTTCTGCTCGGCCTTCGCCTGAGAGATATAGCGCCACGTCCGGGCGTTGTGGAGCCGGTCGGCCAGCTTGATGAGCAGCACCCGGATGTCGCGGGCCATCGCGATGACCATCTTGCGCACGGTCTCGGCCTGGGCCGCAGCGCCGTACTTGACCTTGTCGAGCTTGGTCACCCCGTCGACCAGGTTGGCGATCTCGTCGCCGAAGTCGACCCGGAGCATCTCGAGGGTGTAGTCGGTGTCCTCGATCGTGTCATGGAGAAGCGCGGCCACCAGAGTCGGCGGGGTCATGCCGAGCTCGGCGAGGATGTCGGCGACGGCGAGCGGATGGGTTATGAACGGGTCGCCGCTCTTGCGCCGCTGCCCATGATGGTGTCGTTCGGCAATCTCGTAGGCCCGCTCGATGATCTTCAGATCGGCCTTGGGATGGTTGCCGCGAACCGTACGGAAGAGCTGCTCGAGAGCGGGGTTGGTGGAGGCGCCGCGCTGGACAGCGAGTCTGGCGAGGCGGGTCCGCGCCCGGACCCGGCCGCCCGCCGGGGGCGAGTCGGTGCCGTTTCGGCTGGGCGGCGCGGGCGCGGCGACCTTGCCGCCGTCGGTCGGCATGGTGTCGGGTGCGCGCGTCGGCGGCGCGGGCGGCTCGTGGGTGACTGGAGCTGGAATCGGCGGCGAGCCGGACGGCATCGTGCGCTCGGCGGCGCGAACGCCTGCCGAGGCGCCGGAAGCCTTCCGATCAGCCAATCCGCCCTCCCAGTCAGCCGTCGGGATAGAAAGGCACGAGGAGCTGGAGGATACCCGCCCCTTCAATTGGTCCCTGGATGCCGTGAAACACACATGTTAACGACCGCGGGCAGCGATCACTTCCCAAAGCCCGCAACCATCCCGGATGCACCCGCTTTATGCCAGGTAGCGACGACTCTATGCCAGGTAGCGGGATTTCATGCCCGCTTTGCTGGTATTGCGAACGGTTACCGGGCAGAGGGCGCGACCTAGGCAGTCAGCGCTCCATAGGCGGCTAGCGCAATCTGGGCAGTTAGCGCACGCTAGGTGGTCAGCAGGGTGCGAAGGTCGGGGTCGGGGATGGCAGCGGGCGCGGAGGTCAGCCGGGAGCGGGCGTCGAGGAAACCGAGCTCGAGCAGCACGGCAACACCCGCGAGCTTGCCGCCGGCCCGGCGGACGAGGTCGACCGTGGCCTCGACGGTCCCACCAGTCGCGAGCACGTCGTCGACGATCAGCACTCGATCGCCCGAGTCGAACGCGTCCCGGTGCATCTCGAGGGTGGCTTCGCCGTACTCCAGTGCGTACGACACTTCGAGCGACGCGCCCGGCAGCTTGCCCTTCTTCCGTACCGGGACGAACCCGGCACGGGCGGCCAGAGCGACCGGGGCGGCTAGGATGAACCCCCGCGCCTCGATGCCCACCACCTTGTCGAGCTGCCCTCCCCAGTCGGCCTGTGCCATCGCGTCGACGGCCGCGGTGAACGCGGCCGTGTCGGCGAGCAGCGGCGTGATGTCCTTGAACAGGATCCCCGGCTTGGGATAGTCGGGCACATCCCGGATCAAGGCGCCCAGCCGCGTCGCGAGCGCCTCGTCGCCAAGGACCGGCGCAGCCACCGCTACCGCCGCTTCTTGCCAGAGGGGCGGCGCTTGGACTTACTGCCGGGCCGTGAACCGGAGCGCTTGGGCTGCTGGCGGGGCACCCCCGGCCGAGCCGCTCCGGCCGCGACGGGCGTTGGTGCCGCCTCCTCGGCCTGCTCCGGCGCCTCCTCCGCCGTCTCGACCGCCGGCTCGGGTGCCTGCTCGGGTGCCGGCTTTGTACGACGAGCAGCGGCTGTGCCCCTGGCCGCCTTGGTAGCCGCGATCTGGCGGGCGGCGACGCGGCGGGCCAACTGCTTGTATTGCGGCTCGCGCTCCTTCAGGTCGGCGAGCAACGGCGTCGCGATGAAGATCGACGAGTATGTGCCGACGAGGATTCCGACGAACAGCGCGAGCGCGAGGTCCGGCAACACGCCCTGCCCGAGCACGACCGTTCCGACGAAGAGGATCGCGGCTACTGGCAGGAGCGCGATCACGGACGTGTTGATCGAGCGGACCAGCGTCTGGTTGAGCGCGAGGTTCGCGGCCTGACTGTAGGTCTGGCGGGAAGAGCCGAGCAGACCTCTCGTGTTCTCACGGACCTTGTCGAACACGACCACGGTGTCGTAGAGCGAGTAGCCGAGAATCGTCAGGAATCCGATCACGGTCGCCGGCGTCACCGAGAAGCCGACCAAAGCGTAGATGCCGACCGTGATCAGCACGTCGTGCGCGAGGGTGGCGATTGCCGCGACCGCCATTCGCCACTCGAACATCATGGCCAGGAAGATCGCCACCAGCACCAGGAAGACGACCAGAGCCTGGACCGCTTTGCGAGTGATCTCCTCCCCCCACGTCGGGCCGATCTGCTGGACGCTGACTTGATCAGAGCGGACGCCCGCCTCCTCGGCGAGAGCGTTCTTTACCCGCTGCGACTCGTCGGCGGAGATGGGTGGCGTCTCCACTGTGATCTGCGTGCCGGACGGCGCCCGGGTCTCGGTGACCCTGATCTCGTCCTTGACGATCCCCCCGGCCACCCGGCGAGCATCCTCGACGGAAATCGAGGTCTTCGGCAGCTCGAAGGAAGCGCCGCCCTTGAATTCGATGCCGAGCTGGAGCCCCTTGGTGAGCAGGGCGGCCACTGCAACGATGACGAGGACGGCCGAGATCGCGTACCAGCGCTTTTGCTTACCGACGAAGTCGTAGGAGACGTCGCCGCGATAGAGGCGGCTACCGAGGTTCCCTACGCGCGACATCAGGCCTCCTCAGCGGCCGCCCGGCGGCGGCCGACGATCGTCTGCGGCTCTCCGGTGGCGACCCGGCGTCTTGCACCGAGCCGCTCAGGGTCGAGACCAGACCACTTGTGACCCTGTCCGAAGAACTTTGTACGGGCAAGGAGCGCGACTAGCGGCTTGGTGAACAGGAACACGACGATCACGTCAATGATCGTGGTCAGTCCCAGCGCGAAGGCGAAGCCCCGAACGCCGCCGATCGCGAGGATGTAGAGCAGCGCCGCCGCCAGGAACGACACGGAGTCGGCGACGAGGATGGTTCGCCGCGCCCGGCGCCAGCCGTGCTCGACCGCGGCGCGAAGGCTGCGCCCCTCGCGCACCTCGTCGCGTATTCGTTCGAAGAACACGACGAACGAGTCGGCCGTGATGCCGATGGCCACGATCAGGCCGGCGACGCCGGCGAGGGTCAGCGTGAACCCGATCCACTCGCCAAGCAGCACCACAGACGCGTAGGTGAGCAACGCGGCGACGCCGAGGCTGCCGATGGACACCAGCCCGAGCCCCCGGTAATAGATGACTGAGTAGATAACGACCAGCCCAAGGCCGATCGCACCGGCGATCAGGCCGGCCCGCAGGTAGTCACTACCAAGTGTCGCGGAGATCTGGTTCAGCTCACTCTGGTCGAAGGCGAGCGGCAGCGCGCCGTACTTCAGCACGTTGGCCAGATCCTTCGCCTCGCTCTGCGTGAAGTCGCCGGTGATTTGAGCGTTGCCGCCCGGGATCTCGCTCTGCACCACTGGTGCTGATACGACGGTCCCATCGAGCACGATGGCGAACTGGTTCTGCGGCGACGTCTTGTTGACCAGAGCCTTCGTCGTGTCGGCGAACTGCTTCGTGCCCGTGGCGTCGAAGCTCAGGTCGACCTGCCAGCCTCCGACGCTCGTACCGCCGGGCAGGGTTGCCTCCGCGCCGTCCAGGTGGGTGCCTTCCACCGCGACCGGACCGAGAATGAACTTCGCCGTGCCGTCGCGGTCGCAGGCCACAAGCATCTTGTCGGCCGGCTCGATCTTACCCTTGCGGTCCTCGGTGGCCTTGGCGCAATTGAGCATGTCGAACTGCTTCTGGATCGCCGGGGTGATCCCGCCGCTGCCCTGATCGCCCTGCCCGGAACCAGCGGTCGCCGTGCCCGTCGGCGTAGACGTCGGGCTGGGCGAAGGTGTCGACTGCTGACCGAGCAGGGCACCACTTACGGCGCGACCGTTGTCGGTCGACGTGGGCGATGGGCTAGGCGACGCGGACCCGCTCGGAGTGGCGCTTGGGCTCGCCGACCCGCTCGGCGTCCCGGTTGGGGACGGCGTCGCGACCGCGGTTGCCTGGCCGACCTGTAGCACTGACCGGAAGCGCAGCAGCGCCGTGGACAGCAAGTCGGTCTTCAGCTCGTTGCCGGGGATACTCACGACGATGTGGTTGTCACCCTGGATGGCGACCTCGGCCTCGGCGACGCCGGTCCCGTTGACCCGGTCCTCGATAATCTGCTTTGCCTGCTCCATCGCGGACTTGGACGGGGTTCCCCGCTGCCCCTCGGGGAGCCGGGCGGTCAGCGTGACGGTCGTGCCGCCCCGCAAGTCCAGGCCCAGCTTCGGCGTCGGCTTCAAGCCCTCCAGCAGGAACATCGCGGCATACATCAGGACAAGCAGTCCCACGATGGTCAGCAGCGCCCGGCCCGGCCGCGGCGCCGGTGTCGGTCCAGCCAAGTTCGTCGTCTCCTCTTCCCACCCGCCAATCATCGGCGGATGCCCCTCGCATAGCGGGCTTGCACATGTCTGGCCGTCGCCGTACGCCCCGCGGCAACGGCGACGCCTATTTCTCTTCTGGTCCGGCCGTCTCTTCGGGGTCGGCTGCCTCAGCAGGCTCCTCGTGCGGGGTCAGCACCCGCATGATCGCCTGCTTCGCATAGCGGTTGGTCACGCCGGGCGCGACCTCGATGACGACTACGTCGTCCTCAACGGTCGAGACCGTGCCATGGAGCCCGGATGTCGTGATGACCTCGGCACCGGGCACGAGCTGGCTCTGCACATGCACGGCCTGTTGCTGCCGGCGCCGGGCCGGACGCAAGATCAACAGATAGAAGATCCCGGCCAGCGCGATCAGCCAGATCAGCAACGTTGCGCTGCTGCCGGAGCCGTTAGCGGCGATGATCAACTTTCACACTTTCCTTCTGAGGAGGTCCGAACGAACCGCCGTTCAAGATCAGCCAAGGTAGGGCCCACGAGCGAGTGACCTCGGCGGAGTCTAGGCGAGCGTGCGATCGAGTCACAACGCCGCGTGACCGCCTTGTGTCATTCCACCGCGCTCCAGTCTCCACCACCCGGCGGTCAGCAGGGAGCCGTGACCTCCGGCTGGTGGACGCAGTGTACGGCTGGTGGCTCAGGTCGCCGGTCCGAAGAGCTCCTGTTGAGCGGGCCATTCGGCGGTGTCACGGCTGGAGCCGGAACGCTGCGCAGCGATGAACGCCGCCCAACCGCCATCGCGGGGTGGTGTTATGCCAAGGTGGTCCCACGCGGCCGGGGTGGCAACCCTGCCACGCGGAGTCCGCGCGAGTAGTCCTACTCGAACGAGGAACGGCTCCGCCACCTCTTCGACCGTTTCGGCTTCTTCGCCGACCGCAACCGCCAGCGTCGACAGGCCAACCGGTCCACCGCCGAACCGGACGAGCAACGCATCGAGAACGGCGCGGTCCAGGCGGTCGAGCCCACGCTGGTCGACCTCATACACCGCGAGCGCCGCCCGGGCCGCGTCCGCCGTAACCACCCCATCTCCGCGGACCTGTGCATAGTCGCGTACCCGCCGCAGGAGCCGATTCGCGATTCGCGGCGTGCCGCGCGACCGGCCGGCGATCTCTCGCCCGCCCTCAGTCGTTAGATCTACCTCCAGCAACCGGGCAGAGCGCCGCAAGATCAGCTCGAGCTCGGCCGGCTCGTAGAAGTCGAGATGTGCAGTGAAGCCGAAGCGATCACGCAGTGGTCCGGGCAAGAGCCCAGCCCGTGTCGTCGCGCCGACCAGCGTGAAGTGCGGAATCTCCAGCGGGATCGCCATCGCGCCCGGGCCCTTGCCGACGACGACATCTACCCGGAAATCCTCCATGGCCATATAGAGCATCTCTTCGGCCGGCCGCGCCATCCGATGTATCTCGTCGAGGAAGAGCACCTCCCCTTCGGCCAGTGACGACAAGATCGCGGCGAGGTCGCCGGCGTGCTGGATCGCCGGACCGCTGGTGACCCGAATCGGAGTGCCGAGCTCAGTCGCGACGATCAACGCGATCGTCGTCTTGCCCAGACCCGGTGGACCGGAGAGCAGGACGTGGTCGGGCGGTCGGCCGCGCTGCAGCGCCGCCTGGAGCACCAGGCCGAGCTGCTCGCGTACCCGCTCCTGGCCGATCAGCTCGTCCAGCCGCCG
>JBKOZJ010000091.1:0-7551 GCA_046725875.1 Actinomycetota bacterium
ACTGCGAAACGAGCTCGACGGCGAGATCCTCGTCTACGGCAGCCGCCGCCTCTCGCACGCCCTGATCGGGATGGGGCTGGTGGACGAGCTGCGCCTACTGGTCTACCCGGTGGTGCTCGGTGCCGGAGACCGCCTGTTCGAAGACACGCAGGACAAGATCGCGCTGCGCCTGGTCGAAACGCGCCCGTTCGAGGCAGGCGTGGTGAGCATGATCTACGCACCCGCCACGGCGAACGGATGATCTGACCGGTCCTCGACCGCAAGCCGGGGCGGATCGCGCGAGCGCCGTGACCAGTACACAGGCCGAGGGCATTGCCGGTGCCCGGGAGATCCTCGGCAATGAAGGTGGGGGAGAGCTGCAGGTTCGGGGCTCTCGACGGCATTTTCCGCGCGCAGGACACCATCCCGCCGGGCAATGACCCGCGTTCATTCAAGCGCTGACCGAGCGGTCGCCTTCTCGGCGCCAGCGGGTCTGTTGCGTTCGTGGCTCGTGGCGCAAGCCAGGGTGCCGGGCGTCCCACGAAGTCCTTCAGATTGCCTTGGCCAGTTCGCGGAATGCCACGGGGAGCCGAAGGTCTCGGGGTTGCTCAGATGCGATCTCGTAATGGCCGCGGCGCAGGTTCTGGACGAAGCATGGCCCGCGGCGAGAACCCGTAGCCCGGTCATCGTCTTGATCCCGCGCATCGGGCGCAGGCGACGTTTCAGCTGGGCGTGGTCGGCCTCGACCCGGTTGTTCGCATATCGCTCGATGTGGTGCCAGGTCGCCGGCCACAGCTGGTCGAGGACCCGCGGGTAGGTCGGTGCGCGATCGGTGACGACCTCCACCGGCACCACACCGGTGGCCTTCCTGGCACGCTGGAAGAACCGACACGCCGCCCCAGCATCCCGGCGGGTCGACGCGTACACGTGGATGACCTGCCCGAACTGGTCGACCGCTCGATACAGGTAGACCCACCGACCGGCGACCTTCACGTACGTCTGGTCCACCTGCCAGCGGTCGCCGACTCGATGCCGGCCGAACCGGGCCGCGTCGACCAGCAACGGCGCAAACCGCTGCACCCACCGGTGCACCGCGACATGATCCACCTCGATGCGGCGCTCGGCCAGTAGCTCGTCCACGTCCCGGTAGGACAGGCAAACCGCAGGTACCACCGCACCGCCAGCACGATCACATCCGGCGGGAAGCGGAACCCGGCGAACGCCGAGCGTGGAGGAGTTGGACGGCCAGTCGGCCGGATCGGCTGCACGCGGCCGGATCTTGCCGAAGCGACACCTCACTCGTCAATGCACAGACCCGGTCCAACGGGGTACGGACGTGAAGGCCTGGCTGTACCGCGCCTTGAACAGCACCATCGCCGACATCAGCGGGTGGCGGCAATCTCAGGCCCAGCCGACGGCCGCCGACAACCCCGGGCATTTGCTACCTGCCGATGCAGAGCCCCGACCCCGACTCGGATGGGGCGGACCGAGAGCGAGGCGCTGAACCAGCTACCCGACTCCCAGATAAAAGGCCCTGCAAAAGTTGCCCGTAGATCTCTGCCTCACGGCCTACTTTGCCGACGTGAGGGCTACACGTATGCGGAGATTGCGGAAATCGTCGAAGCGCCGATTCCCGTCGTGGCGGCGCGATTGCATCAAGGCCGCCGTCGGCTGCGTGGACTCCTTCTCAGTCATGCGAACACAGCTGCTCTCGTCAGCCTCCAGCCGAGATGAAGAACTTCGACCGCGCCGCGCACTACGAGATCCGGGTTGAGGGCACCCTCGACAGCTGCTGGGAGACATGGTTCGACGAGCTCCAGGTCAGGAACGAGCGCGGCGAGACTGTCCTCTCGGGCCTGCTGATCTTGATCGATCAGGCCGCGCTGCATGGTGTGCTCGCAAAGATCCGCGACCTCGGGCTCTGCCTGATCTCTGTGCGCCGGCTGGGCCCCGAATAGCAACGTGGCAACAATCACACGGAAGCCAGCACAAAACTCCCGGCCGATTCCCTCCCCCCGGAGTGTCCCCTCCCACGCCTCCCGGTCGTCGTCATAACGACGCCACTCGAGGAGGACGAGATGCGAACCCCGCGGATCCAACCATCTGGACGGGGTCGGTGCTGCGAACCCACAGCTGGGGTTTTGCGCCGCTGCGAGGCTCGGCCTGTTCCCCGGCCTGTCACGCTCGCCGATCGACGGCGGCTCCTTCGTGCTCGGGACCGGCTTGGCAGCACCTTCGTGCCGGGGCGCCGACCGCGAGAGATTCCACCGGCCGCGCACGTTCGAGTGACGCTCAGGCACCCGCGCCGGCTCATACCGTCGCTAACGGAAGCCGACCTCCCTGCCTTGTCACATTTGCGGTGGATCCACTGTCTCAACCATTAGGACCCTGGCAAGAGCCTTCAGGAGACAAATCATGTCCCGAACACAATCGATACCTAGAGCCAGAGCCGTGCCGGACGTCGAGGCGACCGGCCTCAGGCCGCGGCTGGGCTTGGCGCTTCTGGTGATCGCGACGGCGCAGCTGATGGTGGTGCTGGACGCGACCATCGTCAACGTCGCGCTGCCGCATATCCAGCGCGCGCTCGGCTTTTCCGGCACCGGCTTGCAATGGGTGGTCAACGCCTACGCACTCACGTTCGGTGGGCTGATGCTGCTCGGCGGCCGGGCCGGTGACCTGCTGGGCCGGCGCCGAATGTTCATCGCCGGGCTGCTGCTGTTCTCCGCTGCGTCGCTGCTCGGCGGATTCGCGACCTCCGAGGCATGGCTGCTAGGTGCGCGCGCGGTGCAGGGCGCCGGCGCCGCGATCATCGCGCCGACGGCACTCGCACTGATCACCACGACCTTCGCCGAAGGCGCGGCGCGGAACCGGGCGATGGCCGTCTACGCCGCGATGAGCGTCGCGGGCGGCGCGGTCGGGCTGCTCGCCGGGGGGCTGCTCACCACGTACGCGTCCTGGCGCTGGGTGCTGTTCGTCAACGTACCGATCGGCCTCGCAGCGGCGCTGGCCGCGCCGCGGGTGTTCACCGAGTCGGCGCCGCAGCGGGGCCGGTTCGACCTGCCCGGTGCGCTGGCCGGGACCGGCGGACTCGCCGCGCTGGTCTACGGGCTGACGAACGCGGCCACCACCGCGGACGGGGTCTCGCACTGGGGCGACGCGAAGGTAGTGGCGGCGCTGGCGGCGTCGGTGGTGCTGCTCGCGGCGTTCGCGGTGATCGAGCTGCGGAGCCGGAATCCTTTGCTGCCGCTGCGGTTGCTCCGCGACCGCGACCGGACCGGGGCGAACCTGATGATGCTGTGCCTGGGGGCCGCCCTCTTTGGCGTGTTCTTCTTCCTGACCGTGTTCGTGCAGACGGTCTGGGGATACTCGGCGCTGAAGACCGGCGTGGCCTACCTGCCGATGATGGCCATGATCATGGTCGGGTCCGGGGTCGCCGCTCAGCTGGTCGCGCGGGTCGGCGCCCGGCCGCTGCTGCTGGCCGGAGCCCCCACCGCCGCCGCCGGCCTGTTCTGGCTGTCGCGCATCAGCGAAGACGGCAGTTACCTCGGGGATGTGTTGGGGCCGATGCTCGTCCTCGCCACCGGCCTCGGCCTGCTGTTCATGCCGCTCACCCTCGTCGCCATGTCCCGGGTGCGCGACGAGGAGTCCGGCGTCGCGGCCAGCCTGCGCAACACCGGCCAGCAGGTCGGCGGCGCGATCGGGCTCGCACTCCTCGGTACCGTCGCATGGACCGTCGTCGCCAACACCGTCCGTGACCAGACGGCGCAGGCGGCGAACCAGCCCGGCCAATCAGGGCAGCCCAGTCGCGCGGCGCTTACAGCGATCTACAACCACGCGCTCGCCACCGGGTTCTCCCGCGCCTTCGTGGTCGCGGCCGGACTCATGCTGCTCGGTCTGATCATCGCGATTGTCTCGATCCGGGTGCGCCGCGCAGACCTAGGAGACGTTCGGATCTGAGCCCGTGCACGGCACAGCAGCGCCGACGTGCCAAACCACGCGCGGCGAATGTAGCTAAGGCTCGCGGAACCGGAGTGCACATAGCCGACGTCGTCGGCTATGTGCACCCGGTGGATTGCACAGTGCTCACGCTCGGTGGCGGCCTGGCGAGCGCGGCGATGAGGTCGTCGATTCCACCGCGGGCCCGGGCGGCGCGGACCGGATCGATGTAGTCGCGCGACTCGACGATCTGTCCGTCGCGGACGCGCATGACGAAGATGCAGGGCACCTTGGTTACCCCGCCGTCCGGCGTCGAGAACTCGTAGCCGAACTCGGCGACTACCACCTCCGGGTCGGCGGTCTGGTGAACGACGATATCGACGACTCGCCGTTTGGGAACTGAGGCGGCCGGCGGAACGGTGAAGTGCTCGGTAAGCGCGGCGCGGCTCCGCAGCGGCTCGGCCTCGGGGGTCGCCATCGGATGCCGTACGTCGGTGACCTCGGCGTACAGGCCCGGCAGCTCCTCGAAGCGGCCGTCGGCGACGCCGTGGACCAGGCGAAGGAATACCTCCCGCGGGCTCGGCGCCATGAGACCTCCGTGGATGGTGCTGTGAGTATTAGACCGACAGGCGGCTGTCGCCCGCCAGCTTTGGAGCCACGTCGTCGAGCGACCGTCGGCCGGCGACGCGGGACCATCCATTCTTGCGTTCCAGGCCCGACAACAGCCCCAGCACATACGCTGACACCCGCCACCTGGGCTAACGCCGGTAGAACGGCGGCACCACCTGCGCGAACAGCCCTCCAGTCGCAGACCGTGTCGGGCTATTTGTTGGCGAGGTCGATCACGCGCCGATACGTGCCGATCTGGTCCGGCGTCCACCCGGCGGGGCCGAGCGCCTTGTCGTGGGTGATGATCCGGTAGATCAGGGCGCGGACCAGCATTTGCCTCCACTCGGGCAGGTGCGACCATCGGGCGAGCAGGTTGGGCGGGGCGTCGTACCAGCACACGGCGTCGGCGACGGCGACCGCTGACGCCCACGAGGTGGGCCGCCAATACGCGGGCCAGTCGATGATTGCTGGTGGCAGGCCGTCGGCAAAGAGCACGTTGCCGAGCAGGTCGCCGTGCACCACCTGCGAGACGAGGTCAATCTGACGGCGGGCCTGGACGAGCGGCTCCAGCAGGTCCATTGCGGCCGAGGATGCCTGGATGGGGAGTTCGTCCCAGGCGACACGGTCTCCGTAGGACCACGGGTCATCGCGCTGGTCCAGGAATGCCGGCCGGGGCAGGTCCGCGATCGCTTCGTGGAAGGCGACCCCGGCGCGCAGCACGTCGTCGTGCCGGCAGACATCCGGCACGCCCGCGACGAGGCGGCTCGCTTCCCAGCCGCGGGCAACCCATGACCCATCCCTGGTCCTGGCCGGCCGCGCGACCCGGAACTCGGCCGAGTCCGGCAGCTCGTGGAGCACCTCGGCCCGCCATAGCGTCTCGGACAGGAACCCTACTGGCTTGAGGATCAGCCGGCCGGCACGCCACGTCCTCCCTTTGCCGCCCGGCAGCAGGATCGGTGGGTGCGTGACCCCGAACGCGGCCAGCACGATGCCTGGCGGGCTCGCTGATGACGTCACATATGAGAGTAAGTCCCGATGCGCGCCGGCCTTACGGCCGGAACTTAGCCCAATCCTCCCGCCGACCTCGAGCTGTATCTCGGCGGCCAGTCGTTACGGCTGTCGCGCTCGCCCACCAGCACATCCTCGATGAGGAACTCGTACGCCCAGGCCGATCCCACATCGAACGACCACGCTTTCGCGAGCGCGTTCCGCGTTTGGTCGTCGACGCGGCGCACCCGGCCGCGGATCTGCAGCTCATGGGGCACAGCGGGATCGGGGTAGGCGTGCAAGGCGTAGCGGCCGTCATCCTCGAGGTCAGTCAGCTTCGGCGACGGCAGGATGAATGCGTACAGGCCACCTTCGACGATACCGACTGCGATCGGGTGAATCCGTGGCGGCGCGGCGCCGCCACTGACCGTGGCGAGCATCGCCTCGCCGCCGCCGGTCTGGTACAGCAGCTTCCGTCCCTTCTCCGCCAGTTCGGGCGATCCACTGGCGAACTCACCCCACCTCGCCATGTGAAACTACACCTCCGGGCTCGGACTGCCTCTCGACAGAACCCTACGCGCGGGAATCGGTTGCCGAATCGGCCGAGCCTACGAGGAAAGGCCATCGGCCCCTCGCACACGACTGCGGCTGGATGTCCTCATGGCTGAGCAGTCACCGCTCTCGGCGGACGAGCTGCCGGACATCGTTGACGAAACGACCGGTCATGCGCCCCCGCAGCGCGGCGTACGCCCACCGATGGCGGCACCGCTGCGAGCCGCCCTCTCATGCGGCTCCCCTTTAGCCGGCTTCAGGCGTTGGACGCGCTGTTCAGTGTGACGCGATCTGTACACGCTGTCGCTTCACCTGGACGGTGGGGGCCATGGGCACGCGCGGCTGTCGCCAGGGGGTGTGTCCAGGGCCGAGACCGTGCGCCGCGCGGCTTCGTCGATGTGGATGCGCTTCGATTCGCTCACTTCGACTCGCACGGAATGAAACGCCTCCCGAGTTGCCGACTGTCTCTTGCGCGGCGGCATCCGCTTCTGCGGCGATCCGCGCTGTCCTGCCGAATTGAGTGTGTTCCCGGCCGGCAGGGTCTGCGACAGGGAACCATGCCCGATGGCTATGGCCCGAAGGTACGACCTTGTTGAGCGAATGCGCGAGCTGGGTGCGGGTGACCCCGAGGGATGGGCGCGCTCGGAACTGTGGAAGACATTCCAGGCGGCACGCTGGCTTGTCCTGCGCCGGATCCTGGCCTGACTCGATCAACGGTTGGAGCCCGGAGAGCATCGCCGCGATTCCGGCTGCGCAACGTGCTGTCGAAGCCGGAGCCAACGCGGCCGACGTGGCGCAGGCTATGCGAGCCGCCGCATATGAGGCCGCGTTCGGGTGCTGTCCTTGATCGATGAGGGTATGACTCGGATCCTCCGGCAGAGGGCCTTGGCCGAGATCCGTTTCCACGATGGTGGAGAGCGCGAGCCGAGCGGCCGCATCGTCGACGGCTTGCATGAAGACGTCCTCGGTGCAGACCCCTCCGGTTGGGAGGGCGCGGACCTGGGGGAATGAGCCCAAGCTTCTATGCCGCGATGAGGTTTGGCCGTCCAGCGATCCCGCATGCGCGCAGAACCCGGCATCCGGTGCGCGGGGTCTCGCGCAGTCCGACGTCCAGTAGGGACAGCTGGCCCTCGATCGGGGTTCGCCGGTGGGCAGCAACGCTACGTCCCACCCGGTCAGCCCGCTCGACCACTATCCACCGACCGCCTCCCCGGCCGAGATGATCGCCCCAATGTGCAGACCAACACCAGTGAGTGCACACAGTCCGGCACCAAAGACCTTGTTGAGGCCACGGACCCAGCCTGGCTGTCCCGGATAGATCGAGTCCATCAAACGCGGAACGTATGTCCACGCCACGCCCGCGCGAGCTAGGAACCCGAGGCCAAGAACGAGGATGCCGAGGGCTTCCGACAGCTTCCCCGCCATCCCACACCTCAGCTGAAGACTTGACGGCCAACGAGCCGACCGCCGAGTGCGGAAAGTCTCCCC
>JBKOZJ010000092.1:0-10033 GCA_046725875.1 Actinomycetota bacterium
CCCGGTTCCATCCTGATCCGGTTGACACCGTCGTTGTCGTGGACCTCCCAGTCCTTTGCTCCGTACGTCTGGACAACGAATACATCGTGGGTGTCCGAATGCAGCGCAAAGCCTTGCGATCCGGCTGGGGTGAGATATGCGTTCGCCTGGCAGGCGTGACCCAGGCTCAGCTCGAGGTCTCGGACAATCTCCGTCAGCGGCGGCCAATAGCGCTGCAGCCCTTGCAGTACGACGCTGGCTCCGCCGTCGAAGAGAGCCAGCACCTTGCGTGGATCGACCAAGCCGGTCAGCGCGACACCGCCCATTGTGCCCGCGCGGGTGTAGTGCGTTGACGGCAGCACCGATCCGTCCTGGACCATCCGCACCGCCGGCGTGCGCAGCCCGGTCGACGTCAGCAAGTGATCGACGTCGTCGACGTCGAGCAAGGCGACCAAGTCGGTTGCCTCGGCGCGGTGTACGTGTATGCGACGCGACCACACCTTGTCGACGAAGGTCCGTGCGTCACCCGAGAGGAGGGTCAGTGCATCCAATGGTCAGAGGCTTCTTGGTCGTCGCGGTTAACCATCAAGCGTCCACGCCATCGGCGTCGCGCTGGTCGGCGTCGGTCGTGTCGGTGCCGTCCGCATCGGTGGTGTCGGCGTCGTCGGAGTCTGTGGTGTCAGCGCCATCCGCATCGGTCATGTCGGTGCCGTCTGCGTCGGCCGCATCCGTGCCATCGGCGTCGGTCGAGTCCAGGCCGTCCGCATCCCCGGCGTCAAGGCTGTCGGCATCCCGCCTCCCCGTCGTGTCACTTCCACCGCCGACAGTTTCCATGTCGTCATCGCTCAGCGGGCCGTTCGGGTTCACACTCATGGTTGCCTCCAATCAGCGCGGCGGCGGGCCCACCGCTCCAAGACCCAACCCTGTCGGCCCGATCTTCCCGGCGCAACCCATACCAGGCGCCGTCTCGCGCCATGCTCTTCGGGATTCGGGGGTTGATCGCGACCAATGGCGGGGCCCGGCCAGCCTGGTCGGCGCTCGCGGAGAACATTGCGATGAGCTCCGCCCGCGGTGTGCCGTGCTGCGGCCGGCTGGCCTCGTGGCCAGTTTCTGGCCTGGCGGGATTGAGGGGGCGATTCGGCGCGTTGTCGTGACGTAGGCATGAATGCGGTCGTTACTGTTGGAGGGATGTTGGGTCTTCCTGAGCCGATCCAAGGTTGCCTGTTCGATCTCGACGGTGTCCTTACCCGCACCGCCGACCTTCATCGAGCGGCCTGGAAGGAAGTATTCGACGCTGTGCTCGCCGAGCTAGGCCCGACGCCGATCAAGCCATTCAGCGAGTCGGACTACCTTGAGTACGTCGACGGCAAGCAGCGCCGCGATGGCGTCCGGGACTTCTTGGCGTCTCGCGGCATCCATCTGCCAGAAGGTGACCCGGACGACCCTCCAACGGCGAACACGATCGCTGGAGTGGGGAATCGCAAGAACGAGCTGTTCCTGCAGAAGGTAGAGACCGAGGGCGTTCACGTATACGAGGGGTCGCGACGTTATCTGGATGCCGTGCGGGAGGCCGGGCTCCTCCGCGCCGTTGTCACGGCCTCAGCCAACGCTAGGGCCGTTCTCGACGGCGCCGATCTGGGCGGCATGTTTGACGTGATCGTCGACGGCAACGTCGCCGCGGAGCAGCAGCTGGCTGGCAAACCGGCACCCGATACGTACCTGGCCGGGGCGGAGGCACTGGGTCTCGAACCCCGACAAGCGGCAGTCTTCGAGGACGCGCTGGCCGGTGTCGCGGCTGGGCGGGCCGGTCGGTTCGGCTACGTGGTTGGCGTAGACCGGGCGAACCAAGCGGCAAAGCTACGTGAACAAGGGGCAAGCGTCGTCGTTGACGACCTTGCCGATCTTTTGGAGCAGGCATGACTGTAACCGGCGAGCAGCAGCGGGAATCCACGGAGGATTCGGCGGATGCTCCGGAGGAGGCCCTTCAGCTGCGCTTCCCGGTCGAGCCCTGGGCGCTGCGGGTCACCGAGCTTGACATGAGCGCTCTGGCGCAGCTCGAGTCGATCTTCGCGCTCGCGAATGGGCACGTAGGCCTGCGCGGCACTCTCGAAGAGGGCGAGCCGCGCGCCCTCCCCGGCAGCTATCTCAACGGCTTCTTCGAGGAGCATCCGCTGCCGCAGGCCGAGTCAGGCTACGGCTACCCGGAGTCTGGCCAGACCGTCGTCAACATCACCGACGGCAAGCTCATCCGCTTGATCGTCGGCGACTCGCCCTTCGACATGCGCTACGGCCTCACCCGCTCGCACGAGCAGGTCCTGGACTTCCGCTCGGGCCTGCTGTCAAGACGTACGGAGTGGACCTCGCCGAACGGTCGCTCGGTCCGACTCAGTTCGCAGCGGATGGTGTCGTTTGCCCGCCGCTCCGTCGCGGCAATTGCGTACGAGGTCGAACCGCTCGATGGCGACCTTTACGTCGCCGTACAGTCCGATCTCCTCGCCAACGAGCCTTCGAACGGCGAGCGCCACGCCGACCCCAGAGCCGCCGCGGCATTGGCCGCTCCATTGGTGTCGGAGCTCTCTGCCGGTCGGGGGCGGTCCGGTGTCCTCGTTCACAAGACCAAGCGCAGCCTGCTACGGGTCGCCGTCGGCATGGATCACGTCCTGGAGGTTCCCGGCGAGCTCGACACCTCGCTCGACATCACGGCAGACCTCGCGAGATTCACCATTGCCGCCCGGCTGCCGCAAGGCACCAAGCTCCGGCTGGTCAAGTTCCTTGCCTACGGTTGGTCACACCGCAGGTCTGCCGCCGCCCTGCGTGACCAGGTCGAGGGAGCGCTCGCCACGGCCAAGCTGGCCGGCTGGGACGAGCTCGTCGCCGAGCAGCGGGGGTTCCTGGACGAGTATTGGGCGGGCGCGGATGTAGAGATCGAGGGGGATCCCGAGCTCCAGCAAGCCGTGCGCTTCGCGCTCTTCCATGTTCTCCAAGCTTCGGCGCGAGCGGAGCAGCGCGCGATCCCGGCGAAGGGCTTGACCGGCCCGGGTTACGACGGCCATGCGTTCTGGGATGCCGAGACATTCGTTCTGCCCGTACTCACCTACACGCGGGCGAGCTCGGCGAGGGACGAGTTGCTGTGGCGGTACTCGATCCTGCCGCTCGCCCAGGATCGAGCCCGAACGCTGGACCAGCGCGGAGCGGCATTCCCGTGGCGGACAATCCGCGGGGAGGAGTGCTCAGGCTATTGGCCGGCGGGCACCGCCGCCTTCCACATCAACGCTGACATTGCCGACGCGACTGCGAGGTATGTCGCCGCGACCGAGGACTGGGAGTTCGAGCAGGCCGTCGGGCTCGAGCTGCTCGTCCAGACCGCACGGCTATGGGCGTCGCTCGGCCACTTCGACGGTGCCGGGAATTTCAGGATCCACGGCGTGACCGGCCCGGACGAGTACACCGCGGTGGTGGACGACAACGTCTACACGAATCTCATGGCGCAGCGGAACTTCCGGGAGGCGGTCGCGGCGTGCAAGCGGTGGCCGGATGTTGCCGACGCGCTCAACGTCGAAGCCGACGAGCTCGTGCTGTGGACCAGGGCTGCGGACACCGTCTACCTGCCCTATGACGAGCAGTTGCGCGTCCACAGCCAGTCCAAAGGCTTTACCGAGCACGACGAGTGGGACTTCGAACATACGCCGCCGGAAAACTATCCGCTGCTGCTGCACTACCCGTATTTCGAGCTCTACCGGAAGCAGGTCATCAAACAGGCCGACCTGGTCCTGGCGATGCACCTGAGGGGCGATGCCTTCACCTCCGATGAGAAGGCGCGCAACTTTGCCTACTACGAGGCGCGGACGGTCCGGGACTCGTCGCTATCCGCGACTACCCAAGCGGTGCTCGCCGCCGAGATCGGGCATCTCGAGCTTGGGTACGACTACTGGCGGGAGGCAGCATTCACCGACCTCTACGATCTGTACAAAAACATGGACCTGGGCCTGCACATCGCTGCCCTGGCCGGCGCCTGGATTGCCGCGGTCGCCGGATTCGGTGGCATGCGCGACTATGACGGTCAGCTGAGCTTTGCGCCGCGGCTGCCGCCCGGGCTGCAGCGGCTGCGCTTTCGGCTCGGCTACCACGGACGCTGCATGGTGGTGGACGTCGGTCCGCAGTTGGCTACCTACCGGCTGGCCTCCGGTGATCCATTGGAGACTGCGCATTTCGGTGAGCCCATCATCGTTACGGCCGACGAGGACACGGTCCGGGACATACCGCCGGCGCCCAAGCTCCCGCCCGTTCACCAGCCGCCCGGGCGTGCGCCGCGGCACCGTCGCCAGCCAGACGCCTCGGCCGACCGCCTCGCGGCCCGAAGCGAAACCGAAGCCTCGAAGACCTGAAACATTCCACGGGCTCCGCGGCGAGCACAGCCGTCTCGCTTCTCCGCCGGTCACTGTCCCGGAGCATCCGGCACTGTCGGACCGGGCTCGTACAGTCAGGCAACACGCCCGAGTTTTCGATGGTGATCGGAGAGCAGAGATGGCCGTCACCCCGCAGGTCCGCGACTTCGTCGACGGCTACTGGGCACAGTTCATCGCGCAACACCCTGTGTTCGCCACCAGTGTGGGCGAAGAGGAGCTGGACGACCGGCTGCCCGACCTGAGCGAAGGTGGGCTTGCCGACCGGGAACGCGTCAACGGCGCCGCGCTAGACCAGTGCCGAAGGTTCGACCGCGAGGCGCTCGGCCCCGAGGATCGAGCCGTGCTGGATCTCGTTAAGGCCGTCGCGCGCCGTGAGTTGGACATCGTTCGTTTCCGGTTCGATCGGTTTTGGGCGGTCAGCCATATGATCGGCGGCCACCTATTTGGCCCGGCACAACTGCCCGGTCAGATCGGCAGCCTCCAGCTGGCCGACACGCCCGCACGTGCTGATCGTTACATAGGGCGGCTCTCGGCCATCCCCCGCTACCTGCGCGAGGTCGAGCAGGTGATGGCGGACGGTCTTGCTCAGGATCAGACGGCGCCGCGGCTTGTCGTAGAGCGAAGCATCGATATGGTCGAGCGGCAGGTGGAAACGCCACCCGCGCAGTCGCCGCTGCTGGAGCCCGTCACCGACACCGGCGTCCGCGAGCGCGTGCAGGGGACGCTCGTAGCCGCGGTCTATCCGGCGTATGTCCGCTACCTGGCCGCGCTGCGTGACTACGCCGCACGGGCCCGGCCGACGATCGGGCTGAGCGTCCTGCCCGGCGGTGAGGCGATGTATGCGGCCGAGATTCGCGGCTGGACCACCCTCAACCTGTCCGCGCAGGAGCTGCACGACCTGGGCACGGCCGAGCTGGCGGCGATCGACGAGGAGCGGCGCATCATTGCGCGCCGCCTCGGCCATCCGGATGCCGCCCAGGCCGTCGCCCGACTCAACGAGAGCGGCGGAAACACCATCGGCCGGGATGCGCTCGTGAACTTGGTACGAGACCAGGTGCAACGCGCCTGGACTGCCGCGCCGGCATTCTTCGCCCAGCTCCCCAAGCAGAACTGCGAGGTGCGACCCGTCGCCGAGGCCCAGGAGGAGCACATTCTCGACTACTACCTTGGCCCGACCACCGACGGCTCGCGACCGGGGGCGTTCTACATCAACACCAAGCCACGCTCGCGGCACAGCGTGGCTTCGACGACTTACCATGAGTCGATTCCGGGCCACCATTTTCAGATCGCGCTCGCCCTGGAGGATCGTGACCGGCCGGCGCTGTGGCGGTTCGCCGCCGAGCTACAGGGCGCCGCGTACGCCGAAGGCTGGGGGCTATATAGCGAGCGGCTCGCCGATGAGATGGGCTTGTACGCCGACGACTATGAGCGGCTCGGCATGCTCGAGCTGCAAGCCTTGCGTGCGGCGCGGCTCGTCGTTGACACCGGTATTCACGCGCTCGGCTGGAAGCGAGACCGTGCGGTCGACGTGCTGGTTGGCACGGGTCGACGGCCCTGGGAGGCGGCCGCCGAGGTTGACCGGTACATCGCGATGCCGGGTCAAGCATTGTGCTACAAGCTCGGAGAACGCGAGATACAGCGGTGGCGGGCGGCCGCCGCGGGTCGAGGTGGAGAGTTCTCGCTTTCTGGCTTCCATGATCGACTGCTGTGGCTGGGCTTCCTGCCTTTGCCGACCCTCGAACGTGAGCTTGGTGGATCGACCACCGCCTAGACAATCCATCCGACCTGGAGGGTGTTGTGATTGCACGGACTTGGCGAGGCTGGACGACAGCCGAAGATACCGACGCATACATCAGATACCTGTATGCGACCGGCATCCCCGACTACCGCCGAACTCCGGGAAACAGGGCCGCGTACATCCTCTACCGGACGGTCGGCGACCGGACTGAGTTCGTGACGCTCACATTCTGGGAGTCCATCGAATCCGTCAAAGCTTTCGCGGGCGACGACTATGAGACCGCGGTGTTCTACAGCGAGGACGATCAATTTCTCGTCGACCGCGAGACGACCGCAACCCATTACGAGGTCTCCGAGGCCACCTGACTGGCCCGGCACTCGACGCATTGCCCTCGGCCCAGGCATTGCAATTTCTCGAGTGGCGAAATGGCGGCGATCGCGGGCGCCTTGAGATTGGCGCGTCAACCTGGGTTGACACGGCTCATGGTGTCAACGTAAGTTGACACCATGAGTGACACTCTGCAGCTCGCCTCCGAGGCCGGCGGTCGCGATCCGGCAGTCGGGCTGCGCGCCGTACGCGCCCTTCGAACCTTGGTCGAGCGCCTCGAAGCCCTCCAGGTCCACAACGCACGGGACCTCGGCTGGTCGTGGCAGGAGATCGCGCTGCACCTTGGGGTGAGCAAGCAAGCGGTGCACAAGAAGTACGCCAGGCGCGGGCTGCTCTCGAGGGAGAAATGACGATGTTCGAACGCTTCACTGAGAGTGCCCGCGAGGTCGTGCGCCAGGCTGAACTGGAGGCGCTAGAGCTCCGGCACCGCTGGATCGGCACCGAACACCTGCTCCTGGCGCTCGTTCGTGATCCAGACACGATCAGTGCCCGTATGCTGTGGATTCAGGGCATCGACCACGCACGGGTCGCGGCCGCGCTCGCGAGCCTGATCCCTGCCGATTCGGACGATCTCGACGCCCACGCTTTGGAGACCATCGGGATCGACCTCTCCACGGTCCGGGAGAAGGTGGAAGCCTCCTTCGGCCCCGGCGCGCTCGATGCGCCGTCCGGCTGCCGAGCCGGCCGTCCGAAGCACCGTGGGCAGCTGCCCTTCACGCGGAGATCGAAGAAGGCACTCGAGCTTTCTTTGCGCGAGGCCCTGCGTTTGAAGCACAACTACATCGCCGACGGTCACCTGCTGCTCGGCATCCTCCGAGAGGGTGAGGGACTCGCCCCCCGAATCTTGACCGATGCCGGCATCGACTTCGGCGTGCTCCGCCACGACACCATCGCCGCGATGTCCCGGCCGGCCGGCGGATCAGGCACCGCCGCCACCGCCTGATCGCTGGAGGCACCGCGGGCCGTCCGCGCGGCGCAAAGGCCGAAATGCCCGTGCCCGGGTTCCACCGCCTCTGGTGTCGGTGCGCGGTCTGACGCACCGTTCCAGCTGATCGGCGCGGTGCGTCCCATAGAGGTTGGGCAGCCTCTAGGGTCTCTTCTCGTGGGGACTCGAGTGCGGCGGCAGCATGCGGCGGCCCGCAGGGAAGAGATCTTACGCACCGCCGTGGCGGAGATCGAGCGCCGTGGCTTCGCCAGCACCCGAGTCGCCGACGTGGCCGGTGTGTTGGGCGTAAGCCCCGCACTCGTCTTCTATCACTTCACGAACAAAGACCGGCTGCTCGCCGCGGCCTTCGAGTACGCCGCCGAGCGGGACCTGCTCCGGCTCGCCAAGGCCAGGGAGACCGGCCGCGCTGCGCTCGAGCGACTGCGGGCCGTGCTCCGGCTCTACTCGCCGACCGGCCCGTCCTCGCCGGGCTGGCGACTGTGGATCGACGCCTGGGGCGCGGCCCTCCGGGTGCCCGAGCTGCGCGCCGTCTCCCGCCGGCTCGACCTGCTCTGGAAGGACGCGGTGGCCGCGGTCATCGACGACGGCGTGCAGTCGTCGGAGTTCCGCTGCTCGGATCCGCATGCGGCGGCGTGGCGGATTACCGCACTCCTCGACGGCCTCGCGATCCAGGTGACCGTTCACCGCGGCGTGCTCACTCGGAAGCAAATGGATTCCTGGGTCCGCCGACACGCCGAGCACGAACTCGGGCTCGCCGAAGGCGCGCTCAGCTAGCGGCGGCACCCTCCTCTCGCGGGCGCATCACCTCCTTGATAAGTCCGAGGGAGACGGGCGGCTGCAACGCCACCGCCGGTAGGTCGTATCGCAGTGGGCTGCGTTTTGAGGCCGGTGATCCACATCGTGAGTTGATGACGGGCCGGCTCCGATCCGACCGACCGTCCCGGGGGTTCCATGACCTCGTCGGCGAGCTCGCCGAGCTGGCGGCCGTCGAGGTGCTCGAGTGCCGCGACCGAGACCGGCTCGCCACTGCTGTTCGGGTGGTTCCCTCGCGCACCGGCCTGCCGGTTCCTAGGGCGGAGAAGGGGTCCGTACTCCAATCCACTGAACGGACGGACCCCTTCTACCTGGCGCGGTCGGTCTGGGGTATCGCGCACGATCAGCGCGAGGTGTTGCGGAACTTGCGCACGGACAACGGCACGAAGACCGCCAGGATAAGCAGGCACCAGCCCACCGAAACCGGCACCGCATGCTCCAGCGGCCATGGCACGTCCCCCGGAGTGTTCGCGCTCGGGTTGCCGAAGAGATCTCGCACCGCGGCCGCCATCGCACTGATCGGATTCCACTCGGCGACCGTCTGCAGCCACTCCGGCATTCCTTGCAGCGGCACGAACAGGTTGGACACGAAGGTCAGCGGAAACAGCCAGATGAAGCCGAGGTTATTGGCGGCCTCGGGGCTCGACACAATCATGCCGATCCACGCGCCCACCCAGCTCATGGCGTACGCGAAGAGCATGATCAGTGTGTAGGCGGCAACCGCACTCACGAAGCCGTCCCGGATCCGCCAGCCGACGATCAGCCCACAGATCGACATGACGAACAGCACTAGAAGGTTGCGGGCCGAGTCACCCAGGGTACGGCCAAGCAGCACCGCCGACCGCGCCATGGGCAGCGACCGGAAGCGGTCGATCAGACCCCGCTTGAGATCCTCGGCCAGCCCGATCGAAGTCGCGATGGTCGTGAATGCGACCGTCTGCACGAAGATCCCGGGGACGAGATATTCCCGGTAGCTCCCCTCCACGATCGGGATCGCGCCGCCGAACACGTAGGCGAACAGCAACACGAACATGATCGGCTGGATGGTGGCGAAAACCAGGAGATCCGGCACGCGGACGGTCTGGAGCAACTGCCGCCAAGTCATGACGATGGCGTCCGAGACCTTGTGGCCCAAGGTGGGCCGGCCGCTCGGTCGGGGAAGGCCGGCGATTGTCTCGGTCACGGCGGTCATCGCGAACTCCCTTCCGGCTCCGTTGTGGCTTCGGTCGCCGTCTCGTCGCTCTCCGCGTCTTCGGCGTGGTGTCCGGTGAGCGTGAGGAACACGTCGTCGAGCGTGGGCCGGCGCATCGCGATGTCGTCGATGGCGATGCCGGCCGTGTCGAACTCGCGGACAACCTCGACGAGCACCTTGGACCCTCCCACACTCGGCGCCGTCACCTTGCGGGTATGGTCGTCGACGCTCGCCTCGGCCCCGGACACGGTGGTGATGATCTGGGTGGCCTCGGCAATGCGCTCGCGCTCGTGTACGACGACCTCGACGCGCTCACCGCCTACCTGCGCCTTGAGCTCGTCCGCAGTACCCCGCGCGATCACCCGGCCGTGGTCGACGACTGCGATCGAGTCGGCGAGCCGATCCGCCTCCTCGAGGTACTGCGTCGTGAGCAGGAGCGTCACACCCTCCCGGACCAGCTCCGAGATCACATCCCACATCGCGAGCCGGCTGCGCGGGTCGAGCCCGGTCGTCGGCTCGTCGAGGAAGAGCACCACCGGCTGGATGATCAAGCTGGCCGCGAGGTCGAGCCG